>NZ_JBHXTC010000070.1:13528-36479 GCF_042677605.1 Streptomyces sp. NPDC127106 | reverse complement strand
GCGGGGCGGCGGTCGTCTCCGGTGCCGCCCGCTCCGGCCCCACCGGGGGCGGCGCCGCCCCCGGGTACCGCTTCGAGCGGCACGGCGGCGAGCTGCGGGTGACCTTCGGCTGCCCGGTGTGCGGGCAGCGGCTCCGGCTGCCGGTGGCGGGGCGCCTGCGGGCCCGGTGCGGGCTGTGCCGGACCGTCCTGGACTGCGACACCTAGCGGGCGGGCCGCGGCGCACGGCCGGGCACCTCACCTCCCGGACCGGGAGCGGTCAGGCCTCGTCGGCGACGCCGTCGTTCCCCTCTCCGGTGGCACGCGGCCGGGCGCGGCTGGAACGGATCTCCACGACGGCGATCCTGACGGCGATGTACGCCAGGCAGGTCCACAGCAAGACACGCGGCCAGTCCATGCACCCGGCCTGCCCGGCCCGGTCGGCCGGAACACGTGCGTCCGTCGGATGCACCGCACAACTTGTCGGCCCGGAAGCGGTTCGGCGAGGGGGTGCAGTGGGTAGTGATACGTCATCGCACGAGTGCCGGACCGGTCCCGACCCCTCGCCAGGGGGCCGGGGCCGCTCCGTGTCCGGGGTCCGGTAGCCCCGGGGCCCCTGTAGCCCTGTGGCCCCGTTCCCCGAAGCCCGGCGTCACGGTGCCGCTTCGGCCCCGTAGACCGGGTACGGCGGCCGGGCCGCGGCCAGGAGACCCACCGCGGCCTCGCCGGCCTCCGCCGGGGTCCAGCGGGCGCCGCGGTCGGCGGTGGGGCCGGGCTGCCAGCCCTCCATCACCGTGATCCGGCCGCCCTCCGTCTCGAAGACGCGGCCCGTGACCCCCGCCGAGGCGTCGCTGCCGAGCCACACCACCAGCGGGGAGACGTTCTCCGGGGCCATCGCGTCGAACTTCCCCTCCCCCGGCGCCGCCATCGTCCGCGCGAAGACCTCCTCCGTCATCCGGGTCCGCGCGGCCGGGGCGATGGCGTTGACCTGCACCCCGTACCGGCCCAGCTCCGCGGCCGCGACCAGCGTCAGCCCGAGGACGCCCGCCTTGGCCGCGCTGTAGCAGCCCTGCCCGACCGAACCGGCCAGGCCCGCGCCCGACGAGGTGTTCACCACCCTCGCCGCGACCCTGCGGCCCGCCTTCGCCTCCGCGCGCCAGTACACCGCCGCGTGCTTCAGCGGCAGGAAGTGCCCCTTGAGGTGCACCCGCACCACCGCGTCCCAGTCGTCCTCCGCCAGGTTGACGAGCATCCGGTCGCGCAGGAAGCCCGCGTTGTTGACCAGGGTGTCCAGCCGGCCGAACGCGTCCAGTGCGCAGTCGACCAGCGAGGCCGCGCCCTGCGCGGTGGCGATGTCCCCGCCGTGGGCCACCGCCTCGCCGCCGCGCGCCCGGATCTCCGCGACGACCTGCGCCGCCGGGCCGACTGCACCGGCGGCACCGTCCGCGCCGCCGGCATCGACCGTGCCGCCGGAACCGTCCGCGCCGCCGTCCGCACCGGGCTCTCCCTCCCGGCCCACGCCCAGGTCGTTCACGACGACTTTGGCGCCCTCCGCCGCGAAGGCCAGCGCATGGGCCCGGCCCAGCCCCCGCCCCGCGCCCGTCACCACGACGACCCGCCCCCGCGCCATGCCGCGTGCCGTGCCGTCCGCCGTGCCATCCGCCATGTCAGTCCTCCTTGTTGACCGTTGCCGCGTCCAGGAACGCCGGGCGTTCGCCGCCCCCGTGCACCAGCAGGCTCGCCCCGCTCACGTACCCCGCCCGCCCCGAGGCCAGGAACACCGCCGCCGCGCCGACGTCCGCCGGCTCGGCCAGCCGGCCCAGCGGGACCGTGGCCGCCACCGCGGCGATCCCGGCGGCGTCCCCGTAGTGCAGGTGCGCCAGCTCGGTCCGCACCATGCCCAGGACCAGGGTGTTCACCCGTACCTCGGGCGCCCACTCGACCGCCATGGAGCGCGCCAGGTGCTCCAGGCCCGCCTTGGCGGCCCCGTACGCCGCGGTCCCCGGCGAGGGCCGGGAGCCGCTGACGCTGCCGACCATCAGCAGCGAGCCGCGGGCGGCGCGCAGCAGCGGGTAGGCGGCGAGCGAGGCGGTCAGGGGGGCGAGCAGGTTGAGCTCGAACACCCGGGCGTGGCGTTCGGCCGCGCCGTCGGCCAGGGGCCGGTACGGGGTGCCGCCGGCGTTGTTGACCAGGCAGTCGAGGCGTCCGTGGCGGCGGGCGAACGTGTCGAAGAAGTCCTGTACGGCGGCGGGTTCGCGCAGGTCGAGCGGGACGTGGGCGGCTGTGCGGCCGGCCGCGGTGACGGGCCGGTCGGGTGGTCGGCGGGCGCAGACGACGACGTCCGCTCCGGCTTCGAGGAACGACCGGGCGATGCCGGCGCCGACGCCGCGGGTGCCGCCGGTGATGACGGCGACCCTCCCGTCGAGCTCCATGGGCTGCTACCTTCCTCGCGAACACCTAACAAACGTTTGGTGGAAAGGTAGCTGATGCGTTCATGGGTGTCTCCACCTCACGCCCCGGCAAGGGCATCGCACTGGTCACCGTCGACTTCCCGCCCGTCAACGCGCTGCCCGTCCGGGGCTGGTACGAGCTCGCCGACGCCGTGCGCGCCGCCGGCCGCGACCCGGACCACCGGTGCGTGGTGCTGGCCGCCGAGGGGCGCGGCTTCAACGCCGGGGTCGACATCAAGGAGATGCAGCAGGACCCGGGGCACGACCGCCTGATCGGCGCCAACCGGGGCTGCTACGAGGCGTTCGCCGCCGTGTACGAGTGCGAGGTGCCGGTGGTCGCGGCCGTGCACGGGTTCTGCCTGGGCGGCGGCATCGGGCTCGTCGGCAACGCGGACGCGGTCGTCGCCTCCGACGACGCCACGTTCGGCCTGCCCGAGCTGGACCGGGGTGCGCTCGGCGCGGCGACCCATCTGGCCCGGCTGGTCCCGCAGCACCTGATGCGCGCCCTGTACTACACCTCGCGCACCGCCACCGCGGCCGAGCTGCACGGGCACGGGTCGGTGTGGGAGGTGGTCCCGCGGGAGCGGCTGCGGGAGGCGGCCCTGGCGCTGGCGGCCGAGATCGCCCGCAAGGACGGGTACCTGATCCGGCTGGCCAAGGCGGCGATCAACGGCATCGACCCGGTGGACGTGCGCCGCAGCTACCGCTTCGAGCAGGGGTTCACCTTCGAGGCCAACCTCAGCGGGGTGGCCGACCGGGTCCGCGACACCTTCGGGAAGGCGGGGAGCGCATGACGGCCGACAGCGGCAAGGTGATGGCGCCCGAGGAGGTCGTGGGGCGGCTGCGCAGCGGGATGACGCTCGGGATCGGCGGCTGGGGGTCGCGGCGCAAGCCCATGGCCCTGGTGCGGGCACTGCTCCGCTCCCCGATCACCGATCTGACCGTGGTCTCGTACGGCGGTCCCGACGTCGGCCTGCTCGCGGCCGCGGGCCGGATCCGCCACCTCGTGGCCCCCTTCGCCACCCTCGACTCCATTGCGCTGGAGCCGCACTTCCGTGCCGCCCGCGAGAGCGGCGCCCTCGCCCTGACCGAGCTCGACGAGGCCATGTTCATGTGGGGCCTGCACGCCGCCGCCAACCGGCTGCCGTTCCTGCCCGTGCGCGCCGGCCTCGGCTCCGACGTCATGCGGGTCAACCCGCACCTGCGGACCGTCACCTCGCCGTACGCCGACGGCGAGGAGTTCGTCGCCGTGCCCGCCCTGCGGATGGACGCGGCGCTCGTCCACCTGAACCGCGCCGACCGGTACGGCAACGGCCAGTACCTGGGCCCGGACCCGTACTTCGACGACCTGTTCTGCGAGGCGGCCGACACCGCGTACGTCTCCTGCGAGCAGCTCGTCGCGACCGCCGACCTCGCCAAGGCCGGACCGCCGCAGTCCCTGCTGGTCAGCCGGCACAGCGTCACCGGGGTCGTGGAGACCCCGAACGGCGCCCACTTCACCTCCTGCGTCCCCGACCACGGGCGCGACGAGCCCTTCCAGCAGCTGTACGCGACCACCCCCTGGCCCGAGTTCGCCGCCCGCTTCCTGTCGGGGCCGGACGAGCAGGCGTACCAGAGCGCGGTCCGGGCCTGGCACGAGGAGCAGCGTTGACCACACCCGTACCCCCTCCCGCACCCCGCTCCCCCGCCCCGAGCCGTGCCGAGTACTGCGTGATCGCCTGCGCCGAGGCATGGCGCGGTGACGGCGAGGTGCTCGCGAGCCCGATGGGCCTGATCCCCTCGCTGGGGGCCCGCCTGGCGCGCCGGACCTTCTCCCCCGACCTGCTGCTGACCGACGGCGAGGCCCTGCTGCTCGGGCCGGACGGGGAGGTCGAGGGCTGGCTGCCGTACCGCCGCCACCTCACGATGGTCACCGGGGGGCGGCGGCACGTGATGATGGGCGCGAGCCAACTCGACCGGTTCGGCAACCAGAACATCTCCTGCATCGGCGACTGGGAGCGGCCGGCCCGCCAGCTCCTCGGGGTCCGCGGCGCGCCCGTGAACACCCTCAACAACCCGGTGAGCTACTGGGTGCCCCGGCATTTGCCGCGGGTGTTCGTCGCCCGGGTCGACATGGTCAGCGGGGTCGGGTACGACCGGGCGGCCGCGGCCGGGGTGACCCGCTTCCACCGGATCCCGCGGGTGGTCAGCGACCTGGGGGTCTTCGACTTCGCGACGCCCGACCGGTCGATGCGGCTGGCCTCCCTCCATCCGGGGGTGACCGTCGAGGAGGTCCGGGCGGCCACCGGGTTCGCCCTGGCCGTGCCCGAGGAGGTCCCGTACACGCGCGAGCCGACCGGGGAGGAGCTGCGGCTGATCCGCGACGTCCTCGATCCCGAGGGCCTGCGCGAGCGGGAAGTGCGGGGCTGAGGGCCGTGGAGACGGCACTGACCGGGCTGGTCGGGGTGCGCCACCCGATCGTGCAGACGGGCATGGGCTGGGTGGCGGGGCCCCGGCTGGTGTCGGCGGCGGCGCGGGCCGGGGCGCTGGGCGTCCTGGCGTCGGCGACGATGACGCCGGAGCAGCTGCGGGCGGCGGTGCGCGAGGTCAAGTCCCGTACGGACGCCCCGTTCGGGGTCAACCTGCGGGCGGACGCGGGGGACGCGGCCGAGCGGGTGCGGCTGATCGTGGAGGAGGGCGTACGAGTCGCGTCGTTCGCGCTCGCGCCGTCGAAGGAGCTCATCGCCCGGCTGAAGGACGCGGGCGTGGTGGTGATCCCGTCGGTCGGGGCCCGCCGGCACGCCGAGAAGGTCGCGGCCTGGGGGGCCGACGCGGTGATCGTGCAGGGCGGCGAGGGCGGCGGGCACACCGGGGACGTGGCGACGACGGTGCTGCTGCCGCAGGTGGTCGACGCCGTGGACATCCCGGTGGTCGCGGCGGGCGGCTTCCACGACGGCCGCGGCCTGGTCGCGGCGCTGTCGTACGGGGCGGCGGGCATCGCGATGGGCACCCGGTTCCTGCTGACGTCCGATTCGACGGTGCCGGACGCGGTCAAGGCCCGCTACCTGGCGGCCGGCGTCAAGGACGTCACGGTCACGACGGCCGTGGACGGGCTGCCGCACCGGATGCTGCGCACCGAGCTGGTCGCCGCCCTGGAGCGGTCGGGGCGGGCCGGGGCGCTGCTGCGGGCGGTGCGGCACGCGGCCGGGTTCCGGAAGCTGTCGGGCCTGTCCTGGTCGCGGATGGTGCGCGACGGGCTGGCGATGAAGCACGGAAAGGACCTGTCCTGGAGCCAGGTGCTGCTCGCCGCGAACACCCCCATGCTCCTCAAGGCGTCCATGGTCGAGGGCCGTACGGACCTCGGCGTCATGGCATCGGGCCAGGTCGCCGGTGTGATCGGGGACCTGCCGTCGTGTGCGGAGCTCGTCGGCCGGGTCATGGCCGAGGCGGAGTCCGTGCTGGCCCGGCTGGAACAGCTGCACGTGTCCGGTACCCTGCCGCCGGCAGGGTGATCCCCTTCTGTGCCACAGGAGTCGACACCGATGAGCCGTGTCCGAACCCGTCCCGCGACCGCGACGGCGGCCGTCACCGCGGCGCTCGCCTGCGTCGCCGCCCTCACCGCGGCGTCCGTGCCGGCCGCGGCGCACGCCGCACACGCCGGGCACGCCGGGTACGCCGCGCACGCCGGGTACGCCGGGCCGCCCGCGGCCGCACAGCTGCGGCAGACGGCCGGTGCCGGGACCGCGGCGGAAACGATCCGCCAGATCCCCCTCCAGGGCGCGGTCAACGTCCGCGACCTCGGCGGGTACCGCACCTGGACCGGCGGTCAGGTCCGCCAGGGCCTGGTCTACCGCTCCGACGCGCTGAACCGGCTGACGCCCGCGGACGTCACCACCGTCTCCGGGCTGGGCCTGGCGAAGGTCGTGGACTTCCGCATCCCCCTGGAGGTCCAGTACGACGGCCCCGACCGGCTGCCCGCAGGCCCGGCCCCGGTCTCCCGCCCGGTCAGCGACCTCGGCCTGTTCGCCACCCTCGTCGGCGTGATCGGCAGCGGCGACCCCGCCCGGCAGGAGGAGGTCCTCGGCGGCGGCCGCGCCGAGGCCTACATGCGGGACGTCTACCGCACGTTCGTGACCTCCCCGGAGAACCGGGCGCAGTTCGGGGCGACCCTGCGCGAGCTGGCGGAGGGCAGCGGGCCGCTGCTGTTCCACTGCACGTCGGGCAAGGACCGGACGGGCTGGCTGAGCTACGTGCTGCTGCGCGCCCTGGCCGTGCCCGAGGAGACCGCGGTACGCGACTACCTGGCGTCGAACGCCTTCCGGGCGGCGTACGACGCCCGGCTGCGGGAGGCGCTCAAGCAGTCGGGCCGGATGCAGAACCCGGACCTGCTGATCCCGCTCCAGGAGGTCCGCGGCGACTACCTGGACGCGGCGAACGCCCGGCTGGAGGCGGACTACGGCGGCTTCTACGGCTACCTGACGCAGGGGCTGGGACTGGACCTGCGCACGCTGGCGAAGCTCCAGTCCCGGCTGGTCCGCTAGGCGGCGCCGCCGGAGCGGCGGCCCGCGCCGGCTCCGCCCGAGCGGGCACCACCCGAGCGGGCACCGCCGGAGCGGCCGCCGCCCTGGGGCGTGCCGTTGCGGCCCGCGGCGCCACGGGGGCGGCGCGGGCGGGACTCGCCCGTGCCGGCGGCGGACGCGGCGGTCGCGGCGGTCGAGCCCTGCCCGCCGGCCCGGTCGCCGCCCTGTCCGCCGCTGCGGCCACGGCTGCCGGAGCGGCGCCGGCCGCCGCCCGAACCGGAACCCGACCCGGAGGAGCCGGAACCGGCACCGGAGCGGCCGCCGCTGCGCGGCTTGGGCGGGGTGGGCTGCGGCACCTCCAGGACGACGGGGATGCCGGAGGGCAGCCGGGCGCCGGTCAGCCGGGTCAGTTCCTCGTCGGAGGACTTGATCTGGGCGGTGCGCGGGGCGATCCCGGCGTCCGACATCAGGCGGGACATGTCCCGCTTCTGGTCGGGCAGCACGAGCGTCACGACGCTGCCGGACTCGCCGGCGCGGGCGGTGCGGCCACCGCGGTGCAGGTAGTCCTTGTGGTCGGTGGGCGGGTCCACGTTGACGACGAGGTCGAGGTCGTCGATGTGGATGCCGCGGGCGGCCACGTTGGTGGCGATCAGCGCGGTGACCTCGCCCGTCTTGAACCAGTCGAGGGTCCGGTTGCGCTGCGGCTGCGAGCGGCCGCCGTGCAGACCTGAGGCGCGCACGCCGTCGGCGAGGAGCCGCTTGACCATGCGGTCGACGCCGCGCTTGGTGTCCACGAACATGATCACGCGGCCGTCGCGGGCGGCGATGCGGGTCGCCACGGCCCGCTTGTCGGTCTCGTCCATGACGTAGAGGACGTGGTGCTCCATGGTGGTGACCGCGCCCGCCGACGGGTCGACGGAGTGGCCGACCGGGTCGGTGAGGAACATCTTGACGAGCTTGTCGATGTTCTTGTCGAGGGTGGCCGAGAACAGCAGCCGCTGGCCGTCGGGCTCGACGAGCTTCAGCAGGGCCGTGACCTGGGGCATGAAGCCCATGTCGGTCATCTGGTCGGCCTCGTCCAGGACGGTGATCGAGACCTGGTCGAGGACGGCGTCGCCGCGGTCTATGAGGTCCTTCAGGCGGCCGGGGGTGGCGACGAGCACCTCGGCGCCGCGGCGCAGGGCGCCGGCCTGCCGGTTGATGGACATGCCGCCGACGACGGTCGCGATGCGCAGGTTCAGGGACGAGGCGTACGGGGTGAGGGCGTCGGTGACCTGCTGGGCGAGTTCGCGGGTCGGTACGAGGACCAGCGCGAGCGGCGCCTTCGGCTGGGCGCGGCGGCCGGCGGTGCGGGCGAGCAGGGCCAGGCCGAAGGCGAGGGTCTTCCCGGAGCCGGTGCGGCCGCGGCCGAGCAGGTCACGGCCGGCGAGGGAGTTCGGGAGCGTGGCGGCCTGGATGGGGAACGGCTCGGTGACGCCCTGGGCGGCGAGGGTCTTCAGCAGCGCCTCGGGCAGGTCCATGTCCTCGAAGGCGACGGCCGGCGGAAGTGCGGGCACGACCGGCTCGGGCATGGTGAACTCTTGGGGCCTGGAGGCGACGGACGCAGACTTCTGCCGCTCCGCACCAGCCTTCGGACGTCCCTGGGCCGCGCCTCGACCCCGGGTGGGGCGGCGGCTGGGTCGTGCGGAGCTGGAGCTGGTCATGCGAGAGGGCCCTTCTGAAACCGGCAGGTACGACAAAGGTCAGGACAGCATGCAGGAAAGATCGGGACAGCACGCAAGCCGGGGCCCGCACCTCTCGGTGCGGACCCCGGCGGGTGGTGTGCGTCAGGCAGGCAGGATGTTCTCGGCCTGCGGGCCCTTCTGGCCCTGCGTGACGTCGAAGGACACGCGCTGACCCTCGGTGAGCTCGCGGAAGCCCTGGGTGGCGATGTTCGAGTAGTGGGCGAAGACGTCCGGGCCGCCGCCGTCCTGCTCGATGAAGCCGAAGCCCTTTTCCGAGTTGAACCACTTCACGGTGCCAAGTGCCATGGCGAATCTCCCTGATCAGGCGGCAGGGCCCCATCCGGTGATTCCGGCGAGAAAACAATAAAAGCGCCTGAGGAACATTCCCGTCAGGCGCACATAGAGTTCATGGGTACCACAACTGCAACGCCACCTAAGCTAGCACACTTCACCGGGGCCGGGGGACGGGCCCCCGGCCCGGTTGCGTCACAGCCTCTCGATGACCGTGACGTTGGCCTGACCTCCGCCTTCGCACATCGTCTGGAGGCCGTAGCGGCCGCCGGTGCGCTCCAGTTCGTGCAGCAGCGTGGTCATCAGCTTCACGCCGGTCGCGCCCAGCGGATGCCCCAGGGCGATCGCGCCGCCGTTGACGTTGACCCGCTCGGGGTCGGCGCCGGTCTCCTTCAGCCAGGCCAGGACGACCGGGGCGAAGGCCTCGTTGATCTCCACGAGGTCGATGTCGTCGAGGGACATGCCGGTCTTCTTCAGGGCGCGGGCGGTGGCCGGGATCGGGGCGGACAGCATGCGGATGGGGTCCTCGCCGCGGACCGACAGGTGGTGGATGCGGGCCCGCGGGCGCAGGCTGTGCTCGGCGACGGCCCGCTCGGAGGCGATCAGCAGGGCCGCCGCTCCGTCGGAGACCTGGGAGGAGACCGCCGCGGTGATCGTGCCGCCGTCGACGACCGGCTTCAGTGCGGCCATCCTCTCCAGGCTGGTGTCCCTGCGGGGGCCTTCGTCGTGCTCGACGTCCCCGTACGGGACGGTCTCGCGGTCGAAACGGCCCTCGTCGATCGCGCGGAGCGCCCGCTGGTGGGAGCGGAGCGCGTACTCCTCCATGTCCCGGCGGGATATGCCCCACGTGCGGGCGATCAGCTCGGCGCCGTGGAACTGGTTGACGGGGGCGTCGCCGTAGCGGGCCCGCCAGCCGGTGCTGCCCGCGTACGGGCCCTCGGTCAGGCCGAGCGGCTCGGCCGCCTGCCGGGAGGCGAACGCGATGGGGATCATCGACATGTTCTGGGTGCCGCCGGCGACCACCAGGTCCTGGGTGCCGGACAGTACGCCCTGGGCCGCGAAGTGGACGGCCTGCTGGGAGGAGCCGCACTGGCGGTCCACGGTGACGCCGGGCACCTCCTGGGGGAGTCCCGCCGCCAGCCAGGCCGTCCGGGCGATGTCCCCGGCCTGCGGGCCGACCGTGTCGAGGCAGCCGAAGACCACGTCGTCCACGGCGGCCGCGTCGATCCCGGTGCGCTCGACGAGGGCGGTGAGGACGTGCGCGCCCAGGTCGGCCGGGTGGACGGCGCTGAGCCCTCCCCCGCGCCGCCCCACGGGGGTGCGTACGGCGTCGACGATGTAGGCCTCGGGCATGGCGGCTCCTCCGGTCGTGGCCCGCGGGGGTCGCGGGTCAGCTGCGCAGGGAGATCCCGTCCAGGACCATCGACAGGTACTGGCGGGCGATCTCCTCGGGGCTGTGCTGTCCTCCCGGCCGGTACCAGGACGCCGCCACCCACACCGTGTCGCGGACGAAGCGGTAGGTGAGGCGGATGTCGAGGTCGGCCCGGAAGACCCGGGCGGCGACCCCGCGTTCCAGCGTACCCAGCCAGGCCTTCTCGAACTTGGCCTGCGAGGCGGCGAGGTAGTGGAAGCGGGGCTGGTCGGTGAGGTGGCGCGCCTCCTTCTGGTAGATCGCGACGGCGGCGCGGTGCCGGTCGATCTCGCGGAAGGATTCGGTGACGAGGGCCTCGATGGTCTCCCGGGGGCCGAGCCCGGCGGCGAGGACGGCGTCGTAGCCCTCCCACAGCTCGTTCAGGAAGGTGGAGAGGATCTCGTCGAGCATCGATTCCTTGGAATCGAAGTGGTAGTAGAGGCTGCCGGCGAGCATGCCGGCGGCATCGGCGATCCTGCGGACGGTGGTGGCGTTGTAGCCCTGGGCGGCGAACACCTCGGCGGCGGTGTCGAGGAGTTCGCGGCGGCGTTCGGGGGTGGCCGCCGCCGGGGCCTTCTTCTTGCCCGTCGCCCTGTCCGTCGCCCTGTCCGTCGTCCCGTCCGTCGTCTTGCCCGTCGTCTCGTTCGTCGTCTCGTTCGTCGTCTCGTTCGTTGGCACGCGCCCATTCTCGGGCTAGGCCCGCTGGCTGCTGACCGACACGGTCTCGCCGGTCATGTACGAGGAGTAGCCGCTGGCCAGGAAGACGATGACGTTGGCGACCTCCCAGGGCTCGGCGTACCGGCCGAAGGCCTCGCGGGCCGTCAGCTCGCGCAGCAGTTCCTCGCTCGTGACCTTCGCCAGGTGCGGGTGCACGGCCAGGCTGGGCGCGACCGCGTTGACCCGTACCCCGAACGCGGCCGCCTCCAGTGCCGCGCAGCGGGTCAGGGCCATCACCCCGGCCTTGGCGGCGGCGTAGTGGGCCTGGCCGGCCTGGGCGCGCCAGCCGATGACGGAGGCGTTGTTGACGATGGCGCCGCCGCCGGGCGGGGGCGGTGCGGACCGGGCTTCGGCGGCGGCCTTGAAGGAGCGCAGGGCCGCGCGGGTGCAGCGGAAGGTGCCGCCCAGGGTGACGTCGAGGACCTTGCCCCACTGGTCGTCGGTCATGTCGACGAGGGCGGCGGTGCCCCCGAGGCCGGCGTTGTTGACGACGATGTCGAGGCGTCCGTGGGTGCGTTCGGCGTGCGCGAAGAGGGCCTGGACCTGGGCCTCGTCGGTGACGTCGCAGGGCAGGGAGGTGACGCGGTCCGGTCCGAACTCGGCGCCGAGCGCCTCCTCGGTCTCCTTCAGCCGGCGGGCGTGGGCGTCGCCGAGGACGACGCGGGCGCCTTCCTGGAGGAAGCGGCGGGCAGTGGCGCCTCCGATGCCGGCTCCGGCGGCGGCGGTGATGACGGCGCTGCGGCCGTCGAGCAGCCCGTGCCCGGCGACGGGGGCGGGGACGAATTCGGGGACGGGGTCGGGTGGTGTGGGTGGTGCGGGGGTGTTCACGTCGGTGCCTCCTCGGCGCCTGCGCCTGCGGCGGGGTCCGCGTCCGTACGGCCGGCAGCGGTTCCGGCGGCGGCGCCCTCGACTCCGGTCACGCCCGCACGTTAACCTACCAAACACTTGTTAGGGAAGCGGGGAGGCGAGCGCCTGATGGACCTGACCCATCCGCCGGAGGTGGAGGCCTTCCGGGCCGAGGCCCGGGACTGGCTCGCCCGCCGCGTCCCCGCCTCCCCGCTGCCCTCCCTGGAGACCGAGGAGGGCTTCGCCGCCCACCGCGCCTGGGAGGCGGAGCTGTACGCGGACCGCTGGTCGGTGGTGTCCTGGCCCGAGGAGTACGGGGGCCGGGGCGCGGACATCGAGCGGTGGCTGGTCTTCGAGGAGGAGTACTGGGCCGCGGGCGCGCCCGGCCGGGTCGCCCAGAACGGCATCAGCCTGCTGGCGCCCACCCTGTTCGAGCACGGGACACAGGAGCAGCGGGCCCGGGTGCTGCCCTCCATGGCGAGCGGGGAGGTGGTCTGGGCGCAGGCGTGGTCCGAGCCGGAGGCCGGCTCCGACCTCGCGTCGCTGGCCTCCAGGGCGGTCCGCACGGACGGTGGCTGGCTGCTGTCCGGGCAGAAGACCTGGTCCTCGCGGGCCGCGTTCGCCGACCGGGCCTTCGGGATCTTCCGCTCCGACCCGGAGGCGGCCCGGCCGCACCAGGGGCTGACGTACCTGATGTTCGACCTGCGGGCGCCGGGCGTGTCGGTCCGGCCGATCGGGCGCCTCGACGGCAAGCCCGCCTTCGCCGAACTCTTCCTCGACGGGGTCTTCGTGCCGGACCGGGACGTGATCGGGGAGCCGGGGCAGGGCTGGCGGATCGCGATGTCCACCACCGGGAACGAGCGGGGGCTGACCCTGCGCTCCCCCGGACGGTTCCTGGCCGCGGCGGGCCGGCTGGCCGCACTCTGGCGGGTGCGGGGCGGCGGGCCGCAGGACGGTGCGCTGCGGGACCGGGTGGCGGACGCGGTGGCGGGGGCCCGCGCCTACGAGCTGTTCACCTGGGCGAACGCCTCGCGGTTCGCGGCGGGCGCGGCCATCGGCGCCGAGTCCAGCCTCAACAAGGTGTTCTGGAGCGAGTACGACATCGCCCTGCACGAGACGGCGCTGGACCTGCTCGGCCCGGACGGCGAGCTGGCCGACGGGGAATGGACCGAGCCGTGGGTGTTCTCCCTGGCGGGCCCCATCTACGCGGGCACGAACGAGATCCAGCGCGACGTCATCGCCGAGCGGCTGCTCGGCCTCCCGAAGGGCCGCCGCTGATGCGCTTCCTGCCGACCGGCGAACAGTCGGAGTTCGCCCGTACGCTGCGCCGGCTGCTCGGCGCCTCGGACCTGCCGGGGGCGGTCCGCGCCTGGCAGGCCGGCGATACCGGGCCGGGCCTGCGGGTGTGGCGGAAGTTGGCCGGCACGGGGCTGTTCGCGCTGCCCGTGCCCGAGGCGCACGGCGGTCTGGGGCCGCTGCCGGTGGAACTGGCCATGGGATGCGTGGAACTGGGCCGGGCCGGCATGCCGGGGCCGGTGGTGGAGACGGCGACGGCGTCGGTGCTGCTCGCGGCAGTGAGCAGCGGGGGGACGGCCGAGGCGGCCGAGGTGGCGAAACGCTTCCTCCCGGCCCTGGCCGCGGGCGAGGCCCGGGCCACGGTCGTGCTGCCGGGCGGCGGACCGTACGCCCTGGACGCGGACACCGCGGACCACCGCTTCATCGTGTCGGCCGACGGGGAGCTCCGGCTCGCCGCGGCGCCGGACGCCCGGGCGGTGCGGGTCTCCACGGACCCGGCGCGACGGCTGGCCGCGCTGCCGGCGGGCGGCGAACTGCTGGCCTCCGGGCCGGCGGTGCTCGCGGCGGCGGCCACCGCGCTGCGCTGGGCGCGGCTGCTGACGGCCGCGCAGTGCGTGGGGCTGGGCGAGGCGCTGCTGGCCCGGACAGTGGAGTACGCGAAGCAGCGCACCCAGTTCGGCACCCCCATCGGCAGCTTCCAGGCGGTGAAGCACCGCCTGGCGGACGTCCTGCTCCGCCTGGAGTTCGCCAAGCCGGTGCTCTGGGCGGGCGCCCTGGCCCTGACGGACGACGCACAGGCCGTGGGCGGCGTCGCGGCCGGCACGGGGGCCGACGACCGCGGGGCCGGGGCCGGGGCCGGGGCCGGGCCCGGGGTCGGCCGCGGGCCCGGGCGCGGGGTCGGCCGGACGGCGGTCGATGACGTGGCCGCGGCGAAGCTCATGGCCGGGGAGGCGGCGTACGCCGCGGCCCGGGCCGCGCTCCAGCTGCACGGCGCCGTCGGCTACACCGAGGAACTGGACCTGTCCCTGTGGCTGCGCAAGGCCCGCCCCCTGCGGGACGCCTGGGGCACCCCGCAGGACTGCCGGGCGGCGGTCGCGGCGGAGGCACTCGGTCAGGCGGGCAGGTTCAGCTGCCAGGAGACGCCGAAGCGGTCGTTGACCCAGCCGAAACGGGCGCTGAAGCCGTAGTCGCCGACGGGCATCAGCTCGGTGCCCTGCTCGGCGAGGGCGGCGTAGAGGCGGTCGAGCTCGGCCTCGGAGTCGCAGCGGACGAAGAGGGAGACCGCCGGGGTGAAGCCGAAGTCGTGCTCGACGTAGCTGTCGATGCACATGAGCTGCTGCCCGGCGAGCGAGAACGTGGCGTGCTGCACGCTGCCCTCCGGGCCGGGGCCCCCGGCGCCGTAGCGGGTGATGTCGATGACCTCGGCGTCGTCGAACAGCGAGGTGTAGAAGGCCATCGCCTCCTCCGCCCTGCCCTCGAACATCAGGAACGTGGTGATCTTCTGGGGTGTCGAGGCCATCGTCGCGCCTGCCTTCCCGGACGGGGTGGGAGCCTTCCGGGCCGAGGTTAGGGCACGCCGGTGACACCGGCCCGGCGGCTCACGGACGCCCCGTCCGCCCTCCGGGTCAGAGTGCGGCGCAGGGCGGCAGCGGCTCAGGCGGCGCGCCCGCGGGCTCGTTCATCCGTACGCGCCAGCCGTCCTCGCCGGCGGCGCCGTCGAGCCGGACGTGGAGGACCTTGGTCTGGCCGGTGCCGGGGAAGCGGAGCACCACCGTCTGGCGGGCATCGCCCGGGTCGCAGAAGACCGCCGTGGCCTTCCCCCCGGCTCCCTCGCGGAATTCGGCGACCCAGCGCCGGGCCGTGTCCGCCCGCTCCTGCGGCGGGGCGTCGCTGCTGGAGAGGTCCTCCAGCCGGTCCGGGGCGCCGTCCGCGATCCGCCAGACGACCTGCTGGACGAGGCGCAGCGACCCGTCGGTCGGGTAGCCCTCCACCCGCAGCGGTTCGTGGCGGTTGAAGTCCTCGGCGTAGCGGACGTCGGCCTCGGCGGAGCCGCCGAACGGCACGCACGCGGCCAGACCGGCGCAGCACAGCACCGGCAGGGCGGCGGCCTGCGCGGCGCGGGCGAGCAGGGGCGTCCGCCCGGGCAGCGGTATCCGTCTCATACGGGGGCCAGGCTGAGGGTGGTGACGTAGCACTCCTCGACCGTACCGTCCGGGAAGAGCGGGCCCAGCAGGGCCCGTTCGGCGTCGAGGAACTCCCGGGCGCGGTCGGGGCCGACGACGAGGAACGCGGAATGGCTGGCGTGGTTGGCGAGGTGCGCTTCGAGGGGGATCCGGCGCGACCACCGCACGGCGCGGGTGGTGAACGCGAGTTCGGCGGGCAGCAGCCGGGGCGGAGTCACGTCGGCGTGGAAGAAGGCGCGGATCCGGGCGCCCTGCTCGGCGATCCAGTCGACGGCGGTGTCCGGGTCGTTCCACCACAGTGCGAGCGCGCCGCCGGGGCGGAGCACGCGCCGGGCCTCGGGGACCGCTCGGGCGGGGTCGGTCCAGTGCCAGGCCTGGGCGTAGGTGAGCAGGTCGAACGCGGAGCCGGCGAGGGGCAGGCGGTTGCCGTCGCCGCGTACGAGCGGGATGTGCGGGTGGGTCCGCCGGAACTCGGCGGCCATGCCGTCGCCCGGCTCGACCGCGAGGACGCGGGCTCCGCGGGCGTGCAGCAGGGCGGTGGAGATGCCGGTCCCGGCGCCGATGTCGGCCACCCTGGCCCCGCGCAGCGGCCGCCCGGCGAGTTCCTCGACGGCATCGAACAGCCCGTCCGGGTATCCGGGCCGGTGCGCGGCGTACAGCGGGGCGGCGCGGTCGAAGGACCGGGCCCGCTCCCGGGGGCGCAGCTCCGGGGCGGGCCCGGCGGCAGGCCGGGGCTCGGGCGCGGACCCGGGCGCGGGTGTGGGCGCGGGTGTGGGCGTCATACGGGCATTCTTTTCGATCCCCGGGCCCACTGCCAGCAGCCACCGGGCCGGGGCGTCCGCCGGCCCGGGGCGACCTCAGGCGCGCCGCCGCCGCGGGCGCGGCCGCCGCGCGTACCGGGCCACGGCGGCCGTCTGGACGACGAGCAGCACCGCGGCCCCCAGCCCTGCCGCCGTCGCCCGCGGGTCCGGGACCGGCCCCCAGGCCCGGACGGTGAGCTCGGCGACGCCGACGGCGGCGAGCGCGACCGCGAAGCGCGAGGTGAACTCGGCATCGGTGCCGTGCAGTACGCCCGAGCCGACGACGAAGACGGCCAGCAGGACCGGAATCCACGGCACCGGCCCGCGCAGGAGCAGCAGCACGGCGCCGGACTCCACCGCCAGGAGGATCAGGGTGCGCAACAGCACCGACCGTATCGACATGCACACATCATGCCCGCGGGGCCACGGGCCACGGGCCACCGTCGAGGGCGGGGCCAAGGGCAAGGGCGTCGATACCGGTATCCCCCACCCTCACCCTCACCCTCACCGTCACCGTGGCGCCGCGCCCTGCCGTACCCTCGGCCCATGACGGCCAGCGCGATCGACCTCCGCAAGATCGAACAGACCGCTCCGGCCCTGGTCAGCCTCTACAAGAGCGCCGGGACCGCACTGCGCGAGCACGGGCTGGAGGGTGGTCGCGCCTCGGTCTACCTGGTCCTGGACTACTCGGGATCGATGCGCCCGTACTACCGGGACGGCACCGTGCAGGCGCTCGCGGACCGGGTGCTCGGCCTGTCGGCGCACCTGGACGACGACGGCCGCGTCCCGGTGGTGTTCTTCTCCACCGACGTCGACGCGGTCGAGGAGATACCGCTCGCAGGGCACGCCGGGCGCGTCGCCGAGATCGCCTCCCGTCTCGGCCACATGGGCAAGACCTCGTACCACGCGGCGATGGACGCGGTCATCGACCACTACCTGGACTCGGGATCGGCGCATCCCGCCCTGGTCGTCTTCCAGACCGACGGCGGCCCGGTCAGCCGGCTCGCCGCCGAGAAGTACCTCTGCAAGGCGGCCAGGATGCCCCTCTTCTGGCAGTTCGTCGGATTCGGCGACACCCACAGCAAGCAGTTCGACTTCCTGCGCCGCCTCGACGAACTGCCCGTACCGTCCCGGCGGGTGGTCGACAACGCGGGCTACTTCCACGCGGGCCCCGACCCCCGCGCGATGCCAGACCGGGAGCTGTACGACCGGCTGGTCGGGGAGTTCCCCGGCTGGCTGGCGGCGGCCCGGGCGGCGGGCATCGTGCGCGCCTGACCGACGGCCGTCGGCGCCGCGCGCTTTCATGGACCCATGACGACGAACAACTGGGCAGCGTTCGAAAAGCAGGAACCGGAATTCGCGGCCACCGTCCGGGCCCGCTTCGCGCAGTACCCCCACCACGTCCTCGGCACCCTCCGCAAGGACGGCTCCCCGCGGCTGACCGGCCTGAACGTCGACATCCGCGGCGGGGAACTGTGGCTCGGCATGATGCAGGGCTCCATGAAGGCCCGCGACCTCCAGCGCGACCCGCGCTTCTCCCTGCACAGCAACCCGGGCGCGGGCGAGACCATGCCCGACGGGGACGTACGGATCTCCGGGCGGGCGATCGAACAGGTGGACCCGCCCGAGCTGCACCGGTACGCGGAGGAGACGCAGACCCCGCACCCGTTCCACCTGTTCCACACCGACCTGACGGAGGTCGTCCACATCAGCGTCGACGGCGACGAGCTGGTGATCCGCACCTGGACCCCGCAGCGCGGGCTCCACACCCTCCGCCGCGGCAATGACGACGAACCGCCGCGCGAGGACCCGGCGCAGTGAACGCACAGGACGGGTGGTGCGCTCCCCCACGGCGCACCACCCGCCCGTGCCCCCGCCCCGTGCCCCTGCCCGTGCCCGTGCCCGTGCCCCTGCCCCGGCCGGGACCGGTCAGCAGGACTTGGCGTCCGGCGGCGGGACGAACACGGTGTCCAGGACGCGCTCGTCGGCGAAGTCGACCGAGGTCCACTTCAGCGAGGTCGCGCCGTTCCGGAAGCTGAGCTCGTCCGGCAGCTCGTCGGCGGTGATGTCCTTGCCGATGTACACGACGGACAGCGTGCCGGAGCAGTTCTGCGCGGCGGGCGGCCGGCTGCCGGGGGCCGTGCCGTCCTGCGGGCCCACGTTCACGGTGATGGTGTTGATCGGCGCGTACGTGAACGAGTACTGGGCCGAGCCCGAGGTGGCGCGTTTCATGTCGACCCGGAAGTGGCCCAGCCGCACCGGGACCGCCGAGCAGGGCCGCCTCGCCTCCTCCGGGAAGACGTGTACCCCGCTGTCGGTGGCGAACAGGGCCATGGGGAGCCGGGGTTCGCTGTTCTTCAGGTGCTTGAGGTAGTCGCGCCGCTCCGTCTCGCCCATGTTCGCGGTGGGCACGCACGACGGGACGGGCGTCGCCGGGGACACGGGCGCAGGCGCGGGTGTGGGTGTCGACGTGGGCGCGGGCTGAACGGCCGGGGCACTGGCCGGCGGCGACGACGCGGGCTTGGGAGCGAACGGATCGGACAGGGACGTCCTGGAACTCCCCGAGCCCGCGCACCCCGCGAGCGCGAGCGCAGAGACGGCCAGGAAGGGAACGACGGGCACACGGATTCGGCGCATGCGGCCTCCTCGTCAGGCGCAGCCGGTATCCCTTCCGATGCTGGCAGCCCGGTCTCCGCAGCGGCATCCGTAGAACCGCCTACGTATCCCCGCCGTCCATTGCGGGTAGCGGAGTTCCTGGGGGGAGGGTCACCATGACGGACAGGGTTCCACTGGTTGGCCGGGGGGCCGAACTGGACCGACTGGAGGCGGTGCTCGACGGGAGGGGAGGCCGGCCGGGCGTCGTCGACCTGACGGGTGCGGCGGGGATCGGCAAGAGCCGCCTGCTGACCGAGTTGTGCGAACGGGCCGCGGACCGCGGGATGACGGTGCTGCGCGGCCGGGCCACCGAGTACGAACGGCACATTCCGTTCAGGCTGTTCACCGACGCCTTCGCGGACCTGGACCCGAACCTGCTGCACGGGCTGGACCCGCGGTCTCCGGCGGCCCCGGTCCTGTACGGGGTCGGGGCACCGGCCGGGGAGGCGGAGCCGGGGGACGGAGCCCGGGGCAGCGGGTCGGGGGGCGGGGCTGCCGGATCCGGTCCCGGGGCCGACCGGTCGGGGGGCGGGGCCGACCGCTCGGGGCCCGGGGCCGACGGGGCCGGTCCCGCGGACCGTTTCGCCGCGCACCGCGCCACCGCCGGGCTGCTCACCGAGCTGGCCGCGCGCGGCGGGACCGGCCTGCTCATCGCCCTCGACGACCTGCACTGGGCCGACCCGGCCTCGCTGGAGCTCCTCGACCACCTCGTACGGCATCCCCTGCGCGCGCCCGTCGTGATCGCCGTGGCCCGGCGGGACCGGCAGACCTCGCCGTCCCTCACGGCCGCGCTCACCCGGGGCATCGACGCCGGGGCCGTGCTGCGCCTGGACCTCGGGCCGCTCGCCGAGGACGCCTGCGTGGACCACCTCGCCGCCGGGCTGCCGCCCGACCGGGCCGCCCGGCTGTACGCGGCCAGCGAGGGCAACCCGCTGTACTTCCTGACCCTGCTCCAGGGGCAGTCCGGCAGCGCGGTCCCGGCCGGCGGACTCGCCACGCTGCTGCTCGACGAGCTGACCCCGCTGACCGTGGCGCAGCGCCGCACCGCCGAGGCGGCCGCCGTGCTCGGCGACCACAGCACGCCGTCGCTGCTGGCCCTGACCGTGGCGGCCCCCGACCTGGCCGGGCTCCACGCGGACCTGAGCGCGCTGGCCCGCCGCGACCTGCTGCGGCCGGGCCCGGGCGGGGGCTGGTCGCTGCGCCATCCGGTGCTGCGGGCCGTGGTCCACGAGAACACCGAGCACCGGCGGCGCGCCGGGATGCACCGGCGGGCCGCCGCCGCGCTGGCCGGCGCCGGCGCGGCCGCGTCCGTACGGGCCCACCACGTGGAGCGGGCGCTGACCGGCTGGGACCCGGACCTGGCCGACGTCCTGCTGGAGGCGGCCGGGCAGTCCGAGACAACGGCCCCGGCGAGCAGTGCGCACTGGCTGGGGGTGGTGCTGCGGGTGCTGCCGGACACGCCCCGGTACACCGCGCGCCGGCGGGAGCTGATGCTGAAGAGGGCGCGGGCGCTCAGCGTCTGCGGGAACCTGCGCGAGAGCCGGGACCTGCTCCACGAGGTGATCGCCGCGATGCCCGCGGCGGGCGACGGCGACGGCGGCGACGGCGACGGCGGCGACGGCGGCGACGGCGGCCACGGCGGCGGCGAGGACGGGACGGGGGAAGCCGGCGGGGTGCGGGCGGCCGCGGTCACCCTGTGCGCCTCGATGGAACGCCACCTCGGCCAGTACCGGGCCTCGGTCGCACTCCTGCGCCGGGAGCTGCGGCGGCGCCCCGCCCCCGGGCCCGCCGAGGCCGTGGCCCTCGGCCTGGAACTGGGCTCCTCGGCGCCGCATTCCTCGGCGTACCGGGACGTCCGCCCGGAGGTGCTGCGTACGTACGAGCTGGCCCGCTCCCTCGGCGACGAGCCGGCTGCGGCGGGCGCCCTGGCGATCTCGGCGCTCGGCGAGGCGTACGACGGGAACCTGCCCGCCGCACGGGAGTACACCGACCGCGCCGGAGCCTGCGTGGACGCCCTCACCGACCGCGACCTCGCGGACCTGTGCGAACCGCTGGCCCGGCTCGGCTGGGCCGAGTTCTACCTGGAGCGGTACGAGGACGCGGAGCGGCACGCCGACCGTGGGGTGGCCATCGCCCGGCGGGGCGGGCCGCTGCACCTGCTGCCGCACCTGCTGCTGTGCAAGGCGATCGTCCACATGCACTCCTGCCGGCTCGGCTCGGCCCTGGACCTGGTGGACGAGGCCGAGAGCATCGCCCGCGGCATCGGCAGCGACGAACTGCTGGCGCTGGTCCTGGCGAACAAGGCCCAGGTGCTGATCGCCGCCCAGCCGCCCGGCGACGGCCTCGCGCTGGCCGTCGCCGAGGAGGCGGTCGCCGCGGTCGGACCGCGGACCAGCTGGTGGGCGTCCCTGGCCTGGTGCGTGATGAGCTACGCCGCCCTGCACGCCGGAGACGCACGACGGGCCCGGTCGGCGGTGCTCCGGGCGGGCGGGCCCGACCTGGCGGGCCTGCAGCCGTCGATGCGGCCGCTGTTCCTGGAGGTCCTGGTCACCGCGGCCGTGTACGACGGAGATCTGGCCGCCGCCGAGGCATGGGCGCAGCGGGCCCGCCGCGAGGCGGAGCACCTGGACCTGCCCGTCCAGCGGGCGTCCGCCCTGCGGAGCGAAGGCCAGGTCCTGGCCGGGCGGGGCTCCCCCGGAGCGGCGGCCCAACGGTACGCACTGGCCGCGGAGGAGGCCGCCCGCTCCGGCGCGACCCTGTGGGAGGCCCAAGCCCTGCTCCTCTCCTCGTCCCTGACGGCGGAGTCGGGCGACGCCGACGCGGCGGAACGGATGTGGCGGCGCGGCCGCGGCCTCGCCGAGACGGGCGGCGCCCACCTCCTGACGGGCCTGGCGGACCTGCTGCGCCCGACCCGCGTGACGACGACACCGGCCCCGGCCCCGGCGGAGGCCCCGGCGGAGGCCCCGGCGGATGCGCCCCGATTGCCGGGCCTGACCCGACGCGAACAGGAGATCGCGACCCTGGTCGCGGAGGGCCTCACCACCCCGGCGATCGCGGCGCGCCTGTACCTCAGCCCGCGCACGGTGGACACCCACCTCTCCCACATCTTCCGCAAGACGGGCGTCACGAGCCGCTCGGCCCTCGCCGCGCTGACGGCCCGCTCGGCGTCCCGAACCGGCGTTGTCAGTGGCAGCGTCTAGCGTGGTGTGTGGTCGAACTCCGACCACAGCAACGGAATTCGGGGGGACGAGGATGAAACACGCACTCGGCATGCGCAGGGCGGCCTCCGCGGTGGCGACGGCATCGGCGCTGACGCTGGCACTGGGACTGACCGCGGGGGCGGGCTAGGCCGCGGCGGCGGACGAACTGCTCGGCCACCCGGGGCCCGACGGGCTGATCTGGGTACCCGAGCAGACCGGTTCGGGCGGCTTCGTATCCGGCGGCCTCTACGCCGGGCTGGACACGTACACCACGTTCGCCTGCGAAGGAGGCGGCCGCATCGAGGTGGCCTTCCGCCTCGACGAGCACCCGGACCGCAACCCGGCCCCCTTCACCCTGGACTGCCCGGCCGGCAGCCCGGCCCGGATCACGATCCCCCTGGGCACGGGCCTCCACGGCGGCTTCGGCGCCACCGTCACGGCGTCGACCCCGTCCATACGCTGGGCGGCCACGGTCGTCCAGCCGGAGTAACGGGGGAAGGGGCAGGGCGGAGGCCACGACGAACGGGATCCCCGCCCCCGCCTGGCAGTTCTGCGCCGTTTTGCAGTACGAGCTCGCGCCCGGGGCCTGACACCCACGCGACACGGCGCCCGCCATCCCTGGTCGGGGAGGTGGCGGGCGCCGTGTCGAGTTCCGTACGCCGTTGTACGGACCGTATGAGGGGTCCTCCCACGTCAGCGGGAGGGGCACTACAGGATCCGCAGGTACCGCAAGTCTCCCGTCAGACCGCCAGGGCCCGGTCCGTCGGCTTCACCGGGTACGGGAGGGTGCTGCTGCCCGTCAGGTAGCGGTCGAGGGGGGGGGGGGGGGGGGGCGGGGCCCCGCGCGCGCCCCCCCCCCCCGCCGCCGCCCGCGCCCGCGGGGGGGGGGGGGCGGGGGGCG
>NZ_JBHXTC010000070.1:0-13518 GCF_042677605.1 Streptomyces sp. NPDC127106 | reverse complement strand
GTTTATAATTCTCTTGGTGTGGTTCCCTTTTTGTTTGGGTGTCCGGCGGGGGGCGGGGCCGGGCCCCTCGGCGATGGCCCACACGATGAGGGACTGGCCGCGGCCGGCGTCGCCGGCGACGAAGACGCCGTCGACGTTGGTGGCGTAGGCGGTGTCGCGGGCGACGTTGCCCCGCTCGTCCAGCTCCAGGCCGAACTGCTCGACCAGGCCGTTGGACCGGTCGGTGCCGGTGAAGCCCATCGCCAGGGTGACCAGCTGGGCCGGGATGCGGCGCTCGGTGCCCTCGCGCTGGACGAGCTTGCCGTCGACGAAGTCGACCTCGACCAGGTGCAGTGCCTGGACGTTGCCGTCCTCGTCGCCCTCGAAGTGGGTGGTGGAGACGGAGTAGATCCGCTCGCCGCCCTCCTCGTGGGCCGAGGTGACCTTGTAGAGCATGGGAAAGGTCGGCCACGGCTGGGCGACCGGGTTCCGCTCCTCGTTGGGGCGGGGCATGATCTCCAGCTGGGTGACCGAGAGGGCCCCCTGGCGGTGGGCGGTGCCCACGCAGTCCGCGCCGGTGTCACCGCCGCCGATGACGACGACGTGCTTGCCCTCGGCGGTGATGGGCGGGGCGACGAAGTCGCCCTCCTGGACCTTGTTGGCGAGCGGCAGGTACTCCATGGCGAAGTGGATGCCGTTCAGGTCGCGGCCGGGGACCGGCAGGTCGCGGGAGACGGTGGCGCCGGCCGCAATGACGACGGCGTCGAACCGCTTGCGCAGGTCGGTGGCGGTGATGTCGCGGCCGACCTCGATGCCGGTGCGGAACTTGGTGCCCTCCGCGCGCATCTGCTCGATGCGGCGGTTGATGTGCACCTTCTCCATCTTGAACTCGGGGATGCCGTAGCGCAGCAGGCCGCCGATGCGGTCGGCGCGCTCGTACACGACGACGGTGTGGCCGGCGCGGGTGAGCTGCTGGGCGGCGGCGAGGCCCGCCGGGCCGGAGCCGATGACGGCGGCCGTCTTGCCGGAGAGGCGTTCGGGGGCCTGCGGGGCGACGCCGCCGTGGTCCCACGCCTTGTCGATGATGGAGACCTCGACGTTCTTGATGGTGACGGCCGGCTGGTTGATGCCGAGCACGCACGCCGACTCGCACGGGGCGGGGCACAGGCGGCCGGTGAACTCGGGGAAGTTGTTCGTGGCGTGCAGGCGCTCCGACGCGGCCGCCCAGTCCTCGCGGTAGGCGTAGTCGTTCCACTCGGGGATGAGGTTCCCCAGCGGGCAGCCGTTGTGGCAGAACGGGATGCCGCAGTCCATGCAGCGGCCGGCCTGCTGGCTGATGATGGGGAGCAGGGAGCCGCGGACGTAGACCTCGTTCCAGTCGCCCAGCCGCTCCGCGACGGGGCGGGAGCAGGCGGTCTGGCGGGTGGTGGTGAGGAAGCCCTTCGGGTCAGCCATGGGTCGCCGCCTCCATCATCTTCTCGGTGGTCTCGGACTCGGAGAGTCCGGCCCGCTCAGCGGCGTCCTTGGCGGCGAGCACTGCCTTGTACGTGGTCGGGATGATCTTGCTGAAGCGGGCCGCCGAGGCGGGCCAGTCAGCGAGGAGCTTCGCGGCCACGGTCGAGCCGGTCTCCTCCTCGTGGCGGCGCACCACATCGTGCAGCCACTGCTCGTCCTCGTCGGACAGGGCCTCGACGGCGTTCGCGTTGCCGGCGTTGACCTGTCGGGGGTCGAGGTCGATGACGTAGGCGACGCCGCCGGACATGCCGGCCGCGAAGTTGCGGCCGGTTTCGCCGAGGACGACGGCGGTGCCGCCGGTCATGTACTCGCAGCCGTGGTCGCCCACGCCTTCCGAGACGACCAGGGCGCCGGAGTTGCGGACGCAGAACCGTTCGCCGGTGCGGCCGCGCAGGAACATCTCGCCGCCGGTGGCGCCGTAGCCGATGGTGTTGCCGGCGATGGTGCTGTATTCGGCGAGGTGGTCGGCGGCGCGGTCCGGGCGGACGACGATGCGTCGGCGGGTGAGGCCCTTGCCGACGTAGTCGTTGGCGTGGCCCTCCAGGCGGAGGGTGACGCCGCTCGGCAGGAAGGCTCCGAAGGACTGGCCGGCGGAGCCGGTGAAGGTGAGGTCGATGGTGTCGGCGGGCAGGCCCGCGCCGCCGAACTTCTTGGTGACCTCGTGGCCGAGCATGGTGCCGACGGTCCGGTTGATGTTGCGGATGGCGACCTGGGCGCGGACGGGCTGGGCCGCCTCGGCGGTGGCCGCGCCCAGGGCGTCGGCGGCGAGCTCGATCAGCTCGTTGTCGAGGGCCTTCTCCAGGCCGTGGTCCTGCGGGACCAGGGCGTGGCGGACGGCGCCGTCGGGCAGGGCCGGCACGTGGAAGAGCGGCTCCAGGTCGAGGCCCTGCGCCTTCCAGTGGGTGACGGCCTCGGTGGTGTCGAGCAGTTCGGCGTGGCCGACGGCCTCTTCCAGGGTGCGGAAGCCCAGCTCGGCGAGGAGTTCGCGGACCTCCTCGGCGATGAACTCGAAGAAGTTGACGACGAATTCGGGCTTGCCGGAGAAGCGGTCGCGCAGGACCGGGTTCTGGGTGGCGATGCCGACGGGGCAGGTGTCGAGGTGGCAGACGCGCATCATGATGCAGCCGGAGACGACGAGCGGGGCGGTGGCGAAACCGAACTCCTCGGCGCCGAGCAGCGCGGCGATGACCACGTCGCGACCGGTCTTGAGCTGGCCGTCGGTCTGGACGACGATCCGGTCGCGCAGCCCGTTGAGCAGCAGGGTCTGCTGGGTTTCGGCGAGGCCGAGCTCCCAGGGGCCGCCCGCGTGCTTGAGCGAGGTGAGCGGGGAGGCGCCGGTGCCGCCGTCGTGGCCGGAGATGAGGACGACGTCGGCGTGGGCCTTGGAGACGCCCGCCGCGACCGTTCCGACGCCGACTTCGGACACCAGCTTCACGTGGATGCGGGCGGCCGGGTTGGCGTTCTTGAGGTCGTGGATGAGCTGGGCGAGGTCCTCGATGGAGTAGATGTCGTGGTGCGGCGGCGGGGAGATGAGGCCGACGCCCGGGGTGGAGTGGCGGGTCTTGGCGACCCACGGGTAGACCTTGTGGCCGGGCAGCTGACCGCCCTCACCGGGCTTGGCGCCCTGGGCCATCTTGATCTGGATGTCGTCCGCGTTGACGAGGTACTCGGAGGTGACGCCGAAGCGGCCGGAGGCGACCTGCTTGATCGAGGAGCGGCGCGCCGGGTCGTACAGGCGGTCCGGGTCCTCGCCGCCTTCGCCGGTGTTGGACTTGCCGCCCAGCTGGTTCATGGCGATGGCGAGGGTCTCGTGCGCCTCGCGGGAGATGGAGCCGTACGACATGGCGCCGGTGGAGAACCGCTTGACGATCTCGGAGACGGGCTCGACCTCGTCCACGGGGACGGACGGGCGGTCGCTCTTGAAGCCGAAGAGGCCGCGGAGCGTCATGAGGCGCTCGGACTGTTCGTTCACCCGGTCCGTGTACTTCTTGAAGATGTCGTACCGGCGGTTGCGGGTGGCGTGCTGGAGGCGGAAGACCGTCTCCGGGTCGAACAGGTGCGGCTCGCCCTCGCGGCGCCACTGGTACTCGCCGCCGATCTCCAGCGCGCGGTGCGCGGGGGCGATCCCGGAGGCGGGGTAGGCCTTGGCGTGGCGGGCGGCGACCTCCTTGGCGATGACGTCGAGGCCGGCGCCGCCGATCTTGCTGGCGGTGCCCTGGAAGTACGTCTCGACGAACGCCTCGTCGAGGCCGACGGCCTCGAAGACCTGGGCGCCGCGGTAGGAGGCGACGGTGGAGATGCCCATCTTGGACATGACCTTCAGGACGCCCTTGCCGAGAGCGTAGATCAGGTTCCGGATGGCCTTCTCGGGCTCGATGCCGTCGATGAACGTGCCGGCGCGCAGCAGGTCCTCGACGGACTCCATGGCGAGGTACGGGTTGACGGCGGCGGCGCCGTAGCCGATGAGCAGCGCGACGTGGTGGACCTCGCGGACGTCGCCGGCCTCGACGAGCAGGCCGACCTGGGTGCGCTGCTTGGTGGCGATGAGGTGGTGGTGCACGGCGGCGGTGAGCAGCAGCGACGGGATCGGCGCGTGCTCGGCGTCGGAGTGCCGGTCCGAGAGGACGATGAGGCGGGCGCCGCCCGCGATGGCGGCGTCGGCCTCGGCGCGGATCTCGGCGATCCGGGCGGCGAGGGCGTCGGCGCCGCCGGAGACCCGGTAGAGGCCCGAGAGGGTGGCGGCCTTCATGCCCGGCATGTCGCCGTCGGCGTTGATGTGGATGAGCTTGGCCAGCTCGTCGTTGTCGATCACCGGGAAGGGGAGGGTGACGCTGCGGCAGGACGCGGCGGTGGGCTCCAGCAGGTTGCCCTGCGGTCCGAGGGAGGACAGGAGCGAGGTGACGAGCTCCTCGCGGATGGCGTCCAGCGGCGGGTTGGTGACCTGCGCGAAGAGCTGGGTGAAGTAGTCGAAGAGCAGCCGGGGGCGCTCGGAGAGGGCTGCGATGGGGGAGTCGGTGCCCATGGAGCCGATCGGCTCGGCTCCGGTGCGGGCCATCGGTGCGAGGACGACGCGCAGCTCTTCCTCGGTGTAGCCGAAGGTCTGCTGGCGGCGGGTGACCGAGGCGTGGGTGTGCACGACGTGCTCGCGCTCGGGCAGGTCCGTCAGCTCGATCTCGCCGGACTCCAGCCATTCGGCGTACGGGGCGGCGGCGGCCAGCTCGGCCTTGATCTCGTCGTCCTCGATGATCCGGTTCTGGGCGGTGTCGACGAGGAACATCCTGCCGGGCTGGAGGCGGCCCTTGCGGACGACCCTGGCGGGGTCGATGTCGAGGACACCGACCTCGGAGGAGAGCACGACGAGGCCGTCGTCGGTGACCCAGTAGCGGCCGGGGCGCAGGCCGTTGCGGTCGAGGACCGCGCCGACCTGGGTGCCGTCGGTGAAGGTGACGCAGGCCGGGCCGTCCCAGGGCTCCATCATCGTGGAGTGGTACTGGTAGAACGCGCGGCGGGCCGGGTCCATGGAGGTGTGGTTCTCCCAGGCCTCCGGGATCATCATCAGCACGGCGTGGGGCAGCGAGCGGCCGCCGAGGTGCAGGAGCTCCAGGACCTCGTCGAAGGAGGCGGAGTCGGAGGCGTCCGGGGTGCAGATCGGGAAGATCCGGTCGAGGGCGCCCTGGCCGAAGGTGTCGGTGGCGAGCTGGGACTCGCGGGCCCGCATCCAGTTCCGGTTGCCCTTGACCGTGTTGATCTCGCCGTTGTGGGCGACGAACCGGTACGGGTGGGCCAGCGGCCAGGACGGGAAGGTGTTGGTGGAGAAGCGGGAGTGGACCAGGGCGAGCGCCGAGGCGAAACGGCGGTCGGAGAGGTCCGGGAAGAAGGGCTCCAGCTGGCCGGTGGTCAGCATGCCCTTGTAGACGATGGTGCGCGCGGACAGCGAGGGGAAGTAGACCCCGGCCTCGCGTTCGGCGCGCTTGCGCAGCACGAAGGCCTTGCGGTCGAGGGCGATCCCGGTGTTCTCGCCGTCGGTGACGAACAGCTGCGAGAAGGCCGGCATGGTGGCGCGGGCGCCGTTGCCGAGCAGGTCGGGGGTGACGGGGACCTCGCGCCAGCCGAGGACGGTGAGGTCCTCCTCGGCGGCGATGGCCTCGATCTGCTCCACGGCGACGGCCTGTGCGGTGCCGTCGGCGGGGAGGAAGGCGATGCCGACGGCGTACGCGCCGGCTTCGGGGAGCTCGAATCCGGTGACCTCGCGGAGGAAGGCGTCCGGGACCTGGCAGAGGATGCCGGCTCCGTCGCCCGAGTCCGGCTCGGAGCCGGTGGCGCCGCGGTGCTCGAGGTTCCGCAGTACGGTCAGCGCTTGTTCGACCAGCGTGTGGCCGGCCTCGCCGCTGAGGTTGGCCACGAAACCGACGCCGCAGGCGTCGTGCTCGTTGCGCGGGTCGTACATGCCCTGTCGGGCGGGGCGACCGTCCATGGGCGACCAGGCGGTGCTGCTGGGGCCGGTCGCGGAGTGCGTGGATGCGGAACGCATCGGCTCTCCCGTCGTCGTCGTGGCATTGGTGCATAGCCGAGGGACGACGTTGGCCCTCTGCGAAATTTCGTGCAGGTTACATGATGGCCGCTATCCCGGGAACCGGATATCGGCGTTTCACCATGCGGACACGCACGGGGCAGAGAAGGGTGCTTCGGGGGTGTGGCGTAGCAGGTCAGGATGGTCGCGGCGCGTGCGGTGGCACGGCGCTGGGCGGGGAGCCTTGGCGCACGAACGTGGGCATCGTTGCCCGGGGCGCCCTGCTGTGATGCCCGGCGGACATGGCATCGAAACCGCCGAGTAACGGACTACTTATGTAGGACTCTGCATAGTGTCTCATTCGATGTGCGGTCAGCCTATGGCTGTGCCGATCCAGGTTCCCAGGATGTACGTCACACCGGCGGCCGCGCCACCCAGGAGCAGCTGCCGCAGGCCGCTGTACCACCAGGACCGGGCGGTGACCTTGGAGACGACGGCCCCGCAGGCGAAGAGCCCGACCAGGGCGAGCAGCACCGCGGGCCACAGGGCGGTGGCGCCGAGCAGGTAGGGCAGTACGGGCAGCAGCGCGCCCAGCGCGAAGGAGCCGAACGAGGACACCGCGGCGACCAGGGGCGACGGCAGGTCGTCGGGGTCGATCCCGAGCTCCTCGCGGGCGTGGATCTCCAGCGCCCGGTCGGGGTCGCGGGACAGCTGCATGGCGACCTCGCGGGCGAGGGCCGGGGTGACGCCGCGGGAGACGTACAGCTCGGCCAGCTCCTCCATCTCGTCGACGGGGTGCTTGCGCAGTTGCTGCCGCTCGACGTCGAGTTCGGCGAGGACCAGCTCGCGCTGCGAGGCGACGGAGGTGTACTCGCCCGCGGCCATCGAGAAGGCGCCGGCCGCGAGCCCGGCCAGCCCGGTGATGACGACGGTGTGCGGGGCGACGGCGCCGCCGGCCACACCGGTCATCAGGGCGAGGTTGGAGACGAGCCCGTCCATGGCACCGAACACGGCCGGCCGCAGCCAGCCGCCGTTGACGTCCCGGTGGGTGTGGTTGTCCCGGTGGGCCGTGTGCAGCGGCGCTTCGATGTCGATGATGGACATGCGGTATATCTCCCCTTTTGTCGCCTACGAGGGCGCACGGGAGCCCTGAAATGCTCCGCTCCCCCCAACACCTCGAAACTACGCACGATTTCTGTTGCCCGCCAGCAAGGAAGGCCGTACTTACCTGGGCATTTGCGGGTCGGCGACCGGGTGACGGCGGCGCGGGCGGGGTGTTTCGCGACGACCGGCAAACCGTATGTCATGACACAAATCCCCCTAGGGGTCACGAGGGCCCCGTCCAGCCCCCTCGGATGGAGAGGCGCGCCCATGGAGCTGACCGCTGCACGCACTCCGGGCAGTCCCTGCCCCCCGCAGGTCCTCCTCGCACGGTCCCGGGGCGCCCTCCTGGGCCTCGCGGTGGGCGATGCGCTGGGCGCCCCCGCCGAGAACATGAAACCGTCGGAGATCCGCGCGAGATGGGGCCGGATCGAGGGCTTCGTCACCGAGGACCCGACGGGCACGGACGACACGGAGTACGCGATCTTCTCGGCGCTGCTGCTGGCCCGCCACGGGTCGGCGCTCACCGTCGCACACGTGGAACGGGCCTGGCACCACTGGATCGCCGACCTGGACGAGGGGCCGTTCCGCGGGGCAGGGTTCTCCGAGCGGGGCACCCTGGAGAACCTGCGGCGCGGCCTCGCGGCACCGATCTCCGCCCAGCACCGGCACGCCTGGTCGGACGGCCTGGCGATGCGGGCGGCGCCGTTCGGGGTGTTCGCGGCCGGCCGGCCGGCGGAGGCCGCCCGGCTCGTCGCGATCGACGGCACCGTCAGCCACGACGGGGAGGGCATCTACGGCGGCCAGGCCGTCGCGGCGGGCGTCGCCGCGGCGATGGCCGGCGCCGGGCCCGCGTCGGTGGTCTCCGCCGCCCTCTCGGTCATCCCCTCGGACTCCTGGACCGCCCGCTCCCTGCGCCGGGCCGTCACCGCCGCCCCGCGCGGCGAACGGGCGGTCCGCTCGGCGGTCGTCATCGGCGGCTATCCCTGGACGGACCTGGCCCCGGAGGCCGTCGGCCTGGCCTTCGGGGCGTTCACCGCCTGCCGCGGGGACTTCGCCGACTCGGTCCTGACCGCGGTGAACATGGGCCGCGACGCGGACACCACGGCGGCCGTGGCGGGCGCCCTCGCCGGGGCGCTGCGCGGCGTCGGCGCGATCCCCGGGGCGTGGGCGTCGGCGATCGGGCCGGTCCGCGGCCGGTGCCTGCCGTCGATGCGCGGCTACCACGTCCTGGACGTCGCCGACCTCCTCACCCCGGAATACGAGACCCCCCGATGACCCCACCCCAGCCCCCCGACCCGGCGCCCCTCGCTCCCGCCCCGGACCGGCCCGGGACAGCACACCGCCCCCTGGCCACCCGGGCCCCCGCCCCCGGCGGCGACCGCGCCCCGCAGGCAGCACCGGACGAGCGACCGGGAACGCCCCCGGCATGGCCCCCGCCCGCCCATCCCGAAGCCGACGGCCCGCCGGCGCCGGCCGTGCCGGGCGACCCGGGCGGAGCCGTGCCGGGCAGCGGGTCGGGGGCCGTGCCGGGCAGCGGGCCCGCGGTCGTGGCGGCCGGCGGACTCGGGGTCGTGGCGGCCGGTGCGCCGCCCGGAGCCCTGGTGAGCAGCGGACTCGGGGTCGTGGCCGGGGGCGTGATCGGCGGGTGGGCCGGGGTGGGCAGCGGGCGCCCCGGAGGGGGACGGCGGATCGAAGGGTTGTTGCTCGGGCTGGCCGTGGGGGACGCCGCCGGGTGGCCGGCCGCTCGGCACCGGGCCAGCCGGATGCCCGAGTGGACCCGCCGCCTCACCCGTGAGCTGGACACCTTCGCCGAACAGAACGCCACCACCACCCTCCCCGTCCCCATCGCCCTGAACCAGCCCCCGGAGCCGCTGCTGCTGGGCCCGTCCGACGACGCCGAGTGGGCCGCCTTCGCCGCCGAGTCGGTGCTCACCGCCGGCGAGGGCCTGCTCAGCGACCTCAGCCCGTCCCGCCGGATGCGGGCCGCGATCGACCTCGCCTGGAACGCCCTGGCCAGCGAGATCGCCGCCGCCGCGGAACGCGCCCCCGAGGTGGAGTCCGCCGTACTGCCGCTGCGCGCGCGGATCTCCGTACGGGCCGGCCTCGGCAACCTCGCCGCCGGGCTGCGTCCGCCCGCCACCGGCCACGACAACCCGCACTACTTCGACGACGCCGCCTGCGTCCGCGCCTGCGTCCTCGCCGTCGTCCATCCCGGCGACCCGGAGGCCGCGGCCGACCTCGCCGAGTTCGACGCCCGCTACACCCAGGACGGCGACGGCGTCCACGGCGCCCGCGCCATGGCCGCCGCCCTCGCCGAGGCGTTGGCCGGCGCCGACACCGACACCGCCGTCGAGGCCGCCCTCGCCCAGCTCCCCGGAGCCACCGAGATCGGCCGCAACGCCCGCCACGCCGTCAAGCTCGCCCGCACCCACACGGAGGGCGGCGGCGCCTTCGCCATCGTCCCGACCCTCGAACACGAGATCGTCGACCACGTCTACAGCTACGGCATCGCCGCCGCCGAGACCGTCCCGGTCGCCCTCGCCCTGGCCACCGCCGCCCGCGGCCGAGCCGTCGACGCCGTGCCGGCCGCGGCCTGCCTGTCGCGGGTCGCGGACTCCGCCCCCGCCCTCGCCGGGGCGCTCACCGGCGCCCTCGGCGGCGGCGACTCGGTCCCCGCCGCCTGGCGCGAGGCCTGCCGCGTCCTGTCCGGCTGCGCCCTGCCCCGCCTCGCCGGCACGGACCTCGTCGAACTCGCCGCGCTGCTCGCTCGTACGGAACTCACCTCACCCAAGGGATGATTCGGACATGACGCTCACTCTGGAAGACCGGGCGGCCGGCTGCCTCGTCGGGGCCGCCGTCGGCGACGCCCTCGGCGGACCGGTGGAGGGCTGGTCCCCGGACCTGATCGCGCAGCGCCACGGCGGCCGCGTCCACGGCATCGTCGGCCCCTGGTACGAGGACTGGCGCACCGCCCGGCCCATCGCCCCGTACCACAAGGGCGACGGCCGCGTCACCGACGACACCCTCATGACGCACGCCCTGGTCCGGGTCTACGAGGCCGTTCGGGACCACCTGGACGCGTACGCGGTCGCCGACCACCTCGTCCCCGACCTGATGACCCGCCCCCGCTGGATCCCCGAGCTGGAGGCCGAGGCCCTCCCCCTCCAGCGGATCTTCCTCGCCGAGAAGTGGATCGTGGCCCGCCTGCACTACGGGCACGTCGACCCGCGCGAGGCGGGCAGCGGGAACATCGTCAACTGCGGTGCGGCGATGTACATGGCGCCGGTCGGCATCGTCAACGCCGGCAATCCGGCGGGCGCGTACGCGGAGGCACTGGACGTCTCCGCCGCCCACCAGTCCTCGTACGGGCGGGAGGCCGCGGGTGTCCTCGCGGCGGCGGTGGCGGCGGCGTGCGTGCCGGGGGCGACGGTGTCGTCGGTGGTGGACGCCGCGCTCGCCCTGGCCAAGGACGGCACGCGGGCCGCGATCGAGGCGGTCTGCGAAGTGGCCGGGCGCCACCGGGACTTCGAGTCGGCGCTGGGGCCGCTGCGGGCGGCGGTGGCCCCGTACGACTCGGTCGGCCCCGACTACCGCGCGCCGTCGCTGGGTGCCCGGCGACCGTCCCGGCTGCACGCGATCGAGGAGCTGCCGGTCGCCCTCGGCATGCTGGTCGTCGCGGACGGCGCGTACGAGGAAGCCGTGCTCGGAGCGGTCAACTACGGCCGGGACTGCGACTCCATCGCCACCATGGCGGGGGCCGTCGCCGGGGCGCTGGCGGGCGGGGCCGCGGTCCCGGCCGGCTGGGCCAAACAGGTCGCCGAGGCCAGCCGGCTGGACCTGCACGCGCCGGCGGCGGCGCTGGCCGAGGTGGCCCGGGAGGTCTTCGCCCTGGACCGGTCCCGCCGGCGCGCCCACGAGGCGGCCTTCGCGACGATCGCGGCCCGGTGACGGGCGCCCCGGGCGGGCTGCGGCTGACCTGGGTGCAGCCGGAGGACCTCGTCGGGCACGAGCTGCGGCAGGCCGCCGAGGACGGGCGGGACGCGGGGCCTTTGCTGCGCCGCTGGCTGGCGGCGGGCGGCCGCCCGGCCCCCGCCCGGGCCGGCGCCTCCGCCGAACCGGCTCCACCGGGGCTCCGGGAGCTGGCCGCCCGCCTGCTGGCCGAACTGGCCGCGCTCCCCCGCCCGTCGGCTGCCGCCGAACCGACGGCCTGGTCAGCCATCATCGCCGCCTGCACCGCGGCCGCCCCCGCCCCCACCCCCGACTGCGGGCCCACGCTCACCGCGGCCGGGCCGACCGCGGCCTCCGGTGGAGGGCTGCAGGGGCGGTTGGAGGCGGCGTGGGTGGGCCGGGCCGTGGGGTGCGTACTCGGCAAACCGGTGGAGAAGCTGCCGCTGGAGGGGATCCGGGCGCTGGCCCGGGCGGCCGGGAACTGGCCGCTGGACGACTGGTTCACCGCCCGCGGCGTGCCGCCCGCCCTGCTGGCCGCGTACCCGTGGAACCGCCGCTCCGCCGGCACCTCCCTCGCCGAGAACATCGACGGCACGCCCGAGGACGACGACCTCGACTACCCGCTGCTGAACCTGCTGCTCCTGCGCCGCCACGGCCGCCGTTTCACCACCGCCGACGTCGGCCGGCTCTGGCTCGACGAGCTCCCCGCCGGCCGGACCTTCACCGCCGAGCGCAACGCGTACCGGAACCTGCTGCTCGGGCTGGAGCCCCCGGAGACCGCCACCCACCACAACCCGTTCCGGGAGTGGATCGGCGCCCTCATCCGCGCCGACGTGCACGGCTGGACCAACCCCGGCGACCCGCGGGCCGCCGCCGAGCAGGCCTACCGGGACGCCGCGCTCAGCCACACCGGCAACGGTCTCTACGCCGCCCTGTTCGCCGCGGCGACGATCGCGGAGGCGGCCTCCGGCCGGGCCGACGTCCACACCGCGCTGCGGGCCGGGCTGGCCGCCGTACCACCGGGCGCGCGCCTCGCCGGCGCAGTCCGTCACGGGATCCGGGCGGCGCGCGAGGAACGGGACTTCGACCGCGTCGTGGACCGGCTGCACGCCCGCTACGGTCACTACCATTGGGTCCACTCCGTCCCCAACGCCGCCCTCGTCGCCGCCGCCCTGACGCATGCCGACGGCGACTTCACCCGCTCGGTCTGCCGTGCCGTCTCCGGCGGCTGGGACACCGACTCCAACGGGGCGACCGCCGGCTCGATCGCCGCCCTGGTGGCCGGCCGGGTCCCGGACCGCTGGGCCGCGCCCCTGAAGAACCGCCTGGCCACCACCGTCGCCGGCTTCGACGGCATCGGCTTCGACACCCTCGCCCAGCTCACCGCACAGGAGGCAGCACGCTCATGACGGCCATCGCCGTGCTCGGCAGTACGAACATGGACCTCGTCGCCTACGTACCCAAGGCCCCCCGCCTCGGGGAGACCGTCACCGGCCGCGCGTTCCGCACCGTCGCCGGCGGCAAGGGAGCCAACCAGGCCGTCGCCGCCGCCCGGCTGGGCGCGCAGGTGGTGATGATCGGCGCGGTCGGCGCCGACGAGTTCGGCGTACGGCTGCGCTCCGCGCTCACCACGGCCGGAGTCGACACGTCGGGCCTGCGCACCGTGGAGGGCGCCAGCGGCACCGCGCACATCACCGTGGACGACGAGGGCGGCAACAGCATCATCGTCATCCCGGGCGCAAACGCCCGCGTGACGGGCCTGGAGGAGGGCGACGAGGCGCGGATCGCCGCCGCCGGGGCGCTGCTGCTCCAGCTGGAGGTACCCCTGTCCGCGGTGCAGGCGGCCGCCCGCGCGGCCCGCGCGCACGGCGTCCGGACGGTGCTGACGCCCGCGCCGGCGCAGCCGCTGCCGGCGGAACTGCTGGCGTCGGTGGACCTGTTGGTGCCCAACGAGCACGAGGCGGCGGCGTTGACCGGTCTGACGGACCCCCGCCAGGCGGCCGCGGCACTGCTGGAGCGGGTCCCCGAGGTGGTCATCACGCTGGGCGCGGCGGGCGCGCTGTACGCGGCGCGGGGGCGGGAGCCGTACGCGGTGCCCGCGCCGCGGGTGCGGGCGGTGGACTCCACGGCGGCCGGGGACACGTTCGTCGGGGCGCTGGCGGTGGCGCTGGGCGAGGGCCGGCCGGTGCGGGCGGCGCTGGGGTGGGCGGCGACGGCGGCGTCGCTGTCCGTGCAGCGGCCCGGGGCCCAGGACTCGATGCCAAAGCGGGCCGAGACCGACGCGGCGTTCGCCGCCGGCGGCGGGTCATGACCCCGCTGCCGGGCCGGACCGCGCCCCCGGACACCGGCCGGGCCGCGTCCCGCGGGGCCGACCGGGCGGCGGGCTCCCGGCCGGGGGCCGAGGCCGCGCCCGACGCCGAACCGCCCGACCCGGGTCCCGGCGTCGGCGCCGGGGCCGGGGC
>NZ_JBHXTC010000069.1:24345-37782 GCF_042677605.1 Streptomyces sp. NPDC127106 | reverse complement strand
CCTTGTCGTCGGCAGCGTCTGTTGTGTATAAGAGACAGGGCGCGGGGAACTGCGCGACCAGCCACAGCGGACCCGCAGGTCGGGGTCCGGGGCCGGCCCCGGTTTCTGGGGCACCTCCCAGCGGTAGCTGGGGCCGTTCGTCACCATCACCGCCCTCGCGGAACGCACCATGGCCCGGATCCTCGCCGAGGACCCCCGCTGACGCGCAGCGGGCGGACCGGCGGGGACCCGGGCCAGCGGGCGGGGCCGGGGGGCTCAGGAGGTGTAGAGCGCCTCGATCTCGTCCGCGAAGTCCTTCGCGACCACGTTGCGCTTCAGCTTCAGCGACGGCGTGATGTGGCCCGACTCCTCCGTGAACTGGGAGGGCAGAATGCGGAATTTCCGCACCGATTCCGCCTTGGAGACCGCCGCATTGCCGTCGTCCACGGCCTTCTGGACGGCGGCGATGAGGTCCGCGTCCTCGCGCAGGTCCGCCGCCGTCGCGCCGGCCGGCTTGCCGTTCTCCGCGGCCCAGCGGCCGAGGAACTCCTCGTCGATGGTGACCAGCGCCGCCACGAAGGGCCGGGCGTCGCCCACCACCATGCACTCCGCGACCAGCGCGTGTCCCCGGATCCGGTCCTCGATCACCGCGGGGGCGACGTTCTTGCCGCCCGCGGTGACGATGAGTTCCTTCTTGCGTCCGGTGATGGTGAGGTAGCCGTCCTCGTCGAGGGTGCCGACGTCGCCGGTGTGGAACCAGCCGTCGGTGAGCGCCTCGGCGGTCGCCGCCTCGTTCTGCCAGTAGCCCTGGAAGACCTGCTCGCCGTGGAGCAGGACCTCGCCGTCGTCGGCGATCCGCACCACCGAGCCGGGCAGCGGCTGGCCGACCGAGCCGATCTTCGGCCGGTCCCACGGGTTGAACGCCGTCGCCGCGCAGGACTCCGTCAGGCCGTAGCCCTCCAGCACCGTGAAGCCGATGCCGCGGAAGAAGTGGCCGAGGCGCTCGCCCAGCGGGGCGCCGCCGGAGATCGCGTACTCGCCGCGGCCGCCGAGGACCGCGTGCAGCTTGCGGTAGACCAGCTTCGAGAACAGCTTGTGCTTCAGCCGCAGGCCGAAGGACGGGCCGGCCGGGGTGTCCAGCGCCCGGCTGTACGCGATGGCCGTCTCGGCCGCCGCGTCGAAGATCTTGCCCTTGCCGTCGGCCTGGGCCTTGGCGCGCGCCGAGTTGTAGACCTTCTCGAAGACGCGCGGCACACCGAGGATCAGCGTCGGCCGGAAGGACTGGAGCTCGTCCGTCAGGTTCTTGATGTCCGGTACGCAGCCCAGGCGGATCGGCGCCAGTACGGCCGCCACCTCCACCAGACGCCCGAAGACGTGCGCGGCCGGCAGGAACAGCAGCACCGAGCACTCGCCGGTGCGGAAGAGCGGGCTGAGCCGCTCCACCACGTTGCCGCACTCGGCGAAGAAGTTGCGGTGGGTCAGCACGCAGCCCTTGGGGCGGCCGGTGGTGCCCGAGGTGTACACGATGGTGGCCGGGTCGTCGGCGTTCGCCAGCGAGCTGCGCTCGTCGACCTCGGCGTCGGAGATGTCGGCGCCCGCGGTCTTCAGCGCCTCCGCGGCGCCCTGCTCGATCTCCCAGACCTCGCGCAGCTCCGGCAGGCGGTCGCGCAGCGAGGCCACGGCCTCGCTGTGGCCCGGGCCCTCCACGATGACCGCGACGGCCCCGGAGTCGCCGAGGATCCACTGGATCTGCTCCGGCGAGCTGGTCTCGTACACGGGGACGGTGACGCCGCCCGCGGTCCAGATCGCGAAGTCGAACAGCACCCACTCGTAGCGCGTGCGGGAGATGAGGCCGACCCGGTCGCCGGGCCGGACGCCGGCCGCGATCAGGCCCTTGGCGGTGGCGCGGACCTCGGCGAGGAACTCCTTCGCCGTGACGTCCTCCCACCGGCCGCCGACCTTGCGCCCCATGACGGCGGTGTCGGGGTGCTGCGCTGCGTTGCGGCGGATGAGATCCGTCAGGTTCCCGTCCGACGGGACCTCGTACAGGGCCGGAAGGCTGAACTCGCGCAAGACAACTGCTCCTCTGGGCGCCATCGCCACCGTGTGGACCGACCGGACGTTACCCATGGGTAGTGGGTTCCCGATAGAGGGAACCGGCCAGATGTTCCGTGCGTCACATGACGCGGCACTGCCCTGCCGACATTAGTCGACCGAGTCAACGACTCGGAAGTAACCGCAGGTAGGGCCCCTGGTGACACCCCCTCTACCCGCGCCCCTGCCGCCACCCTAGGGTGGCCCCATGGGTGGCAGGAAAAGCGGCACGCGCGTCCACGTCGTCAGCGACGTCCACGGCAACACCGAGGCGCTCGCTCGCGCCGGGGAGGGCGCCGACGCGCTGGTCTGCCTCGGCGACCTCGTCCTCTTCCTCGACTACGCCGACCACTCCCGCGGCATCTTTCCCGACCTCTTCGGCGTCGAGAACGCCGACCGGATCGTGGAGCTGCGCACCGCCCGCCGCTTCGACGAGGCCCGCGCCTTCGGCCGCCGGCTCTGGCAGGGCCTCGACCGGGAACGCCTGATCGAGGACGCGGTCCGCCGCCAGTACGCCGAGATGTTCGCCGCGTTCCCGCAGCCCACGTACGCCACCTACGGCAACGTCGACATCCCGGGCCTGTGGCAGGAGTACGCCGGCCCCGGCACCACCGTCCTCGACGGCCAGCGCGTGGAGATCGGCGGCCGCGTCTTCGGCTTCGTCGGCGGCGGCCTGCCCTCCCCGATGCGCACCCCGTACGAGGTGGACGAGGAGGAGTACGCCGCCAAGGTCGAGGCCCTCGGCGAGGTCGACGTGCTCTGCTCGCACATCCCGCCGGAGGTCCCCGAACTCTGCTACGACACCGTAGCCCGCCGCTTCGAGCGGGGCAGCGAGGCCCTGCTCGCCGCGATCCGCCGGACCCGGCCCCGCTACGCCCTCTTCGGGCACGTGCACCAGCCGCTGGCCCGTCGGATGCGGATCGGCAGCACGGAGTGCGTGAACGTCGGGCACTTCGCCGCCACCGGAAGGCCCTGGGCCATGGAGTGGTGACCTCCACACGCACGGTAGCCTGCACGCGGCGGCCGTAGGCCGCACACGTCCTCGAACTTCCCCAGCTACCGCTGGGAGATACCCCCAGTCCCGGAGGAGCGACCCGCGATGGCGGAACACACCAGCTCGAGCATCACGATCGATGCGGCGCCGGCCGACGTCATGGCCGTGATCGCCGACTTCGCCCGCTACCCCGAGTGGACCGGTGAGGTGAAGAAGGCCGAGGTGCTGTCGACCGACGCCCAGGGCCGCGCGGAAAAGGTCCGCCTCGTCCTCGACGCCGGCGCCATCAAGGACGACCACACCCTCGCCTACACCTGGAAGGGCACGGACGAGGTCAGCTGGACCCTCGACAAGTCCCAGATGCTGCGCCAGCTCGACGGCTCCTACCGGCTCGCCCCCGTCGCCGGCGGCACCCGCACCGAGGTCACCTACCAGCTGACCGTGGACGTCAAGATCCCCATGCTCGGCATGATCAAGCGCAAGGCCGAGAAGGTCATCATCGACCGGGCCCTGGCCGGCCTGAAGAAGCGCGTCGAATCGACCGAGTCGGCCTGATCCGCGTGCGCACCCTGCTCGTCACCGGCCCCGGCGGCGCCGGGCGGACCACCGTCGCCGCGGCCACCGCGGCCGCCGCCGCCCGGGCCGGGCAGCGGGTGCTGCTCCTGTCCGGCGACCCCGCGCCCTGCGGCGCCCCCGCGGAGCCCGTCACCGCGCTGGCCGGGGCGCCCACCGGCGAGCCCGTCGAGGTCGTTCCCGGGCTGACCGCAGTGCCCGCCGGCGGAATCCTGGTGGCCCGCGTCGACTCCGGCGGGGAGTTCCGCGCCGAGCTCGCCGCCCTCCAGGAACGCGGTTCCGCCCTCCTCGGCATGCTCGGCTCCCGCCCGCTCGGGGCGGAGGAGCTCACCGAGCTGCCCGGCGCCGAGCAGTTCGCCCTGCTGCGCGCCCTGCGGCGGGCCGCCGCCGCGCCCGGCACCGACCTCGTCGTCGTCGACCTGCCGCCCCTGCACCAGGCCCTCGCCGCCCTGGCCCTGCCCGGGCAGCTGCGCCGCTACCTGACCCGGCTGCTCCCCGCCGAACGGCAGGCCGCACGCGCCCTGCGCCCCGTCCTGGCCCAGCTGGCCGGCGTGCCCATGCCCGCGCAGTGGCTGTACGAGGCCGCCGCCCGCTGGGACGAGGAGCTGGCCGCCGTCCAGCGGGTCGTCGAAGCCGCCACCACCTCCCTGCGGCTGGTCGCCGAACCGGGACCCGCCGCCGACGCCTCCCTGCGGACCGGGCTGCTCGGCGCCGCCCTCCTGCAACTGCCCGTCGGCGGGATCGTCGCCAACCGCACCGTGCCCCAGGGCTCGCCCGACCCCTGGCTCGCCGGGCTCGCCGCCGAGCAGGAGAAGTACGCCGCCCAGTGGGCCGCCGAGACCGGGCGGCCCGTGGTCCCGCTGCCCCACCTCGGCCGTGCCCCGCGCGGCCCGGAGGACCTGGCGCGGCTCGCCGGGGCCGCCGGGCTCGTGCCCGGCGTCCCGCCGGCCCGCCGCGACTGGGCCGTCGAGGACCGGCTCGCCGAGGACGGGGTGCTCGTCTGGGCGGTTCCGCTGCCCGGCGCGCACAAGCGCGACCTCGACCTCGTCCGGCGCGGCGACGAGCTGCTGATCGCGGCCGGCCCGCACCGGAGGATCGTTTCCCTGCCGTCCGCGCTGTGCCGCTGCACCGTCACCGGTGCCGCCCTCACCGACGGCGTGCTGAGGATCCGCTTCACCCCCGACCCGGCGTTGTGGCCCCGCAGGCCCTGAACCGCGTACCCCCGTTCGGGTAACGTCGAAAGCAGTACACGAAAAGCAGTACCGAGCAGTACGCAACGCGTACGCACCGCACCGCACCGCACGTCCCGCAGCTTCCGCAGGAGAGTCCGCCATGAGCGAGGCCACCGACCGTCCCGCCGACGACGACGCCTGGGCCACGGCCTGCGCCGAGGACCTCGCCGCCGAGGAGGAGCGCCGCCGCTCCCGGCACGGCACCGACACCCCCTCCGGGCCCGGAACCGCCGCCGAGGAGCTGTTCAAGCTGTTCGAGGCCGTCGCCGACAAGGTCTCCGCCCTGAACAACCCGCTGCTCGGAGCCACCGCCCAGGGCGCCGTGCGGCAGATCGTCGACCAGGCGAAGGCCGCCGCCAAGCCCGTCGTCGAACGCAACCCCGAGGTCTTCGGCCACCTCGCGGCGGCCGGAACCGAGCTCCTCGCCGCCTACCGCTCCGCCGTCGAGGGCCACGAACGCCGCTGGACCCGCGGCGAGACCACCCCCGGCCCCGGCCCCGACCGGCCCGCCGGCGACGACTCGGACCCCCGCGACGAAGGCGGAACGGGCCCCTCCCAGCGCATCGACCTCGACTGAGACGGCACCGCGCTCGGGTACGGTTGGCCGTGGCGGGGTTTGACCGGAAACCGAGGGACTAATGGGACTCACCATCGGCGTCGACATCGGCGGCACGAAGATCGCGGCCGGCGTGGTCGACGAAGAGGGCACCATCCTTGAGACGTACAAGGTGCCCACCCCGCCGACCGCGGACGGCGTGACCGACGCGATCTGCGCCGCAGTGACCGAAGTCAGCAGCAACCACACCATCGAAGCCGTCGGCATCGGCGCCGCCGGATACGTGGACGACAAGCGCGCGACCGTGCTGTTCGCGCCGAACATCAACTGGCGGCACGAGCCGCTCAAGGACAAGGTCGAGCAGCGCATCGGCCTGCCCGTCGTCGTCGAGAACGACGCCAACTGCGCCGCCTGGGGCGAGTACCGCTTCGGCGCCGGCCAGGGCCACGAGGACGTCATCTGCATCACCCTCGGCACCGGCCTCGGCGGCGGCATCATCATCGGCAACAAGCTGCGCCGCGGCCGGTTCGGCGTGGCCGCCGAGTTCGGGCACATCCGGGTCGTCCCCGACGGCCTGCTGTGCGGCTGCGGCAGCCAGGGCTGCTGGGAGCAGTACGCCTCCGGGCGCGCCCTCGTCCGCTACGCCAAGCAGCGCGCCAACGCCACGCCCGAGAACGCGGCCCTGCTGCTCGCCCTCGGCGACGGCACCCCCGAGGGCATCGAGGGGAAGCACATCAGCCAGGCGGCCCGCCAGGGCGACCCGGTGGCCGTCGACTCCTTCCGCGAGCTCGCCCGCTGGGCCGGCGCCGGCCTCGCCGACCTGGCCTCGCTGTTCGACCCTTCGGCGTTCATCGTCGGCGGCGGCGTCTCCGACGAGGGCGACCTCGTCCTCGACCCCATCCGCAAGTCCTTCAAGCGCTGGCTGATCGGCGGCGCCTGGCGCCCGCACGCGCAGGTGCTCGCAGCCCAGCTCGGCGGCAAGGCCGGCCTCGTCGGCGCGGCGGACCTGGCCCGTCAGGGCTGACTCCGCCGCCCTCCGTCCCCTGCACCCTGCCCGCCGCGCCCTCTGGGGCACGGCGGGCAGGGTGGCTATGTTGCCGGGTATGGACCTGACTTCGCGTTCACGTCTGTCCGGACGGCCGGCCCGACCCGCACGGCCCGCCCGCCCCGTGCTGCCCGACCTGCCCGGGTCCCGGACCGAAGCCGACGGCTCCGCCGTCATCCGCATCCTCAGCTACAACATCCGCTCCCTGCGCGACGACGAGGACGCGCTGGCCCGGGTGATCCGCGCCTGCGCCCCCGACCTGGTCTTCGTCCAGGAAGCCCCGCGGTTCTTCCGCTGGCGCAAGCACGCGGCGCGGCTCGCCGCCAAGTGCGACCTGGTCGTCCTGTCGGGCGGCGCCACCGCCGCCGGCCCGCTGCTGCTGTGCTCCCTGCGGGCCTTCGTGGAGCGGACCGAGGACGTACTGCTCCCGCTCAGGCCCGGGCTGCACCGGCGGGGCTTCGCCACCGCCGTGGTCCGCTTCGGGGGCGTCCGGGTCGCCGTACTCAGCGCGCACCTGCCGCTGGACGCCGGTGAGCGGCAGGCGCACGCCGAGGCCCTGCTGGCCCGGCTCGGGGATGCGGGCGCGCCGTACGGGATCGCCGCGGGGGACGTCAACGAGACCCCGGACGGGCCGGTCTTCCGACGGCTCGCCGGAGCGCTGCAGGACTGCCGGGCGGTCGCCCCGTGGGGCGGGGAGCACACGTTCGTGCGGGGCGGGGCGGCGCGGCGGATCGACGCGGTGTTCGCCACGCGGGGGGTGGAGGTGCTGGGCTGCGGCGTGCCGGTGGGGCTGGCCGGGGTTTCCGATGCGGATCTCGCCGCGGCGACCGATCACCTGCCGGTGCTGGCGGCGCTCCGTCTGCCGGTGCATCCGGTGCGGGCGGTGGGCGGCTGATCGCGCAGCTCCCCGCGCCCCTGGGGTACCGCCGTGCGAGCCCGGGTCTGCTTCCCGCGTGCGGGTCGTGGGTGGCCAGTCGCGCAGTTCCCCGCGCCCCTCGTGGGGCGCGGGGGTCAGACCACTGCGCCGCGGCCCGGGTCGTCGTCCTCGTCGTCGCCCTGTTGCATGCGGGCGACCAGGGTGGCGAAGCCGCCGAGGAAGCCGCCGACGCCCAGTGTCGTGAGCCACCAGGTCATGTCCCACTGCAGCAGGACGGCCACCAGCAGCAGAACCGGACCGCCGACCACCGCCAGCCACGCGAACTTCGCCGTCGTGTCGGCGGGCGGCAGCTCCGGCTCGGGCTGCACGAAGTGCCCCTCGTCCGCCTCGTCGACGTCGTCCGGATCAGCCAGGGAGTGGTCCCGGGGACCGGCGCCGGCCAGGCCCACGCCCGGGGCGAACACCACCGAGCTGCCGAGCGGCGGGGGAGGGGCCTCCTCCTCCGGTTCCTCCGGTTCCTTCGGTTCCTTCGGCTCCTCGGAGTCCTTCGGCTGCAGCGGCTCCACGTCCTCCTCCGGCAGCATCAGGTTCTCGATCGGGCGGAACGGCCGCGCACCCGGCGGGTCGGGCGGCTCCTGCCCGTACCCGGCGACGATCGCCGCCCACGCCGCTTCCTCGTCCAGCGGGGGTACGCCCCCCGGGGACTCCTCGTGTTCAGCCACCGCTGGCCGCCCCTTCCCTACCGACGACGCCCTGTGCGAGCCGTCCGACGAACGCGTAGCTGTCTTCGAAGATCCGCTCCGCGTCGTGGTCCAACGTCGCCACGTGGTAGCTCTGTTCCAGCAGCGTCTCGGTGACGTCCGTGGATGAGATCCGCGACAGGATCCGCGCGGAGTCGACCGGCGGGACGACATGGTCCTGCGGGCTGTGCAGCAGCAGCACCGGCTGCGTCACCTGCGGCAGCTCGCCGTCCACGAGCCGCAGGAACTCCCGCAGCGAGTGCGCGGCCCGGGTCGGGACCCGGTCGTAGCCGACCTCCTCCGAGCCCGGCTTGGCGATGTCGCTCGCGATGCCCGGCGTCGAGCGCACGAAGTGCTTGGCCACCGGAAGGGCGAACGCCAGCGGGTCGTGCACCTTGTTGGCCGGGTTGACGAGGACGATGCCGCTGATGGCATCACCGTGCTTCGCCGCCAGGCGCAGGGTCAGGGCCCCGCCCATCGACAGCCCGAACACGAAGACCCGGCTGCACCGGTCCAGCAGCTCCCGCAGCGCCCGGTCCACCTCCGCGTACCAGTCCTGCCAGCCGGTGAGCTGCATGTCCTGCCAGCGCGTCCCGTGGCCCGGAAGCAGGGGCAGCGACACGGTCAGGCCCCGTTCGGCGAGATACTCGGCCCACGGGCGCAGCGACTGCGGGGAGCCGGTGAAGCCGTGGCACAGGAGTACGCCGACCTCCCCGCCCTCGTGGCGGAACGGCTCGGCTCCAGGGAGGACGGGCACCGGGATCTCCTTCGTCAAGGGGGGCACGGGGGTGCGTAGCGCTGTGTGACTTCACCGTACGCGACCGGACTGGCACCGACCAGGGCCGTCGGGCGCCCTCGGCGCGAGCCACGGGTTAAGGTCTGTTCGACAGGACACAGGAAGGCTTTCGAGTTGATCTACGGCGCAATGAAGTTCTCCATCGGGGGTTCCCTGAAGCTCGCCTTCAGGCCGTGGGTGGAGGGCCTCGAGAACATTCCCGCCGAGGGGCCGGCGATCCTGGCGAGCAACCACCTGTCCTTCTCGGACTCGTTCTTCCTGCCGGCGGTGCTCGACCGGAAGGTGACCTTCATCGCGAAGGCCGAGTACTTCACCTCCCCGGGCGTGAAGGGCAAGCTGACGGCCGCCTTCTTCAAGGGCGTCGGCCAGCTCCCGGTGGACCGCTCCGGCGCGCGCGGGGCCGGCGAGGCCGCCATCAAGAGCGGCATCGAGGTCATCGAGCGCGGGGAGCTGTTCGGTATCTACCCGGAGGGGACGCGGTCACCCGACGGCCGCCTCTACCGCGGCAAGCCCGGCGGCCTGGCCCGCGTGGCCCTGGCCACCGGCGCGCCCGTGATCCCCGTCGCGATGATCGACACGGAGAAGATCCAGCCGCCCGGCAAGGTCGTCCCGAAGCTGATGCGCCCGGGCATCCGGATCGGCAAGCCCCTGGACTTCAGCCGCTACATGGGCATGGACGGCGACCGCTTCATCCTGCGCTCGGTGACCGACGAGGTCATGTACGAGATCATGAAGCTGTCCGGCCAGGAGTACGTCGACATCTACGCGACGGCGGCCAAGCGGCAGATCGCCGACGCCGAGAAGGCCGAGAAGGAGGCGGCGAAGGCCGCCAAGGCCGCCGCGGACAAGAACGCGGAGTAGCGGAGCCGGCACGAGCGGGCCCGGCCCCGGCCGGGCGGCCCGGGCCGTCGCGAACGGGGCGGGACCGCCCGCAAGGGGTGGGGAGATGGCGAAACGCGAGCGCGTCGTGCGCATGTCGGTCGAGCAGCCGCTGTGGCGGGCGCTGACCGCCTACCGGCTGATCACCATGGTCTACGCGGTCCTGCTGTTCGCCTCGGCGTACCGCGACTTCGACCGGCCGTGGCTCGCGGCCGGCTACCTCGCCTGCCTCGCCGCGTGGACGCTCGCCACCCGGCGCAAGGTGTCCGGGGCCGCCGCGTGCACGAAGCGGTTCCTCGTCGCGGACCTCACCGTCGCCCTCGTCGGGATCCTGCTGACCCCGCTCGCCGACACCCACGAGCGGATCACCGCCGGTGGTCCCACCCTGCCCACCATCTGGACCGCGGGAGCCGTCCTCGGTTTCGCGATCAAGGGCGGCTGGCGGTGGGCCTGCGTCGCGTCGAGCTTCGTCGCCGTCGCCAACATCGTCCAGCGCGGCGAGCCCACCCGCGACACCGTGCACAACGTCCTGCTCGTCTGGGTCGCCTCCGTCGCCATCGGGTACGTCGTCGAGGTCGCCCGGGCCAGCGAGGCCACCCTCGCCCGCGCCCTGGAGATCGAGGCCGCCACCCGCGAGCGCGAACGCCTCGCCCGCGACATCCACGACGGGGTCCTCCAGGTCCTCGCGATGGTCCAGCGGCGCGGCACCGAGCTGGGCGGCGAGGCCGCCGAGCTCGGCCGGATGGCCGGGGAGCAGGAGGTCGCGCTGCGCACCCTGGTCTCCAGCGGGCTGGTGCACACCTCCCGGGTCTCCCGCGACGAGTCGCTCGGCGCGTTGGTGGACGCGTACGAGGTGGAGGAGCCGGGCGGCGCCGAGGGGGAGACGGACCTGCGGACCCTGCTCGCCCCGCACGCCGGCGCGAAGGTGAGCTTCGCCGAGCCGGGCACGCCCGTCCTGCTGCTGGCGCCCGCGGCGCGGGAGCTGGCCGCCGCCGTCGGCGCCGCCCTGGACAACGTGCGCAAGCACGCCGGCGACGACGCCCGGGCCTGGATCCTGATCGAGGACTGGGGCGACGAGGTGATCGTGACCGTCCGCGACGACGGTCCGGGCATCCCGGCCGGCCGCCTCGACCAGGCCGAGGGCGAGGGGCGGATGGGCGTGGCCCTGTCCATCCGCGGCCGGCTGCGCGACCTCGGCGGCACCGCCGAACTGGTGTCCGTCCCCGGGCAGGGCACCGAAGTGGAACTGAAAGTACCCAGGGGGAGGACCCAGTGACCCAGCCCGTCCAGACGACGCGAGCGGACCGGCCGACCGGGCAGAACGAGCTCGGCGAGATCAAGGTGATGGTCGTCGACGACCACCCGATGTGGCGGGACGCGGTCGCCCGCGACCTCGCCGCCGCGGGCTTCGACGTGGTCGCCACCGCCGGCGACGGCAACGAGGCGGTGCGCCGCGCGCCCGCCGCCGCCCCCCACGTCCTCGTCCTCGACCTCAACCTGCCCGGTCTGCCCGGCGTGCAGGTCTGCAAGGAGCTCGTCGGCGCCAACCCGGCCCTGCGGGTCCTCGTCCTGTCCGCCAGCGGCGAGCACGCCGACGTCCTGGAAGCGGTCAAGTCCGGTGCCACCGGCTACCTGATGAAGTCCGCGGGCGCCCAGGAGCTGATCGACGCGGTGCGCCGCACGGCCGCCGGCGACCCCGTGTTCACGCCGGGTCTGGCCGGGCTGGTCCTCGGCGAGTACCGGCGGCTGGCCACCGACCCGGTGCCCGCCGCTTTTGACGAGCCGACGGCCCCCCGGCTGACCGACCGGGAGACCGAGGTGCTGCGGCTCGTGGCCAAGGGCCTGTCGTACAAGCAGATCGCGGAGCGGCTCGTCATCTCCCACCGCACGGTGCAGAACCACGTCCAGAACACCCTGGGCAAGCTCCAGTTGCACAACCGGGTGGAGCTCGTCCGGTACGCGATAGAGCGCGGGCTCGACGACGCGTAAGCGGTGGCGTACGTCGTACTTACGTCCTCGTACGAGTGAACGGGCGGACGCAACGCCTCGCAATTCCACCGGAATTGCCCCTCCCGGAGCCCTTGATGTGACCTGCGTCACCATTAGCGTGACCGTCATGCGGGCCTGTGCGGCCCTGTGGCGAAGGGAGATTCCATGAAGGTCGGAGTGCTGACCGGCGGCGGCGACTGCCCCGGGCTCAACGCGGTCATCCGGGCCGTCGTCCGCAAGGGCGTACAGGAGTACGGCTGCGCGTTCGCCGGCTTCAAGGACGGCTGGCGCGGCGCGGTCGAGGGGGACGTCGTGCCGCTCGGCATCCCCGCCGTCCGCGGCATCCTGCCGCGCGGCGGAACGATCCTCGGCTCCTCGCGCACCAACCCGTTCAAGCAGGACGACGGCGTCCGCCGGATCAAGGACACCCTCGCCAAGCACGAGGTCGAGGCGCTCATCGCGATCGGCGGCGAGGACACCCTCGGCGTGGCCGCCAAGCTGTACGGGGAGTACGGCGTCCCCTGCGTCGGCGTCCCGAAGACCATCGACAACGACCTCTCGGCGACCGACTACACCTTCGGCTTCGACACCGCCGTCGGCATCGCCACCGAGGCCATCGACCGGCTGCACACCACCGCCGAGTCGCACATGCGGGTGCTGGTCGTCGAGGTGATGGGCCGGCACGCCGGCTGGATCGCCCTGCACTCGGGGCTCGCGGGCGGCGCCAACGTCATCCTCATCCCCGAGCAGCGCTTCGACGTCGACCAGGTGTGCGCCTGGGTGACCTCCCGGTTCAAGGCCAGTTACGCGCCGATCGTGGTCGTCGCGGAAGGGGCCATGCCCACGGACGGGGAGATGGTGCTCAAGGACGCCACCACCGACTCCTTCGGGCACGTCCGGCTGTCCGGCGTGGGCGAGTGGCTGGCCAAGGAAATCGAGAGCCGTACGGGCAAGGAGGCCCGGACGACCGTCCTCGGCCACATCCAGCGCGGCGGCACGCCGAGCGCGTTCGACCGGTGGCTCGCGACCCGGTTCGGCCTGCACGCCATCGACGCCGTACACGACGGCGACTTCGGCACCATGGTCGCCCTCAAGGGGACGGACATCGTGCGCGTTCCCCTGGCGGAGGCGACGGCGAAGCTGAAGACGGTGGACCCGGCGCTCTACCAGGAGGCCGGGGTGTTCTTCGGCTAGCCCGTCCGCGAGCTGCGCGGCCACACCGCGGGCGCGCTCGACCGTTCACCGCTCCGACCGTCCCCCGACCGTCCCCCGACGGTCGGGGGACGGCGACCATCCTCTAGATTCGGCCACGTGGAGATCCCCCTCGCCCTGCGGTGGCTGCTGCTCGCCCTCGCCCTCGTCCAGGTCCTGAACGCCGTCCGGGCCCTGCGGGCCGCCGTGCGTGCCGAGCCCGGACAGCGCACCGACCCGTGGCTCACCTTCGCCGACCAACTGCTGGGCGTGCCCGTCCTGGCCGTCCTCGCCCTCGGACGGCTCGACCTGCTCCTGTACGCCCTCCTGCCGCTGGGCCCGGTCTTCGGCTGGCAGATCGTCCGCACCCTCCGCTCCCGCCCGCCCCCCGCCCCCGCGCCCCCCCCCGGCGGGGGGGCGGGGGGGGGGGGGGGGGGGGGGGGGCCCCGCCGCCCCCCCCGCCGCCCCCCCCCGCCCGCGCGGCGCGCGCCC
>NZ_JBHXTC010000069.1:20473-24335 GCF_042677605.1 Streptomyces sp. NPDC127106 | reverse complement strand
CGCGCCGTCGCCGCCGACTGGCCCCCTCCCCGCCCCTCCACCCCCGCGCGCCCCCCCGCGGGGGCGGCGCCCCCCACCGCCCGGGGGGGGGGGGGGGCGGGCGGGGCGGCGGGTCAGGCCCGGGCGGCCGCCTCGCTGACGCCCGACAGGAGCGCGGGCAGCAGCTCCGCACCGCGCAGGGTCAGCACCGACTCCGGGTGGAACTGGACCCCCGCGAAGCCGCGGGCCGCGCACCGCAGGGCGTGCACCTCGCCCGTGGCGGCGTCCCGGGCGACCTCCACCCCGTGCGCGGCGAGCTCCGCCTCGGCCCCGGCGTCGCAGGCCGCCGTGAACGTGTTGTAGAAGCCGACCACCTCACGGGAGCCGAACAGGTCGACCTCCACCTGCGCCCCCTGCGCGGGCTCCGCCTTGCGGACGAGCGGCAGCCCCAGCTCGGCGGCGATCAGCTCGTGGCCCAGGCACACCCCGAGCAGCCCGCCCGTGTGCCCCGCCAGCAGCTCCCGCGCCAGCCCGCGCAGCAGCCGCATCTTCGGGTCGGAGGCGTCCGCCGGGTCGCCGGGGCCCGGGCCCAGCACGATCGGCCCCTCGTGCGCGAGCGCGGCTTCCCGCAGCCCCGGCTCGTCGAAGCGGCGCACCGTCACCGACAGGCCCGCGGCCCGCAGCACGTGAGCCAGCATCGCCGTGAAGGTGTCCTCCCCGTCCACCACCAGGCAGTGCCCGACCGCGGTCGCCGGCTGCTCCTGCATCCGCAGCCAGAACGGCGCCAGGTCCCGGCGGCGGGCGGCCAGCGCCGCCACCACCCGGGGGTCGTCCGCCAGCGCCGCTGCGGAACGCCCGTCCGCCGACCGTGCGGCGGCCGTCGGCCCCTCCCCGCACCGCGGGCCCGTCGGTCGGACCCCGAGGGCGGCCAGCACCCCGGCCGCCTTCGCGTGGGTTTCGGCGACCTCGCCCGCCGGGTCCGAGTGCCGGACCAGCGTGGCGCCCACCGGCACGCGCAGGGTGCCGTCCGCGGCGATGTCCGCCGTACGGATCAGGATCGGCGAGTCCAGGGTCTGCGCCCCGGCCGCGTCCACGCCCAGCAGCGCCAGCGCCCCCGCGTAGTAGCCGCGGCCGCCGGACTCGTACCGCTCGATCACCCGGCAGGCGTTCTGCACCGGCGAGCCGGTGACGGTGGCGGCGAACATCGTCTCGCGCAGCACCTCCCGCACGTCCAGTGAGGACCGGCCGCGCAGCTCGTACTCGGTGTGCGCGAGGTGCGCCATCTCCTTCAGCCGCGGCCCGACGACGACCCCGCCGCGGTCGCCGACCGTGCACATCATCTTCAGCTCCTCGTCGACGACCATCGACAGCTCCTCGGTCTCCTTGCGGTCACCGAGGAAGGCCAGGAGCGACTCGGCGGTCGGACCGCCGGCCGGGTAGCGGTACGTTCCGCTGATCGGGTTCATCACGACCGTGGTGCTGGCCATCCGCACGTGCACCTCGGGGCTCGCCCCGACGAGGGTCCGATCGCCCGTGTGGACGACGTACGTCCAGTACGCGCCCCGCTCGCCCAGCAGCAGCCGCCGGAACAGCGCGAGCGCGTCGGCCCGCCCGAAGCCGTCGATCCGGCCCCGGAAGGTGCGGCGGATGACGAAGTTCGCGCCCTCGCCCCGGCCGATCTCGTCCTCCAGGACCCGCCGGACGGTGTCCGCGTACTCCTCGTCGGGGACGTCGAAGCCGCCGTCCTCGACCCGCACCGCGTGCGCGGGCAGCACGGCCAGGGCCTCGGCGAGCGGGACCTCGTACGTCTCCTCGGCGGCCAGCACGGCGAGCGGGGTGCCGTCGTCGCGGACGTCGAAGCCGCGCTCGCGGATCTGCCGGAACGGCACCAGGGCCAGGCTCGGCAGGGTGCGGACGGGCAGGTCGGCGAGGCGTTCCGCCTCGTGGACCGGGCCGAGCAGCACCTCGACGGTGTCATGGTCGCGGCCGGGGGTGCGCCGGCGCAGCAGGGCGAACGGCGGGCAGTCGTCGCGGAGCAGGTCGAGCAGCCGGCTGCTGGTCGGGCCGGTCTGGCTGGTCTGGCGGGTCTGGGTGTCCATGGGTGGTCGGTCGTCCTTCCGGAAAGCGGAGGGGCGGCCGGGCCTCGGAAACCAGCGAAGGCCGCCCCTCGGGGCGGCCTTCGTGTCGCTCGTGTCAGTGGGTACGCGAGGGAGGCGGGCCGCCGGGAGCGGTCCACCACCAGTTCTGGCAGGAGTGCGCGTACACGGCACGAACCCTAGCCCACGCGGGGAGCTGATGGAGGGCGGGCGACACGGCAGGAGACGTCTGTCTCACCTGGTGGTCATCCGGCTGGACGCGAGGTGTGAGCCCTTAATGTGTAGGTGTGACCGTGAACGCTGAAACCCACGCCCCCGCCGCCAAGGCGACCTGGCGAGACCTGCCCGCGGCGCAGCAGCCTTCGTACCCCGATGCCGAGGCCCTGCGCGCTGTCGTCGCGGACCTCGAGTCGTATCCTCCGCTCGTTTTCGCGGGCGAATGCGATCAGCTGCGTGCCCGTCTGGGAGCCGTCGCCAAGGGCGAGGCGTTCCTGCTGCAGGGCGGCGACTGCGCCGAGGCCTTCGACGCCGTGTCCGCCGACCACATCCGGGCCAAGCTGAAGACGCTGCTCCAGATGAGCGCCGTCCTGACGTACGCGGCCTCCGTGCCCGTCGTCAAGGTCGGCCGGATCGCCGGCCAGTACTCCAAGCCGCGCTCGAAGGACACCGAGACCCGCGACGGCGTGACCCTGCCGACCTACCGCGGCGACTCCGTGAACGGCTTCGAGTTCACCTCCGAGGCCCGTGTCCCGGACCCCGAGCGGCTGAAGCGCATGTACCACGCGTCGGCGTCGACGCTGAACCTGGTGCGTGCCTTCACCACCGGTGGCTACGCCGACCTGCGCCAGGTGCACGCCTGGAACCAGGACTTCGTGAAGTCCTCCCCGTCCGGGCAGCGCTACGAGCAGCTCGCGCGGGAGATCGACAACGCGCTGAACTTCATGAAGGCCTGCGGCACCGACCCGGCCGAGTTCAAGGCGGTGGAGTTCTACTCCTCGCACGAGGCGCTGCTGCTCGACTACGAGGGCGCGCTGACCCGCACCGACTCGCGCACCGGCAAGCTGTACGACACCTCCGGCCACATGGTCTGGATCGGTGAGCGCACCCGCCAGCTGGACCACGCGCACATCGAGTTCTGCTCGCAGATCGCCAACCCGGTCGGCATCAAGCTCGGCCCCACCACGACGGTGGACGAGGCGCTGACGTACATCGACCGCCTGGACCCCGACCGCGAGCCGGGCCGGCTGACCTTCGTCGTCCGCATGGGCGCCGACAAGGTCCGCGACAAGCTCCCCGAGCTGGTCGAGAAGGTCACGGCCTCGGGCGCCACGGTGGCCTGGGTCACCGACCCGATGCACGGCAACACCTTCGAAGCGGCTTCCGGCCACAAGACGCGCCGCTTCGACGACGTGCTCGACGAGGTCAAGGGCTTCTTCGAGGTCCACAAGGAGCTGGGCACCCACCCGGGCGGCATCCACGTCGAGCTCACCGGTGACGACGTCACCGAGTGCGTGGGCGGCGGCGACGAGATCTTCGTCGACGACCTGCACCAGCGCTACGAGACGGCCTGCGACCCCCGCCTGAACCGCAGCCAGTCCCTGGACCTGGCGTTTCTGGTCGCCGAGATGTACCGCGACCAGTAAGAGGCACTTCGTGCCGCCCCGGCAGCGGCCGGTGAGCACCTCGTGACAGTGGGGGGGCGATGGATGTGATGAGCGCCCCACCCCCGCCCCCCGGGCGTTTGGGGCACCCCCCCAGTTGGGACGGGGGGGTAAGCGCGGCCCCAG
>NZ_JBHXTC010000069.1:16870-20463 GCF_042677605.1 Streptomyces sp. NPDC127106 | reverse complement strand
TCGCGACGTCACCCTCTCCTGCTCGCGGCCCGCGCGCGCCGCGCGGCCGGGCGGCCGGGGCCGGGGGGGGGGGGGGCGCCCGCCCGCCCCCCCCCCCCCCCCCCACAGCCGCACCCGGGACTTTTCGGCCACCCCGACTTTGGGTACGGTTAGGTAAGCCTCACCGAATAGGGGATGGCTTTGAGGGCGTTCCTGACAGGGAGGTGAACCGCGTGTACGTCTGCTCTTGCTTCGGTGTCACCGACCAGCAGGTCAAGGAACACGCGGCCGCCGGGGCCTGCACCCCCCGCCAGATAGCCTCCGCCACCAAGGCCGGAACCGACTGCGGATCCTGCGTGCGCACGATCCAGGGCCTCCTCGGCCGCGGGGCGTGCCCGCGCCGTGAGCTGCTGGAGAAGGGCCGGACGGCGTCCGTGCTGGCGCCCGCCCCGGAGCTCGCCGACGTCGCTTAGACCCCGCCGCCCCGACCGGCTCCCGGTGGTCAGCTCTCCGGCTGCTCGATCAGCTGGGCGATGTAGAGCGGCTCACCGAGGGTCTCGATGAGCTCCAGCTGGGTGTCGAGGTAGTCGATGTGGTGCTCCTCGTCCGACAGGATCTCCTCGAACAGGCGCGCCGACGTGATGTCGCTCTTGCCGCGCATCACCTCGATCCCCCGCTTGAGACGGTCGATCGCCTCGACCTCCACCTGGCGGTCCGCCTGGAACATCTCGGTCAGGGTCTGGCCCACCCGCACGTGGAAGAGGCGCTGGTAGTTGGGGAGCCCGTCGAGCATCAGGATGCGCTCGGTGAGCTTGTCCGCGTGCTTCATCTCGTCGATGGACTCAGCGCGGGTGTAGTGCGCGAGCTTGGTCCAACCCTTGTTGTCCTGGATCCGGTAGTGGAGCCAGTACTGGTTGATCGCAGTGAGCTCGCCGGTCAGCTGCTCGTTCAGAAACTCGAGGACCTCGGGGTCGCCCTGCATCGCAGAGGCTCCTTCCAGGCAAAGTCAGCAAGTGACGGATCGGTTGCGCGCATCCTTGCACCGCCGCCGGAGGTCGTCCAGTAAGTGCCTCCTTAGTGGGAGTTGCAGTGACATGTCCGAATCAGCCCGTGCCCTGGTCATGACCACCCCACCGCGTCTGTCACCATGGAGTCATGGGTCAGCCGGAAAGCCGGGAATCTCCGGAAGCAGAGCAGCCGGAGCTTCCACCGGGGCAGCGGCTTCAGCGGGGCTGGCCGGTCACCCACTACGGGCCCGTGCCCAAGTTCAAGCCGGAACGCTGGGAGTTCCGTGTCTTCGGCGCGACCGCCGACGGCGAGAAGCACTGCTGGAACCACGAGCAGTTCACGGCCCTGCCCTTCGAGTCGGTCGTGGCCGACCTGCACTGCGTGACGAAGTTCAGCATGGTGGGGGCCGAATGGGGCGGAGTCCTCGCCCGCGAGATCCTCGCCCTCGCCCCGCCGGCGCCGCAGGTCACCCACGTGATGGTGTGGGCCGAGTACGGCTTCAGCTCCAACCTGCGGCTGGCCGACTTCGCCTCCGAGCGGACCGTCTTCGCCACCCACCAGGGCGGTGAACTGCTCACCGCCGAACACGGCTTCCCGGTGCGGCTCGTCGTGCCCCACCTGTACGCGTGGAAGGGCCCGAAGTGGGTCCGCGGCGTCGAGTACATGACCGCCGACCGCCGCGGGTTCTGGGAGGAGCGGGGCTACCACAACATCGGCGACCCCTGGCGCGAACAGCGCTACTCGTACCAGGAGGAGCCGGGGGACGGCCCCGAGCTGTAGCCCCCACAACCCCCACAACGCACATACCACCCAAACCCCCCCGGCCCCGCCGGGTCAGTGCAGGGCGCGCAGCTCCTTCAGCAGCGCCACGTCGGCCGCGTGCCCCTCCTTGCCGCCCGGGGTCTCGATGATCAGCGGCACCCCCTCCATCGCCGGATGCGAGAACAGCTCGCCGAAGGCCTCCCGGCCGATGTGGCCCTGCCCGATGTTGGCGTGGCGGTCCTTGTGCGCGCCCACGCCCTCCTTCGAGTCGTTGGCGTGGACCAGCTTCAGCCGTCCCTCGCCCACCGTGTCCACCAGCAGGTCCAGCGTCTGCTTGACGCCGCCCGGCTCCGCCAGGTCGTGCCCGGCGGCGAAGACGTGGCAGGTGTCCAGGCAGACGCCCAGCTTCGGGTGGTGGTCGAGCGCGTCGAAGTACGGGCCGAAGTCCCAGGTCCGCGAGCATAGCGACGAGCCCTGCCCGGCCGTGGACTCCAGCAGCAGGAAGGGGTCGTCGTCGTGCACCAGCTCGTCCAGCAGCGGCAGCATGTGCTCCCTGACCTGCGCGTACGCCGCCTCGCGCGGCCGGCCCCCGGTCGCCGAGCCCGTGTGAACGACCACCCCCCGCGCGCCGATCTCCCGGCCCCGGCGCAGCGAGTGGCGCAGCGACTCCACCGACCGCTCCACCGTCGCCACGGTGTGCGAGCCGAAGTTGATCAGGTAGGGGGCGTGCACGTAGGCCGGGATCGACCCGGCCTCGCACCCGGCCCGGAACAGCTCGTCCTGGGCCGGGTTCCCGGCCGGGGTCGCCCAGCCGCGCGGATTGGCCACGAAGACCTGCACCGCCTCGGCCGCCAGCTCCCGCGCGTACGACAGCCCCACCGACGCGAGCCCGCCCGCGACGGGGACGTGCCCGCCCACCGGGTTGCGCCCGGCCTGCTCCGCCATGCCGCTACAGCCCCTTGGTCCGCAGGACGATCGTGGTGCCCTCGGGGGCGTTCTGGCCACCCGCCACCGACTGCGCGTCCACCGTGTTGCCGAAGGGCAGGAACGGGCGGTCCACCTTCACCTTGAACCCGGCCGCCTCCAGGGTCTTGCGGGCCACGTCCGCGTCCTGGCCGATCACGTTCGGCACCGGGATCTGGCGGGGCCCCTTGGAGAGCGTGAGCACGACCGTGTCACCGGCCGCGGCCTGCGCGCCCGCGCCGACCGACTGGTTGGCGACCGTACCGGCCGGGAACGGCGAGTTGATCTGGTCGGCCGCCGTCTCCACCTTGAGACCGAGGTCCTGCAGCGCCGCCCGGGCCTGGTCCACGGGCCTTCCGGTCACGCTCGGCACCGGCACCGGCCGGCCCTTGCTGACCGTGATCGACACCGCGGTGTCGGGGGCCCGCTTGTTCCCGCCCTCCGGATTGGTGGAGATCACCGAGCCCTGCGGCACCTCCTGGCTGAACGCCTGCGTGACGATGCCCGGGGCCAGACCGCTCTTGGTCAGCTCCGCCTTCGCCTCCTCCAGCGGCCGGCCCTTCACGTCGGGCACCACCACGACCTCCGGCCCGCGGGAGATCGTCAGCACCACGGCGCCGTTGCCGCGGATGCGCTTGCCGCTCTGCGGGTCGCTGTCCATCACCGTGCCGCGGTCGAAGGCGTCGCTGAACCTCCGCTCGACCCGCTTGACGCCGAGGCCGGCCGCCGACAGTTCGGACCGGGCCTCCGCCTCGGTCTTGCCGAGCAGGTTGGGGACCTTCGTGAACTGGCCGGAGTTGATGTACCAGACGCCGGTGCCGACGCCGAGGATCAGCAGCAGCGCGGCGAGGACCAGCAGCGGCCCGCGCCGGGAGCGGGCC
>NZ_JBHXTC010000069.1:0-16860 GCF_042677605.1 Streptomyces sp. NPDC127106 | reverse complement strand
GCGGTTTTGGTGCGCCCCCCGGCGGGGGCCCGCGGGGGGGGGGCCGGCCCGCGGGGGGGCCCCCCCCCGGGGCGGGGGGGGGGGGGGGCCCGGCGCCGGGGCCGGCTGCGGGTCCTCGCCATCGACGGGCAGGGGCGCCACCAACAGGGAGGTGTGCTCCACCGACTGCGGCGCCGCGATCCGCGGGACCACGCTCGTGCGGTCCTCCGCGGACGACCGCGCCTCGGCCAGGGCCTGCGGCGGCACGGCGTCCAGCTCGGCGTCGAGCAGCCGGCTCCGGGCGTCCAGGGCCAGGCCGAGCAGGGCCGCCGCATCGTACGGACGCAGGTCCGGGGTGCGGGAGGTGGCCTGCGCCACCAGCTCGTCCAGCGCGGCGGGCAGCCCGGGGACCACCGCCGACGGGGGCGGGACGTCCTCGTTCAGGTGCCGGTACAGCACCTGGGCCGGGGTGCCACCGGTGTGCGGCTTGTCCCCGGTCAGCATCTCGTACAGCACCACACCGCACGCGTACACGTCGACACGGGTGTCCGCGACGCCGTTCTCGATCTGCTCGGGGGCCAGGTAGGAGACGGTGCCGAGGACGGCGCCGGTGGTGTTGGTGACCGTGTCCACGGACCGGACCAGGCCGAAGTCGGCCACCTTCACCCGGCCGTCGTCGCCGATCAGGACGTTCTCGGGCTTCATGTCCCGGTGCACGAACCCGGCCCGGTGAGCGGCCCCGAGCGCGGCCAGGACCGGCTCCAGGATGTCCAGCGCCACCCGCGGCTGGAGCGCCCCGCGCTCACGCAGCACGTCGCGCAGGGTGCAGCCGGAGACGTACTCCATCGCCAGGTAGGTGTACGGGCCGTCCGTGCCCTGGTCGAAGACGGCCACCACGTTGGGGTGCGCGAGGCGGGCCACGGACTTCGCCTCGCGGATGAACCGGTCGACGAAGGCGGCGTCCGCGGCCAGCGCCGGGTGCATCACCTTCAGCGCCAGGATGCGGTCCAGGCGCATGTCCAGGGCCCGGTAGACCGTGGCCATGCCGCCTGCCGCGATGCGGGCGTCGATGCGGTAGCGGCCGTCGAGGGTCTGCCCGACGAGCGGGTCATCCAGGGTCGTGTCCACCCGGCCATCCTACGAGCCGGGCTGATGCGCGGGTCGGGGGCGGCTGTGCCTTGCAGCACAGCTGTGACGCGGCCCGGCCGCCGCCGCACGGCCGCCGCCGCCCTGTCGCCGCTGCGCGGAGCCGTACGCCGGCGAGGCTGGATTTCCAGCCCGCGCGGCGTTCGAGCGCAACGGGTCCGGGCAGAGCCCGGTTTCGGGAAGGGGCGGGGTGGGGAAACGGCTCCGCGCAGCGGCAGCAGGGCGGCCGCGGCGGGCCGGCGGTCAGAAGGCCGGGCGTTCCGGGTCGAAGGCGGCGCGGCCCTCGGCCGGGGACGAGGCGTGTGCGAAGCGGCGCTGCGGGATGCGTCCCGCACGGAACGCGAGCCGCCCCGCGGACACCGCGTCCCGCATCGCGCCGGCCATCAGCACCGGCACCTGCGCCCGCGTCACCGCCGACGCCAGCATGACCCCGGCGCAGCCGAGTTCCATCGCCAGCGCCACGTCCGAGGCGGTTCCCGCACCCGCGTCCAGGATCACCGGCACGCCCGCCCGCTCCACGATCAGCTCGAAGTTGTGCGGGTTGCGGATGCCCATGCCCGACCCGATGGGCGACCCCAGCGGCATGACGGCAGCGCAGCCGGCGTCCTCCAGTTTCCGGGCCAGCACCGGGTCGTCGTTGGTGTACGGCAGCACCGTGAACCCGTCGTCGACCAACGTCTCGGCGGCGGCCAACAGCTCCTCCCCGTCGGGGAGCAGCGTCCGCTCGTCCGCGATGACCTCCAGCTTGATCCAGTCCGTGCCGAGCGCCTCCCGCGCCAGTCGGGCCGTCAGTACGGCCTCGCCGGCCGTGTAGCAGCCGGCCGTGTTCGGCAGGACCGCGATCCCGAGTTTGTCGAGGACGCCCAGGACGGAGCCCTGCACCGCCGGGTCGAGCCGGCGCATCGCGACCGTGGTGAGTTCCGTACCGGAGGCGATCAGGGCGTGCTCCAGCACCTCCAGGCTGGGTGCCCCGCCGGTACCCATGACCAGGCGGGAGGAGAAGGTCCGGCCGCCGAGGACGAATGCGTCGTCCGCCATCGTGCTCAGCCTCCCTGGACCGCGGTCAGGACCTCGACCCGGTCGCCGTCGCCGACCGCGGTGTGCGGCCACTGCCCGCGCGGGACCACGGTCTCGTTGAGTGCGGCCGCGACCCCGGAGGGGGCCGTGGTCAGGGTGGCGACCACCGCGTCGAGGGTGGTGCCGGGCGCGAGCTCGCACGGCTCGCCGTTGACGGAGATGGTCATGCGTACGACTCCTGACGTGCGGGGGAGAAGCGGCGTGGGCTGAAGGGCCGGGCGGCCTCCGGCAGGACGCCGGTGGCGAGCAGTTCGGCCATGGCGTCGCCGGTGACGGGGGTGAGCAGCACCCCGTTGCGGTAGTGCCCGGTGGCCAGGTGCAGGCCGGGCAGGGCCGTGGGGCCGAGCAGCGGGGCGTTGTCGGGGGAGCCGGGCCGCAGTCCGGCCAGCGTCTCGGTCAGCGGCAGTTCGGTGATGCCGGGCACCAACTCGTGTGCGTCGCGGAGGAGTTCGTACACCCCGCCGGCGGTGACGGTGGTGTCCCAGCCGAGTTCCTCGCTGGTGGCGCCGATGACGAGTTCGCCGTTCTCCCGGGGCACCAGGTACACGTGGCTGCCGCGTACGACGGCCCGTACCGTCCGTGACAGGAACGGCGCGTACCGGGCGGGCACCGCGAGCCGCAGCACCTGCCCCTTCACCGGCCGGACGGGCGGCAGCGCCTCGTCGGGCACGCCGGCCAGCCGACCGCTGAACGAGCCCGCCGCCAGCACCACCTGGTCGGCGGACAGCTCGGTGCCGTCGTCGAGCACCGCGCCGGCCGCCCGGTCGGCGGTGACCACGAGCCGTTCGGCGCTCGCCCGGCGGATGTCGACGCCGGCGTGCTCGCAGGCGGCCAGCAGCGCGGCGGCCAGCCGCCGCGGGTCGACCTGGTGGTCGCCGTCGACGCGCAGGCCACCGCGGACGCCCGGGGCGAGCATCGGCTCCAGGCGACGGCACTCGCGGCCGGTGAGCCACTCGGACTCCAGGCCGCAGCGGCGCTGCAAGGCGTGCAGCTCGCGCAGGTGGAGCCGGTCGTCGGCGTCGAGGGCCACGGCGAGCGTGCCGCAGGCGCGGTAGCCGATGTCCATGCCGCCGCTCGCGTCGGCGAGTTCACCGGCGAATTCCGGATAGCGGGCGGCGGAGGCGAGGCCCAGGCCCAGCAGGGTCTCCTCGCCGTAGTGCAGTTCGGTGACGGGGGCGAGCATGCCCGCCGCGACCCGTGCGGCGCCGCCGCCGGGGGCCGGGTCGGCGAGGGCGGTGCGCAGCCCGCGCCGGGCCGCCCGCCAGGCGGTGACGAGGCCGATGATCCCGCCCCCGATGACGAGGACGTCGGCTCCCGTGGCCGCGGATCCCTTGGACGAGTGCATGGGCGTCCAGCCCCTCCCTTCGCCGGCATGACCCGGATCAGGTTCGGACGGTCGGAGGCCGGCCAGCCTCCCTCTCAGCCCGGTGCGCCCGGGCTCCCGCGATAGGTACGGTGGCCACAGTAGCCGTTCCTCTTCGGGGAGCGGGAGAGAGCCGGGACGCGGCCGCCGGTGCACCCCTTCTCACCGATCGTTGCTGACTAGGGTGGGTTGCGTGAGCGAGCAGACCGAACAGACTCAGAGCGGCGTCGTCATCGTCGGCGCCGGAATGGCCGGCGTGCAGACCGCGGTCGCCCTGCGCGAGCAGGGCTGGACCGGCCCCGTGACCCTGCTGGGCGCCGAGCCCCACCAGCCCTACGACCGGCCCCCGCTGTCCAAGGCGGTCCTGCTCGGCAAGGCCGAGGACTCCGCCTTCGACGTCGACTTCGAGGGCCTGGGCATCGAACTCCGGCTCGGCGTGGAGGTGAGCGGCCTGCGGGCCGCCGACCGCGAGCTGGACACCGAGGCCGGCCCGGTCCCGTACGGGGTCCTGGTCCTGGCGACCGGCGCCGAACCGCTGACCCTGCCCGGCGCCGAGGGCGTCCCGGGCGTCCACCTGCTGCGCACCCTGGACGACGCCGCCCGGCTGCGGCCCGTGCTGGCCCGGACCCCGGCCACCGTCGTCGTCGGCGCCGGGTGGATCGGCGCGGAGTTCGCCACCGCGGCCCGGGAAGCGGGCTGTGCGGTGACGGTGGTCGAGGCCGCGGACCGGGTGCTCGCGGGCGCCCTGCCGGCCGAGGTCGCCGCGCCGATGGCCGGCTGGTACGAGGAGGTGGGGGCCGCCCTCCTGACGTCCGCCAAGGTCGCCTCGGTGGAGTCCGGGCGGGTCCTGCTCGCGGACGGCCGGGAACTGCCCGCCGGAGCGGTGGTCGTGGGCATCGGGGCGCGGCCCGCCACCCGCTGGCTGGCCGGGTCGGGCGTCGAGCTCGGCGCCGACGGCTCGGTCACGGCGGACGCGTACCTGCGGACCTCCCTGCCGGGGGTGTACGCGGTCGGCGACTGCGCCTCGTTCCCCTCGGCGCGCTACGGGGCCCGGCTGCTGGTGCACCACTGGGACAACGCGCTGCAGGGGCCGCGGGTGGTGGCGGCGAACATCCTGGCCCGGGCCCGGGCCGACGCCGAGGGGCAGCCTCCGGCCGGGGCCGCGCTCCAGGTCTACGACCCGGTGCCGTACTTCTGGTCCGAGCAGTTCGGGCGGTTCGTCCAGTACGCGGGCCACCACGCGGAAGCGGACACCCTGCTGTGGCGCGGCGACCCCGGCGAGCAGGCGTGGTCGGTGTGCTGGCTGCGGGCCGGGTCGCTGGTCGCGATCCTCGCCGTGGGCCGGCCGCGGGACCTCGCCCAGGGCCGCAAGCTGATCGAGACCGGCGCCGCCGTCGACCCCGGCCGGGTGGCCGATCCCGCCACCCCGCTGAAGTCGGCCGTGGCCGCCCCGCAGTAGCGCGGCGGAACGCCCGGACGGCGCGCCCGGGCCGCGCGGGGGCGCCCGTACGGCCGGGGAACCCCGTACGGATCGGCCCGGGTACCGACGGCGGGCGGGAGGTGGCAGGCTTGTGCCGTGACCGAGATTGACACAAAGATCGATGCCCTTGTCCCCGCCTGGCTCCACCTGCCCGACATCGCCGAGATGCTGGACGTCGAAGTGACCCGGGTCCGCCAGCTGGTCAAGGAAGGTCAGCTGATCGCCGTCCGCCGCGGCGAGAACCGCACCCTCCAGGTACCCGCCGACTTCATCGACGGCAACAAGCTCGTCAAGGGCCTCACCGGCCTGCTGACGGTGCTGCGTGACGACGGCTTCTCCGACGAGGAGATGCTGGAGTGGCTCTTCACCGCGGACGAGACCCTGCCCGGCACCCCCGTGCAGGCGCTGCGCGAGAATCGCGGCACGGAGGTCAAGCGCCGCGCCCAGGCGCTCGCCCTCTGACCCGAGCCGACTGATCCATCCGCGGGACGCGGGCCGCCCGGTGCGGCCCGCGTTCTCTGCGCCCACCAGGGGGTACCCATGTCCGCGAACGCCCAGCAGCTCTCCGACGCCAGGCTCTACCTGTGCACGGACGCCCGCAAGCGGCAGGGGGACCTCCCCGAATTCCTCGACGCCGTGCTCGCCGGCGGGGTGGACGTCGTCCAGCTCCGCCACAAGGGCATGGAGGCCGCCGAGGAGCTCGACCACCTCCGGGTGTTCGCCGAGGCCGCCCGCCGGCACGGCAAGCTCCTCGCGGTCAACGACCGCGCCGACGTCGCGCACGCCATCGGCGCCGACGTCCTGCACCTAGGCCAGGGCGACATCCCGGTGCCCGCCGCCCGCGCCATCCTCTCCGGGGGCGTGCTGATCGGCCGCTCCTGCCACGCCGAGTCCGAGGTCGACGCCGCGGCCGCCGAACCGGGCGTGGACTACTTCTGCACCGGCCCCTGCTGGCCCACCCCCACCAAGCCCGGCCGGCCCGCCCCCGGTCTCGACCTGGTCCGCTACGCGGCCTCCCTGGAGCAGGACCGCCCCTGGTTCGCCATCGGCGGCATCGACGCCGGCAACCTCGACGAGGTCCTCGACGCCGGCGCCACCCGGGTCGTCGTCGTCCGCGCCCTGACCGAGGCCTCCGATCCGGGGGCCGCCGCGGCGGACCTCGCACGGCGGATCCGGAACCGCGTCTCTTAAGTGTCCAAAAAGCTGTCCAAAACCCGGACAGGGCTTCGGCGTGCGGGAACACGCGTCTAACCTGCCCGTATGGCCCTTGGTACCGCTTCCACCCGAACGGACCGTGCACGCACGGTCCGCGACCTGCTGGCGTCCGGGGACCCCTCGTACTCGTTCGAGTTCTGGGCTCCCAAGACCGAGAAGGGCGAGCGCAACCTCTGGAACGCGCTGCGCCGGATCGAGGCGGTGTCCCCGAGCTTCGTATCCGTCACGTACGGTGCCGGCGGCTCCACCCGGGGCGGCACCGTCAAGGCCACCCAGCAGATCGCCGCCGACACCACCCTGACGCCCGTTGCGCACCTCACCGCCGTCGACCACTCCGTGGCCGAGCTGCGCAACGTGATCGGCCAGTTCGCGGACGCCGGCATCCGCAACATGCTCGCCGTGCGCGGCGACCCGCCGGGCAACCCCATGGGCCCGTGGGTGCCGCACCCCGAAGGGGTGCACTACGCGGCCGACCTGGTCCGACTGCTGAAGGAATCCGGCGACTTCTGCGTGGGCGTCGCCGCCTTCCCGGAGATGCACCCGCGCTCCGAGGACTGGGATACGGACATCCAGCACTTCGTGGACAAGTGCCATGCCGGTGCGGACTATGCGATCACCCAGATGTTCTTCGATCCGGAGAATTATCTGCGGCTCCGCGACAGCGTCGAAAAGGCGGGCTGCGACACGCCGATCATCCCTGAGGTCATGCCTGTTGTGGCCATCAAACAGCTCGACCGGCTGCCCCAACTCAGCAACGCGGTCTTCCCCGAGGCCGTGAAAGAGCGCATGCTCGCCGTCAAGGACGATCCGGCCGCTGTACGCTCCATGGGGATCGAGTTCGCCACGGAGTTCTGCGCGCGGCTGCTGTCCGAGGGTGTCCCGGGGCTGCACTTCATCACGCTGAACAACTCCACGGCGACTCTCGAGATCTACGAGAATCTGGGCCTGCACCAGCGGGCCTGATCGGCCGTACCCCAGGGCGGCCGTACCGAGGGGTGCCACGCATGGGAATGACGGTCCTCTACGTCGCGTTCGGTTTCGTCGCGCTGTGGCTGCTTGCCGAGGTCCTGATGCAGTACAAGGCCCGGCTGCGCTGGCGGCTGCTCGCGTTCGCCGGGTTCGTCGGCGTGGTCGCGGGGGTGGTGCTGCCGTCGGTGCCGGTCATCGCCGTGGGCGCGCTCGCGTTCGCGGTGGGCCAGACGCTGGTGACGCTGTCCTTCCGCAAGGGCTTCGAGGCCGGCTGGTCGCTGCGCAAGGGCGGTAAGGGCGGTAAGGGCGGTAAGGGCGGTAAGGGCGGGGAAGCCGCCGCGGCGCCGAAGGGCGCTGCCCGCCGCCGCCGGGCGGGCGGACCGCGGTCCGAGCCCGCGCTGGAGGTGACCGGGCTGGAGTACGGCGCCGAGGCGGCGGGCGGGCCCGTGGACGCGGAGACGGGCGCCGACGCGGCCGGGGAGCCGGCGAAGGCCCCGCGGCCGCGGTTCCATGCCGCGACGGAGGACTTCTACAGCCCGGAGCCGCTTCCCGAGGACACCGGCTCGTACGGGATACAGAGCTTCGGCCCCGGCTCCGGCTCCGGCTCCGACCCCGGGCAGACGGCCGCGTTCGCCTCGCCGTTCACCACGGCCGAGCAGGACGCCCACGGCTACGCCGGCTACCAGGACCCGCAGACGCCGGGCGGCGGCTACGACTACCCCGGCGCCTACCAGCCCGGCGGTGAGCAGCAGGTCTACGCCGCCTACTCGGACCCGTACATCGGCACCGGCGGTGGTGTCATCCCGCAGCAGCCGTACGACTACACCCCGTACGGGGGCCAGGGCGGCGACCCGTACGCCGGTGGCACGGCCGGGCAGGACCAGTACGCGATGGACACCCCGCCCGGCGGTGTGTGGGTGCCGCAGCAGCGGGACGTCGCGCAGCCGTACCCGGCCGACGGCCAGGGCGGCGGGGCGTACCCGCAGCAGCCCCAGCAGCCCCAGCCGCCGCAGCAGCCCCAGCAGTACCCGTACCAGGGCTCCGGCGAGTACGAGCAGTACCGCTACTGACGGCCCCGCCCCGAGGCCCGCACCGGAAGCCGAACCGGCTCGGTGCGGGCCCGGGACGAACGCACCGGGCGTGCGCCCGCCGGCCCCGCCGGGTCACTGCGAGCCGCGGAAGCCCGAGCCCTCCACGATCAGACCGGCCACCAGCGCCCCGGTCATTCCCGCGTGCGCCAGACCGCCGCCGGGGTGCGCCCAGCCGCCCGCGAGGTACAGCCCGGGCAGGGCCGTGGAGTTCGCGGGGTGCAGCAGCCGGCCGCCGGCCCCGGCGAGTGAGGGGGCGGGTACCGCTCCGCCCGCCGCGCCGGTGGCGGCCTCGATGTCGGCCGGGGTGCGCGCCTCCCACCACAGCAGCCGCTCGCGCAGCCCGGGCACGGCCCGGGCGGCGAGGTCCAGCAGGGCCTCGGGCTCGGGTGCGGCCGCGGTGGTCGGGCCCGCGGGGGCGTGCACCGCGCTCACGGTGACGGCTTCGTGGTCCGCGTCGGGCCGGACGGCGGGGTCGTCGGGGCGCAGCACGGTGAGCTGCGTGCCGGGGGAGTGGACCAGCGTGCGGTGCACGGTGTCGGCGGGGCGGGCGCCGCGCAGCGCGAGCAGCAGGGTGGAGCGGGTGGCTCCGGCCGCGGCCCCGACGGGGACGCCGTCGGGCGGCAGCGGCACGGCCAGCTGCCGGGGGTCGGCCCCGCAGACCACGTGGTCGGCGGTGTGCTCGGTGCCATCGGCCAGCAGCACGCCGGCGGCCCGGCCCTCCCGGGCCAGGACCTCCCGGACCGGAGCGTCGAAGACGAACTCGACCCTCCGCTCGCGGCAGCGCTCGTACAGGGCGGTCGCGAGCACCCGCATCCCGCCGCGCACGTACCAGCTGCCGAAGGTCTGCTCCATGTACGGCAGTACGGTGGCCGAGGCGGGAGCGGTCGCCGGGTCGAGCCCGTACTCCCGCACCCGGGCGGCCAGCAACTCGCCGAGCCGCCCGCCCAGTTCGCGGGCGGCGATGTCGGCGAGGGTCGGCGGGCGGCGGCGCAGCAGCCCGCTTCCCCGCACCGCCGGGTACGGGTCCCGGCCGAGGACCTGCCAGTCGGGGCGCAGCGGCTCCTCCAGCAGGGGGCGGCGGGTGGCGTCCCACGCGTCCCGGGCCCGGTTCAGCACCGCGGCCCAGCGGTCCCCGGAGCCCGTGCCGAAGGCCTCGTCGAGGGCGGCCGCGACGCCACCGCGGGAGGTGCCCGGCAGGATGACGGCGGTTCCGTCGGCGAGGACGTGACGGACGGCCGGGTCGACCTGGACGAGGTCGACGCAGTCCTCCAGGCGCCGCTTGCCGGTCTTGACGAACAGGTCGCGGTAGACGGCGGGCAGGTGCAGCAGCCCCGGGCCCGTGTCGAAGGCGAATCCCTCCCGCTCGAAGCGGCCGAGCGAGCCGCCGTAGGTGGAACCCCGTTCGTACACCGTCACCTGGTGCCCTGCCACGGCCAGCCGGGCCGCCGTGGCCATCGCGCCCATGCCGGCGCCGATCACCGCAATTCGTGCCATGGCCCGACCCTATCGAGCGGCTCAGCCCGGGCTCAGCGGGGTGGCCCGGGTGGAGCCGCGGCCGGTCCGCTCCGGTCGGCCAGTTGCTTCTCCTCGCGGCGCTGGGCCCGCCGGCGCAGGAAGCGGCGGATCCGCGCCCACAGGAAGACGACCACCGCCAGGCCGGCTGCGAGCAGGACGGCGGCGATCACGGCTGCGGCTACGGGGTGAAACAGGGCGAGGGTGACGACGGCGGCGACGGCGAGGTCCTCGGCGGTGCTCAGCACGATGTTGGAGACCGGCTCGGGGGAGGTGTTGACCGCCATGCGGGTGCCGGCCTTCACGGCATGGCTGGCCAGGGCGGTGGAGCCGCCGATCGCGCCGGCGGCGAGGTCGGGGAGCGAGCCGCTCTGCCCGGCGAGCAGGGCGCCGACCACCGCCCCGGCGACGGGCCGGACGACAGTGTGGACGGCGTCCCAGACGGAGTCCACGTACGGGATCTTGTCGGCGACGGCCTCGCAGAGGAACAGCACGCCGGCGACGACGAGCACGTCGGTGCGCTGGAGGGAGGCGGGCACCTCGTCGGTCAGCCCGGCCGCGCCGAAGAGGCCGAGCAGGAGGACCACGGCGTAGGCGTTGATCCCGCTGGCCCAGCCGCTGGTGAAGACCAGGGGGAGGACACTCACCGGGCCATCATCGCGCAGGGCGGGTGATCCGGTGGGCGGACGGGGAAAACCCGGACGTCGCGGCCGGAGCGGTGAGGGGGCGGCCGCCGTGCGGCAGCCGCCCCCTCACTCGTGTCTGCGCGGGGCGCTAGTGCCCCTGCTCGTCGCGGCGGCGCTGCCACCGCTCCTCGATGCGGGTCATCATCGACCGGCGCTGCCGGTTGCGGCCGTGGGCCGAACCACCTGCACTTCCGGAGACGGGGTGCTCGCCAGGCTTGGGCGCCTTGCGCCAACCGGTGACCACGAGGACCGTGCAGCCCAGCATGACGAGGAAACCCACCACGCTGACCCACAGTACGTTCGGGATGATCACACCGGTCATGAGGAGCGCGATACCCACCACAATGCCTGCGACTGCCTGGTAGACCCGTCGCCGGGTGTACGTACGCAGTCCGCTTCCCTCAAGCGCTGTCGCGAACTTGGGATCTTCGGCGTACAGCGCTCGCTCCATCTGCTCGAGCATTCGCTGCTCGTGCTCCGAGAGCGGCACGGGAGTCCTCCTCATCCTTCGGTCGCGGGGGGTAGCGACCAGGGGTCCCCTTCAGGATAGGCGGGGAATCGCCCCCGTGATACCCGCCCTCCACCCAGGTTCGAAAAATGCACTGCCGGAAAGGCACTGCGCCACAACAAGGCACTGCGCGAAACCGTACCGCCGGGGGAGCGGTCACTGAGGCCGTTATTCCCCACCGCCCCGTCCGCCATGCCGGTCCCGTCCCACGATCATACGGTGCAGGCCCGCGCGGCGGAGGGTGTCGGAAGGACCCGTGGAAACCGCCGGGGGTTCCGCGGACCGGGGAATTCAGGCGTGCTTCTCACCGAGTACGTGCAATTGCGTGGCGATCGCGTGGAAGGCGGGCAGCTCGGCGGCGGCCTCCTCCAGGCGCAGCAGCGCCTCGACGGCGCCGGGCTCGGTGTCCACGAGCACGCCGGGGACGAGGTCGGCGAAGACGCGGACCCCGTGCACGGCGCCGACCTCCAGGCCCACCCCGGCGACCAGCTCGGTGAGCTGTTCGGCGGTGAAGCGCCGCGGCATCGGGTCGCCGGCGCCCCAGCGGCCGGCCGGGTCGGTGAGGGCCGTGCGGGCCTCGGTGAAGTGGCCGGCGAGGGCGCGGGCGACGACGGCCCCGCCGAGGCCGGCGGCGAGCAGGCTCAGCGTGCCGCCGGGGCGCAGCGCCGCCACCGCGTTGGCGGCGCCCTCGGCCGGGTCGTCCACGTACTCCAGCACGCCGTGGCAGAGCACCACGTCGTACGACTCCCGCTCGACCACGTCGAGGAGGCCCTGGGCGTCGCCCTGCACACCGCGGACGAGGTCGGCAACGCCCGCCTCGGAGACCCGGCGTTCCAGGCCGAACAGGGCGTTCGGGCTGGGGTCGACGACGGTGACCCGGTGGCCCAGGTGGGCCACCGGGACGGCGAACTTGCCGGTGCCGCCGCCGGTGTCGAGTACGTCCAGCACGTCCCTCCCGGTCGCCTTCACCCGGCGGTCGAGGGCCTCCTTGAGGACCTCCCACACCACGGCGGTGCGGAGGGAGGCACGGGGGCGGGAAGTGTCCGACACGGCTGATGACTCCTCGGCGCGGTAAGGGTGGGTGATCCGGGTCCCACCCTATTGCCTCCGACAGTCCCGCAGCTCATCCCGCGTCAGGACGCTCCGGCCGGGGCTGCGGCAGGGTCTGCGCCACCGGCTGGAGCGCGAGCATCCGCTCGACCAGCCGCAGGAACATCGACGCGGCGCGCAGGAGGTAGTCCGCGTCCTCGCTGCTCGCCGCGTCGCGTATGCCGGCCTCGGCCCGGGCCCGCCGGGCGGCGCCGGAGGCGAACAGGGCGCTCCACTCGGCCAGTTCCGGAGCGAGCTCGGGAAGCACCTCCCAGGCGCTGCGGATGCGGGGCCGGCGCCGCGGGTGCGCCGGCTCGGGCCGCGCGCGGGCGGCGAGCACGGCCGCGGCCGTGCGCAGGGCGGCGAGGTGGGCGGTGGCGTAGCGCTCGTTGGGGCGGGTCAGCCGGGCGGCCTCGGCCAGGCCGTCGCGTGCTTTGTCGAGCAGGTCGAGCGCGGCCGGCGGTGCCACCGACCTGCGCGGAACGGGGTGGACAGGGGACGGGGACGGTGTGGCCATGACGAACCTCCTGTCGTTGCGTACTGCTGCTCTTCCCGGCGCTTGGTTCCGTGCCGTGGGTCCATCGTGACGGCCGCCACTGACAATCGCGCTGACCTGCGATTTCGCACGCTTCGCGAGGTCAGTTCGCCCCCGCTGCGCGGGTGTCCGCGCTGAAGGTGATAGCTTTTGAACTGACCGGTCAGTTCAAAAGAGAGAGGGGGTCGGCGTGGACAGCCCGCACGGCGCGGCCGTCAAAGCCGAGAACTTCGGACTCAAGGGCCCGCGCGGCTGGGCGTTCCGGGGAGTGGGCATCGACGCCGGCCCCGGCTCGCTCATCGCCCTGGAAGGCCCCTCGGGCAGCGGCCGGACCTGCCTGCTCCTCGCGCTCACCGGGCGCATGAAGCCGAGCGAGGGCCACGCCGAGGTCGCCGGCCACCGGCTGCCGAAGCGGATGGCCGCCGTCCGACGGGTGGCCGCCCTCGGTCCGGTCTCCGGCGTCAACGACCTGGACCAGGCCCTCACCGTCGCCGAGCAGCTGCGCGAGGGCGCCCTGCTCCAGCGCCGCTACGAGGGCCCGGTCCGCGCCCTGCTGCGGCCCCGCGGCGAGCGCCGCACCACCGCCGCGGCCCGCATCTCCGCCGCCCTGGCCGCCGCCGGCCTGGACCTGGACGCGCTGGCCAAGGGCCCGCGCACCTCCGTCCGGGACCTCGACCGACTGGAGGCGGTCCGGCTGTCCGTGGCCATCGCCCTGTTGGGCTCCCCGCGGCTGCTGGCCCTCGACGACCTCGACCTCAAGCTCTCGGACGCCGAGCGCGCCGACGCCTGGGCGATGCTCCGCTCGATCGCCGACGGCGGCACCACCGTCCTCGCGGTCTGCAGCCAGGCGCCGGAGGACGTACGGGTCCTGCGCACGACCCCCGCCGAGCCCGATGCGAAGCCCGCTGCCGAGGCCGCCGCGAAGCCCGCGGCGGAGGCCGGGGCGAAGCCCGATGCGAAGCCTGCCCGGAAGGACACCGCGAAGCCCGCGGCGAAGGACACCGGCCAGGCCGAGACGAAGCCCGCGGCGAAGGACGGGGCGAAGGGCGGGGCGAAGGACGGGGCGAAGGGCGGGGCCCAGAGCGACACCGACGGCGGCGGCACCGACGCCGGCGCGGACGACCGGACCGACGACGACACGAAGGGGGCGGACGATGCGCTCGCCGAAGCTGGCCGCGCTTGAGCTGAAGCGGTTCGGGCGGGGGAAGCTCCCCCGGGCCGCCCTCGTTGCGCTGCTCCTGCTGCCGCTGCTCTACGGAGCCCTGTACCTGTGGTCCTTCTGGGACCCGTACAGCCGCCTCGACAAGGTGCCCGTCGCCCTGGTCAACGCCGACAAGGGCGCCACCGTCGACGGCAACCGCCTCGCAGCGGGCGACGACATCACCAAGAAGCTGCACGACAGCAAGACCTTCGAGTGGCACGAGGTGAGCGCCAAGGAGGCGGCCAAGGGCCTGGAGGACGGGAAGTACTACCTGTCCCTGACCATGCCGGCCGACTTCAGCGAGAAGATCGCCTCCAGCTCCGGCGACGACCCGACCACCGGGGCCCTCCAGGTCCGTACCAACGACGCGAACAACTACATCGTCGGCTCGATCTCCCGCACGGTGTTCGCCGAGGTCCGCACCGCGGCGTCCACGAACGCCTCCCGGAAGTTCCTCGACAAGATCTTCGTCTCCTTCTCCGACCTGCACGACAAGACCGCCGAGGCCGCCGACGGCGCCTCCAAGCTCAAGGACGGCGCGACCAGGGCCCAGGAGGGCGCGAAGGAGATCGCCGACAACCTCGACAAGGTCGAGCAGAAGAACGGCGAGCTCACGGGCGGCCTGGAGAAGCTCGGCGAGGCCGCCACGAAGCTGAAGAAGGGGACCAGGGACGTCGCGAACGGCACCCAGGTCGTCGCCGACAAGGTGAGCGGCAACGCCGACAAGGCCCGCCCCGCCCTGAAGGACCCCCAGCAGGTCGCCGACGCCGCCGTCCTGGTCGCGGACACCGCCAAGGTCGTGAACAACCACCTCGACAAGATCTCCAAGACGGCCCCCGGCGCGGCCCGGGTCAGCAAGCAGGCCGCCACCCTGGCCGCCGACGCCCACACCCGCAACTGCACCGGCGCCGCCGCGGCCAAGACGCCGCCGGCCGCCTGCGCCGACCTCAAGAAGATCAAGGACGCGAGCGCGGAGGCGTCCCGGCTCACCGGCAACGTCGACACCCTGTTCAAGAACTCCAACGGCGACCTGACCACGCTCCGCAAGCAGCTCTCCGACCTGGAGGTCAAGGCCCGCAAGCTGGCCGCGGACGCCCCCCACCTGTCCGCCCGCCTCGAAGCCGCCGTCACCCAGGCCAACGCCCTCAACGACGGCGCCCACAAGGTCGCCGACGGCATGGCCCAGCTGCACGCCGGCCTCGGCAAGGCCACCAGCGGCTCGGCGGCCATCGGTGACGGCGTCAGCAAGATCGGCGACGGCGCGCACAGCCTCGACGGCGGCCTGTACAAGCTCGCCGACGGCAACGGCGAACTGGCGAACGGCCTGCACGAGGGCGTCGGCAAGATCCCGGACTACGACCAGCAGCAGCGCGACGCCCGCACCGAGGTCATGGCCGACCCGATCAAGCTCGCCAACCAGTCCCTGCACAAGGCGCCGAACTACGGCACCGGCTTCGCCCCGTACTTCATCCCGCTCTCCCTCTGGGTCGGCGCGATGGTCGCGTACATGCTGATCGCGCCGATGAACCGGCGCGCCCTGGCCGCCGGCGCCTCGCCCTGGCGGATCGCGCTCGCCGGCTGGCTGCCCGTGGCCGGTCTCGGCGCCCTCCAGGTCGGCATGCTGATGTCCGTCCTGCACTGGGGCCTCGGACTGGAGATGGAGCACCCGGCCCTGACCGTCGGCTTCCTGGTCCTGGTCACCGGCTGCTTCGCGGCGATCGTGCAGTGGCTGAACGCCAAGTTCGGGGCCGCCGGGCGGATCCTCGTCCTGGCCGTGCTGATGCTCCAGCTGACCTCGGCCGGCGGCACCTACCCCGTCCAGACCAGCCCGGGCTTCTTCAACGCGATCCACCCGTACCTGCCGATGTCGTACATCGTCGAGGGCCTGCGCCGCCTGATCACCGGCGGCGGCCTCGCCCCGGTCTGGCAGGGCGGCGCCGTCCTGCTGGCCTTCACCGTGGGCGCCCTCGCCCTCACCTCGCTCGCCGCCCGCGGCAAGCAGGTGTGGACGATGGACCGGCTCCACCCCGAACTGAGCCTGTAGGGGGCGGAGGACCTGTGAGAATCAGCCACATGGACAGCAGCAGCACCACCGCCGGCGGCGGCCGCCGCCAGGCGACACGCCAGAAGCTCTACGAAGCGGCCGTCACCCTCATCGCCGAACAGGGCTTCTCCGCGACCACGGTCGACGAGATCGCCGAGCGGGCGGGCGTCGCGAAGGGCACCGTCTACTACAACTTCGCCAGCAAGAACGAGCTCTTCGAGGAGCTGCTGCGGCACGGCGTCGGCCTGCTCACCGCCTCCCTGCGGGCAGCGGCCGAGGAGACCGAGTCGAACGGCGGCAGCCGGGTCGAGGCGCTCGACGCGATGATCCGGGCCGGGCTGGTCTTCATCGACCGCTACCCCGCCTTCACCCAGCTCTACGTGGCCGAATTGTGGCGAACCAACCGCACCTGGCAGTCCACCCTGATGGTGGTCCGTCAGGAGGCGGTGGCCGTCGTGGAGACGGTGCTGCGCGAGGGCGTGGAGCGCGGCGAACTCAGCGCGGAGATCGACGTGCCGCTGACGGCGGCCGCGCTGGTGGGGATGGTGCTGGTGGCCGCACTGGACTGGAAGTCCTTCCAGCGCGAGCGGTCGCTGGACGACGTGCACTCGGCGCTGTCGCTGCTGCTGCGCGGGCGGGTCAGCGGCAACGGCTGACCGCCGCCCCCCGATCGGCGGTGCTGCCGGCGGGCCCGGCCGCGTACAACTGGTGGGGCCTGCCGCCGGTCCGCCGCGGAACCTGAGTACCCGTACTCAGGAGGGGAAATGAGTACCTGCGCGGATGGGCTCCCACCTGCGCGGACGACAGACTGGGGGCAACGGAACGGGGCCCGGTCCGGACCGCCGACACGGGGCGGCCGGTGCGGACCGGGTGCCTTCCGCCGTGACCGGGACGGGGGGAGACGGGGGAGAACGTAGCCCGGTGATGCAGTAACGCCGGCGCGGCGGGGCTCGGGGGGATCGAGC
>NZ_JBHXTC010000068.1:0-39707 GCF_042677605.1 Streptomyces sp. NPDC127106 | reverse complement strand
GGGGCGGGGCCCGGGGCGGGGGCGGCGGGGGGGGCGGTGGGCGGGCATGGTCGGGTCAGCTCCGGCCGTGGCGCAGGGCGGGGTGGGCGCCGGCGGCGACGAGGTCGGCCACGGCCGCCTTCGGGTCGCGTCCGGTCACCAGGGACTCGCCGACGAGGACGGCGTCCGCGCCCTCGTTGGCGTAGGCGATCAGGTCGTGCGGGCCGCGGATGCCGGACTCGGCGACCTTGACGATGTGGGCCGGGATCTCGCCGACGACGCGCTCGAAGGTGGAGCGGTCGACGGTGAGGTCCTTGAGGTTGCGGGCGTTGACACCGATGATCTTCGCGCCGGCCGCGACCGCGCGCTCGATCTCCTCCTCGTCGTGGACCTCGACGAGCGGGGTGAGGCCGATGGACTCGGCCCGCTCGATGAGGGAGACCAGGGCCTCCTGCTCCAGGGCCGCGACGATCAGCAGGACGAGGTCGGCGCCGTAGGCGCGGGCCTCCCACAGCTGGTACGCCGTGACGATGAAGTCCTTGCGGAGGATCGGGATGTCCACGCGTGCGCGGACGGCCTCCAGGTCGGCCAGCGAGCCGCCGAACCGGCGCTGCTCGGTGAGGACGGAAATGACCGCCGCACCGCCCGCCTCGTAGTCGGCGGCGAGTCCGGCAGGGTCGGCGATCGCGGCCAGCGCGCCCTTGGAGGGGCTGGAGCGCTTGACCTCGCAGATCACCTTGACGCCGTCGCCGCGCAGGGCTGCGACGCCGTCCTTGGCCTGGGGCGCCTTGGCGGCACGCTCCTTGAGCTCGTCGAGGCTCACGCGGGCCTGCCGTTCGGCAAGGTCTTCGCGGACCCCTTCGATGATCTCGTCGAGCACACTCACGCGAGCGGCCCCCTTCCGGGTCGATGACGGTCGGCCGCCTTGCAGACACGTACAACTGCAAGGTCAGCAATCAAATGGTATCCGCCCCGGGCGTTGCTCTCCGCACGCAGTTGACGGATGTCCCATTACTTGGACATTCGGAATCTGGGCTTCATATAGGCCTCAGGGGGCCAGTACGGATCCGAACGGCAGGTTCCGGACGACCGAGAAGACCAGTGCCACCCCGGCGAGCGCCCACCAATACGGTGCGGGCAGGGCAAAACGCGGGGTGGGAGCGCCGCGCCAGGCCCTGAACAGCCATCCGGCCATGACGCCGGCGAAGACGAAGTAGCCGATCACGGCCAAGGCATTCGCCCCGAAAGCCGTGATCAGATCGCCGTGGGCGAACGCGTGGGCGCTGCGCAGTCCGCCGCATCCGGGGCACAGGATTCCGGTGACCCGGAAAAGCGGGCAGACCGGATAGTGACCGGGTTCATTGGGATCCACGGCGCCCACGTACGCAAATGCCGCGGTGGCCGAGACCAGCCAGAGGGCCGGGGAGGCCAGTCTGCGGACCCGGGAGGCGGGGACGGGCGGGGCCGGCGGCACGGCCCCGGTGAAGGGCGCGGCGGGGGTGCGGGGGGCGTCCACGCGCTGATTCTCCTCGATGACGGCGAAAGGCGCAGCCCGACCGGGCCGCGCCTTCGCGTGTCCGCTGCGGGACTCGGGCCGTGGAGGTCAGGCCTCGGAGATCAGGCCTTGGAGGCGGCGATGACCTTGGCGAGGTCGTCGTGGGCGGGCTTCGGAGCGCCCATGCCCGCGGCCCGCATGGCCAGGCCCACGACACCGCCCAGCGCGACGACGGCCATGCCGGCCCAGAACCCGACCGGGTTCGCCAGCACCATGAAAGCGCCGGCGACGCAGAAACCGATGAAGGCGATGGTGACACCGGTCCAGGCGGCCGGGGTGTGTCCGTGGTTGCTGCCCGCCATGAGTTGCTCCTCGTTTTGCTCTGTCGCACGTGCTGTCCCGCACGCTCGGTGCACATTGTCCCGCACCGGGTGCGGTGGGTGGTCAGCGGGTGGGGTCCTCGCCGCGGTCCAGGGCCTTCCACAGGTCCTCGGGCCGGTCCGGGTCCACCGTCGCGGGCCTGCGGGTCGGGGCGCCGCCGTCGCGCTCGTACCGGCCGCCCATCGCGGGCCAGGTACGGCCGTGGCGCAGGGCCAGCAGGCCGGCGACCAGGATCAGGACGCCGCCGACGGCGGTGACGAACGGCCAGGCGGTGTGCGCCAGGGCGCCCACCTGTGCCGCGGTGTCCGCGGTGGCCTTGGCGGCCTGCGCGTCCAGCGCCTGGCGGTCGTCGGCGGCCAAGACCGCGGCGACGGCCGCGCCGGCGCCGCTGAGCGCCAGCAGGGCGGAGACCAGCAGCCGGCTCGTGCCGCGTACGGCGAACACCGCGACCAGGGCGGCGAGGCCGACGATGGCCAGGGCGGCGGGCAGCCCGGTGACGGCCTGCCCGTCGGCGGTCACCGGGAGCGAGCCGCCGCCGACGGCGGCGGTGCCCCGGACCCACACCCGGCCGGAGCCGAGCAGGACGACGGTGGCGCCGAGGGCGCCCGACAGCAGGGCGGCGGCCACGCTGCGGCGGCCGCTGCGGCCTACGGGGGCCCCGGCGGCTCCGAGGGCTCCCGGGACTCCGGGGACTCCGGGGGCTCCGAGGGCTCCGGTGGCCTGAGGGCCACCCGCGCGGGCCTCGGGACCCTCGGGCGCGCCGGTGTCGTTTCGGGGTGGGGGTACGGCACTCACGTATCCCACTATCCCCTACGGCCTCAGGAGCCGTGGAGGCGGTTCGCCGCCGCCACCGCGCGCAGCACGGCGGACGCCTTGTTGCGGCACTCGTTGTCCTCCAGCTCCGGCACCGAGTCGGCGACCACTCCCGCGCCGGCCTGCACGTACGCGGTGCCGTCGCGCAGCAGGGCGGTACGGATGGCGATGGCCGTGTCGGAGTCCCCGGCGAAGTCGAGGTAGCCGACGCAGCCGCCGTACAGGCCGCGCCGCAAGGGCTCCAGCTCCTCGATGATCTGCATGGCGCGCGGCTTGGGCGCCCCGGACAGGGTGCCGGCGGGGAAGCAGGCGGTGAGCACGTCGAAAGCGGTCCTGCCCTCGGCGACGCGCCCCGTGACCGTGGACACGATGTGCATGACGTGCGAGTACCGCTCGATGCTCATGAAGTCGACGACCTCGACGGAGCCCGGCTCGCAGACCCGGCCGAGGTCGTTGCGGCCCAGGTCGACGAGCATCAGGTGCTCGGCCCGCTCCTTGGGGTCGGCCAGCAACTCCTCGGCGAGCTCGTGGTCCTCCTGCGGGGTGGCCCCGCGGTGGCGGGTGCCCGCGATGGGGTGCACCATGGCCCGGCCGTCCTCGACCTTGACCAGGGCCTCGGGGCTGGAGCCGACGACGTCGAAGCCGTTCTCGAAGCGGAAGAGGTACATGTACGGGGACGGGTTGGTGGCCCGCAGGATTCGGTACACGTCCAGCGCGGAGGCGTGGCAGGGGGTCTCGAACCGCTGCGAGGGCACCACCTGGAAGGCTTCGCCGGCCCGGATCCGCTCCTTGATGTCCTCGACGGCGGCCTGGTACTCCTCACCGCCCCACAGGGCGGTGAACTCGGGCAGCTCGGAGGCGGGCAGCGGGGCGGGCGCGTACGGGGCCGGCCGGGCGAGGTCGGCCTCCATGGCGTCCAGGCGGGCGACGGCGTCGGCGTACGCCTCGTCCACGCCGGTGTCGAGGTCGTTGTGGTTGATCGCGTTGGCGATGAGCTGGACGGTGCCGTCCCAGTGGTCGAGGACCGCCAGGTCGGAGGTGAGCAGCATGGTCAGCTCGGGCAGCTTCAGGTCGTCGCCGCCGTGGTCGCCGATGCGCTCCAGGCGGCGCACGATGTCGTAGCCGAGGTAGCCGACCATGCCGCCGGTGAACGGCGGCATGCCGGCGGCGAGGTCGCGGGGGGTGTGCAGGGCCTGGACGGTGGCGCGCAGGGCCTCCAGCGGGTCGCCGTCGGTGGGGACGCCGACGGGCGGGGTGCCGATCCAGTGGGCCCGGCCGTCGCGGGCGGTGAGCGTGGCGTCGCTGCGGACGCCGACGAAGGAGTAGCGCGACCAGGAACGACCGTTCTCGGCGGATTCCAGCAGGAAGGTGCCGGGCCGTTCGGCGGCCAGCTTGCGGTAGAGGCCGACGGGGGTGTCGCCGTCGGCCAGCAGCTTGCGGCTCACGGGGATGACCCGGCGGTCGGCGGCGAGCTTGCGGAACTGTTCGAGATCCATGGGATGCGTCACCTGTCTGCCTGGTCGGCGGCCAGCGGAAGGACATCGGCGTCGAAGCACGTACGGGCGCCGGTGTGGCAGGCGGCGCCGACCTGGTCGACCTTGACCAGCACGGTGTCGGCGTCGCAGTCGAGGGCGACGGACTTCACGTGCTGGACGTGGCCGGACGTGTCCCCCTTGACCCAGTACTCCCGCCGGCTGCGCGACCAGTAGGTGCAGCGGCCGGTCGTCAGGGTGCGGTGCAGCGCCTCGTCGTCCATCCACCCGAGCATCAGCACCTCACCGGTGTCGTACTGCTGGGCGATGGCCGGGACCAGGCCGTCGGCGGAGCGCTTGAGCCGGGCGGCGATGGCGGGGTCGAGGGAGGAGGTACTCATGCGGGCCATTGTGCCGCGCCGGGCGGGCGGTTACGGATCACCGTCCGCCAGGTGGGAAGGCGGACGGCGGGGTTCCGGCCGTAGGCTTGCCCACATGTCGATGCATGCGAAGCGTGAACGCCTGCTGCTGGCGGACCTTTTGGAGGCGGCGGGGCCGTCGGCGCCCACGCTGTGCGAGGGCTGGCTGACCCGGGACCTCGCGGCGCACGTCGTGGTACGGGAGCGCCGCCCGGACGCGGCGGGCGGTCTGCTGCTGAACGTGCTGAAGGAGCGGCTGGACAGGGCGATGGCCGAGTACACGGCCAAGCCGTACGAGGAGCTGATCCAGCTGATCCGGACCGGCCCGCCGAAGCTGTCCCCGTACGCGCTGAAGCAGATCGACGAGGCGGCGAACGCGGTGGAGTTCTACGTGCACGCCGAGGACGTCCGGCGGGCCCAGCCCGACTGGTCGCCGCGCGAGCTCGACCCCGTCTTCTCGGACGCACTGTGGTCCCGGCTGGAGAGGCTGGCGCGGCTGACGGGCCGCCGCTCGCCGGTGGGCCTGGTGCTGCGCCGGCCGAACGGCCAGACGGCCGTGGCCCACAAGGGCACCCCGGTGGTGACGGTGACGGGCGAGCCGGGGGAGCTGACCCTGTTCTGCTTCGGCCGCCAGTCCGAGGCCACGGTGGAACTGGACGGCGAGAAGGAGGCGGTGGCCCAACTGACCACCGCCCGGCTCGGCATCTGAAGGATCACGAGCCGGACCGTTCGCGGTCGGCCAGCACCTCGAAATCCAGGAAGATCCCCGCGTACTCGTGCATCCAGCGGAGTGCTCCCGCGCGGTCGTCGCAGTCGAGCCTGGCCGCTTCCTCGGCGGCCCGGTCGGCCACTGTCCGTGTGATCGCGGAATCGGCCGACTGCCGCTCGGTGGACACGTCACGCTGCCCAGTCACGCAGGAGCCGGGCAGCTGCCTGCAAGGTGGCCTTCTCGGTGCGGACGTCCCGCACCAATTGCACCAGGGCGCCCGGTGGCGGAGCGATGGGAACCCCGGACAGCTCCATGTACTCCCAGGCGCACATCGCACCGATGACGCCGTTGTAGTCCTCGAACGGCCTGAGGCGCACGATGGTCTCCAGTAGTGCTGCTGCCCGGGTCGGCGCCTCCTCGTAATACGGCTCGCCCGCGAAGCGTTCGAATGCGTGCCGCTCGACGGCCGCGTGGAGCGCCCCCCAGTCCCGTAGTGCGGGATCGGACGGGACGTGGCTGTACTGGACGCCCAAGATCCAGCCTGCGTCGATGCGGAGGTTCACCGGTCGCCTTCCGGGAAGGCTTCCACGAACTCCGGGGCGAGGGCGGCGAACTTCGCGCTCGCTCCTTCGATGAATTTCTGCCGCTGCCGCCGACGCACGACATCCTCCGTCAGTATGTCGTGCGCCAGCCGCTTGATCGCGACGCCTTGCTCCTTCGCCTCGGCACGCAGTTCGGCCAATTCCTCTTCGGTGAAGTCGATCGTGATTCCAGGCATGCAGTCAGCCTACGGCCGCCAGTACCGCGACCGCTACCGACTGCACTACCGAGGGACGTGTCGAACTACCGCACGGGGTGGCCGGCCGCCCGGAGGGTGTCCTTCACCTGGCCGATGCGGAGGTCGCCGAAGTGGAAGACCGAGGCGGCGAGGACCGCGTCGGCGCCGGCGTCGACGGCGGGCGGGAAGTGCTCCAGCTTGCCTGCGCCGCCCGAGGCGATCACCGGAACGGTGACGTGCTTGCGGACGGCCGCGATCATCTCGGTGTCGTAGCCGTCCTTGGTGCCGTCGGCGTCCATCGAGTTCAGCAGGATCTCGCCGGCGCCCAGTTCGGCGGCCCGGTGGGCCCACTCGACGGCGTCGAGGCCGGTGCCCCGGCGGCCGCCGTGCGTGGTGACCTCGAAGGAGCCGGACTCGGTGCGCCGGGCGTCGACGGACAGGACGAGGACCTGCCGGCCGAAGCGTTCGGCGATCTCCTGGATCAGCTCGGGCCGTGCGATGGCGGCGGTGTTGACGCCGACCTTGTCCGCGCCCGCCCGCAGCAGCTTGTCCACGTCGTCCGCGGTGCGGACGCCGCCGCCCACGGTCAGCGGGATGAAGACCTGCTCGGCGGTGCGCCGCACCACGTCGTAGGTGGTCTCGCGGTTCCCGGACGATGCGGTGATGTCGAGGAAGGTCAGCTCGTCGGCGCCCTCGGCGTCGTAGAGCCGGGCCATCTCGACGGGGTCGCCGGCGTCGCGCAGGTTCTGGAAGTTGACGCCCTTGACGACGCGGCCGTTGTCCACGTCAAGGCAGGGGATCACCCGTACGGCGAGTGACATCAGGACTCCCCTCGGAAGGCTTCGACCTCGACTTCGACGACCAGGCCGGGGTCGATGAAGCCGGACACGATGATCATGGAGGCGGCGGGGCGGACCTCGCCGAAGAGCTCCTTGTGGGCCCGGCCGACCTCGTCCACGTCCCGCGCGTGCGTGAGGTACATGCGGGTGCGGACGACGTCCCCGGCGCCCAGGCCCGCCTGCTCCAGCGCCGCGATCGCGACGCGGAAGGAGTTGACCGCCTGCTCGTACGGACCGCCGGCGACGACCTTGCCGTCGACGACGGAGGCGCAGCCGGAGACGAGCACCAGCCCGTTCGGCAGTTCGACCGCACGGGAGTAGCCCACGGCGTCCTCCCAGGGGCCGCCGGAGGAGTACCGGCGGACTGCGTCGGCTCCGCTCATGCGCCGGCCACCACCCGCAGCGCCTCCTGGAGGGTGAAGGCCTTCGCGTACAGGGCCTTGCCGACGATGGCACCCTCGACGCCCAGCGGCACCAGCTCGGCGAGCGCGCGCAGGTCGTCCAGCGAGGAGACGCCGCCGGAGGCCACGACGGGCCGGTCGGTGGCCGCGCACACGTTCCGCAGGAGTTCCAGGTTGGGGCCGGTCAGCGTGCCGTCGCGGCCGATGTCGGTGACGACGTAGCGGGCGCAGCCCTCGGAGTCCAGGCGGGCGAGGGTCTCGTACAGGTCGCCGCCGTCGCTGGTCCAGCCGCGGCCCTTGAGCGTGGTGCCGCGGACGTCGAGGCCGATCGCGATCCGGTCGCCGTGCTCGGCGATGGCCTTGGCGGCCCACTCGGGGGTCTCCAGGGCGGCGGTGCCGAGGTTGACGCGGGTGCAGCCGGTGGCGAGGGCGGCCTCCAAGGTGGCGTCGTCGCGGATGCCGCCGCAGAGCTCGACCTTGATGTCCATGGCGCGGGTGATCTCGGCGACCAGGGCCCGGTTGTCGCCGGTGCCGAAGGCGGCGTCCAGGTCGACCAGGTGCAGCCATTCGGCGCCGGCGCGCTGCCAGGCGAGGGCCGCCTCCAGCGGGGAGCCGTAGGAGGTCTCGCTGCCGGACACGCCGTGGACGAGGCGGACGGCCTGGCCGTCGCGGACGTCGACCGCGGGGAGGAGTTCCAGCTGCTTCGCTGCGGGCTCGGTCATCACAGGGTCTCGATCCAGTTGGTGAGGAGCTGGGATCCGGCGTCGCCGGACTTCTCGGGGTGGAACTGGGTGGCCCACAGGGCGCCGTTCTCCACCGCCGCGACGAAGCGCTCGCCGTGGGTGGCCCAGGTGACCTTGGGGGCGCGGATCGCCGGGTTGGTGACCTCCAGGCTCCAGTCGTGGGCCGCGTAGGAGTGCACGAAGTAGAACCGGGCGTCGGCGTCCAGGCCGGCGAAGGCCTGGCTGTCGGCGGGGGCCTCGACGGTGTTCCAGCCCATGTGGGGGACGACGGGGGCCTTGAGCGGGCCGACGGTGCCGGGCCACTCGTCCAGGCCCTCGGTCTCGACGCCGTGTTCGATGCCGCGCTCGAAGAGGATCTGCATGCCGACGCAGATGCCCATGACCGGGCGGCCGCCGGAGAGCCGGCGGCCGATGATCCAGTCGCCGCGGACGGACTTCAGGCCCTGCATGCAGGCGGAGTAGGCGCCGACGCCGGGGACGAGGAGGCCGTCGGCGTCCATGGCCTTGTCGTAGTCGCGGGTGATCTCGACGTCCGCGCCGACCCGCGCGAGGGCGCGCTCGGCGGAGCGGACGTTCCCGAAGCCGTAGTCGAGGACGACGACCGTTTTGGTGGGGCGGGATGCGCTCATGCCCAGATTCCTTGGATCCGCAGGACTCCGGCGGCGAGACACATCGCGGAGCCGATGGCGAGCAGCAGGACGACCGACCTGGGCATCTGCTGCTTCTGGAAGGAGTAGACGCCGCCGGCCAGGAACAGGCCGACGACGATGAGGATGGTGCTGAGGCCGGTCACGGCTAGAGGGCGCCCTTCGTCGAGGGGAGGATGCCCGCCGCGGCGGCGCGCGGGTCGAGCTCCGCGGCGTAGCGCAGGGCCCGGGCCAACGCCTTGAACTGGCACTCCACGATGTGGTGGGCGTTGCGGCCGTACGGGACGTGGACGTGGAGGGCGATCTGTGCCTGGGCGACGAAGGACTCCAGGATGTGCCGGGTCATCGTCGTGTCGTACGAGCCGATCATCGGCGCCATGTTCTCGGGCTCGGTGTGCACGAGGTAGGGGCGGCCCGACAGGTCCACGGTCACCTGGGCGAGGGACTCGTCCAGCGGGACGGTGCAGTTGCCGAAGCGGTAGATGCCGACCTTGTCGCCGAGGGCCTGCTTGAAGGCGGCGCCGAGGGCGAGGGCGGTGTCCTCGATGGTGTGGTGGCTGTCGATGTGCAGGTCGCCGTCGGTCTTGACGGTGAGGTCGAACAGGCCGTGGCGGCCGAGCTGGTCGAGCATGTGGTCGTAGAAGCCGACGCCGGTGGAGACGTCGACCTGTCCGGTGCCGTCGAGGTTTATCTCGACGAGGACGGAGGTCTCCTTCGTGGTCCGTTCGACCCGTCCGATGCGGCTCATGCCTGCTGCTCCTTCTTCAGTGCGCGAACCGCTTCCAGGAACGCGTCGTTCTCGGCCGGGGTGCCCGCGGTGACCCGCAGCCATCCCGGTACGCCGTTGTCCCGGACCAGGACGCCCCGGTCGAGGATCTGCTGCCAGGCGGTGTGGGAGTCCTCGAACTTCCCGAACTGGATGAAGTTCGCGTCGGACTCGGTGACCTCGTAGCCGATCGCCCGGAGTTCGGCGACGAGGCGGTCCCGCTCGGCCTTGAGCTGCTCGACGTAGCCGAGCAGGGTGTCGGTGTGCTCCAGGGCCGCCAGCGCGGTCGCCTGGGTGACGGCCGACAGGTGGTACGGAAGGCGCACCAGCTGGACGGCGTCGACGACGGCCGGGTGCGCGGCGAGGTAGCCCAGGCGCAGTCCGGCGGCGCCGAACGCCTTGGACATGGTCCGGGAGACCACCATGTTCGGACGGCCCTCGATCAGGGGCAGCAGGGAGTCCCGGTGGCTGAACTCGACGTACGCCTCGTCCACGATCACCAGGGACGGCTTGGCCGCCTGCGCGGCCTCGTAGAGGGCGAGGACGGTCTCCGCCCCGACCGCGGTGCCCGTGGGGTTGTTGGGCGAGGTGATGAAGACGACGTCGGGCGCGTTCTCGGTGATGGCCTGCTCCGCGGCGGCCACGTCGATGGTGAAGTCCTCCCGGCGCGGGCCGGAGATCCATCCGGTGCCGGTGCCGCGGGCGATCAGCGCGTGCATCGAGTACGAGGGCTCGAAGCCGATCGCGGTGCGGCCGGGCCCGCCGAAGGTCTGCAGCAGCTGCTGGATGACCTCGTTGGAGCCGTTGGCGGCCCACACGTTCTCCCGGGCGACCGGGTGCTTGCCGGTGCGGGTGAGGTAGGCGGCCAGCGCGGTCCGCAGCTCGACGGCGTCCCGGTCGGGGTAGCGGTTGAGGGTGCGGGCCGCGTCGGCGACGCGCTCGGCGATCCGCCGCACCAGCTCCTCGGGGAGCTCGTACGGGTTCTCGTTGGTGTTCAGCTGGACGGGCACGTCGAGCTGCGGGGCGCCGTACGGGCTCTTGCCGCGCAGCTCGTCGCGGATCGGGAGGTCGTCGATCCCGATGGTCCTGTCGGTGTTGTCGTACGCGCTCACTGGCCGGGGACCTTCCACCCGAAGCGTGCCTTGAGGGCGGCGCCGTGCGCGGGCAGGTCCTCGGCCTCGGCCAGCGTCACCACGTGGTGGGTGACCTCGGCGAGCGCGTCGCGCGTGTAGTCGACGATGTGGATGCCGCGCAGGAAGGACTGCACGGACAGGCCGGAGGAGTGGCAGGCGCAGCCGCCCGTGGGCAGGACGTGGTTCGACCCGGCGCAGTAGTCGCCGAGCGAGACCGGGGCCCACGGGCCGACGAAGATCGCGCCGGCGTTGCGGACGCGGGCCGCCCAGGCCGCGGCGTCGGCGGTCTGGATCTCCAGGTGCTCGGCGCCGTACGCGTCGACGACCTTCAGGCCGTCCTCCAGGCTGTCGACCAGCACGATCGCGGACTGCTTGCCGGCGAGCGCCGGGCGGATCCGGTCCTCGACGTGCTTGGTGGCCGCGACCTGCGGTTCGAGTTCCTTCTCCACGGCGGCCGCGAGGTCCTCGGAGTCGGTGACGAGGACGGCGGCGGCCAGCGGGTCGTGCTCGGCCTGGCTGATCAGGTCGGCGGCGACGTGCACCGGGTCGGCGGTGGAGTCCGCGAGGACGGCGATCTCGGTCGGGCCGGCCTCGGTGTCGATGCCGATCTTCCCGGTGAAGTAGCGCTTGGCGGCGGCGACCCAGATGTTGCCGGGGCCGGTGACCATGTTGACCGGCAGGCAGTCCTCGGTGCCGTACGCGAACATCGCGACGGCGACGGCGCCGCCCACCGCGTACACCTCGTCCACGCCGAGCAGGGCGCAGGCGGCGAGGATCGTCGGGTGCGGCAGGCCGCCGAACTCGACCTGCGGCGGGGAGGCCAGGGCGATGGACTCCACGCCCGCCTCCTGGGCCGGCACGACGTTCATGACGACGGAGGACGGGTACACCGAGCGGCCGCCGGGCGCGTACAGGCCGACGCGCTCGACCGGCACCCACTTCTCGGTCACGGTGCCGCCGGGGACCACCTGGGTGGTGTGCTCGGTGCGGCGCTGGGCCCGGTGCACGGTCCGGGCGCGGCGGATCGACTCCTCCAGGGCGGCGCGGACGGCCGGGTCGAGCTCGTCGAGGGCCTTGGCGAGGGCCTCCGCGGGCACCCTGACCCGTTCCAGCTCCACGCCGTCGAACTTCTGCGCGTACTCGATCAGCGCCGCCGTGCCACGATGATGGACGTCCTCGCAGATGGGCCGCACCTTCTCCAGGGCGGCTTCCACGTCGAACTCGGCACGGGGGAGCAGGTCGCGCAGGGCCGCGCCCTCGGGGAGGGCGTTGCCGCGCAGATCGATACGAGAGATCACCTCCCAATTCTCTCAGACCGGCTCCCACGGCCGTCCGCCCGTATCACTGGCTGATACACGCCCCGGCCGTCACTGGCTCCCCTTAACGTTCCTGCTACACGGATGTACGGCGGAGGGGGGACCGCATGGCCGACGCGCCGCGCGCGGACGAGGAGCCGGCGGACCTCGGCGAGGCCGAGCGCCTGATGTGGCGGGCGTTCCGCACGGGCAGCGTGTGCGACCTGAGCGCGCGGGCCGCCGAGCTGGACGATCCGCACGGCGACCGGGTCTGGGACGCCGGTCGCAGCGTCCGCGCCGACGTGGTCTCGCTGCTGCTGCTCCACGGGCCGCCGCCGGTGCCGGGCCGGGTGGCGTCGCTGAAGCTGCGCGGGGTGCGGATCACCGGTCGGCTGGACCTGTCGGGCGGCACCGTGGAGCCGTACGTCGAACTCCAGTCCTGCCGCTTCGACAGCGAGGTCCAGCTGTCCGAGACCCGGTTCGGGACGCTGCGGCTGGTCAACTGCGCGGTCCCCCGGCTGGACGCCTCCCGCCTGCACACCGAGGGCGACCTGCACCTGCCGCGCTGCCGGGTGGCGCGCGGGATCCGGCTGACCGACGCGCAGATCGGCACGGACCTGCTGATCAGCCAGGCCGTGGTGCAGCGGGACAGCCGGGGCCGGGCCATCGCCGCGGACGGCATGGCGGTCGCGCAGGACTTCCAGGGGGAGCTGGTGGAGGCGTACGGGGAAGTGAGCCTGCGCGGCTCGAAGGTCGGCGGGTCGATGAACCTGCGCGGGGCCCGGCTGCGCAACCCGCACGGGCGGCGGGCACTGAACGCCCCGCAGCTGACCGTGGAGCGGACCCTGTACCTGACCTCGATCGCGGTGGACTACGTGCCCGGCGACTCCGGTTCCTCCACTCCCCCGTACGGCCTGGGCGGCCAGACGCCGGCGCGCGGGCAGCGGGCCCGGCGCTTCGAGTGCCGGGGCGGGCTGCGCCTGGACGACGGCCGCTTCGGCGACGCGGTCGACCTGTACGGGGCCCGGTTCGTGCTCGCCGAGGAGCAGGAGGTGTCGCTGCGCCGGATCCAGACCCCGGAGCTGCGGTTCGTCGGCGAGAAGCCGGAGCGGGGCCGGGTGGTGCTGTCGGGGGCGAAGGTGGTCAAGCTGGTGGACGCCTCGACGAGCTGGCCCGGCCCGGGCGGCGTGTCGATCGAGGGCTTCGTGTACGAGAACCTCGCGCCCCGCGGCCATTTCCCGCTGGTGCGCCGGCTGGAGTGGGTGGCGGCGGCCACCCCGGAGTTCTCGCCGGAGCCCTACGAGCGGCTGGCGTCCGTGCTGCGCGCCAGCGGCGAGGACGCCGAAGCCCGGGAGGTGCTGCTGGCCAAGCAGCGCCGACGGCGGGCGACGCTGCCGCCGGCGGCCAAGGCGTGGGGGTACGTGCAGGACTGGACGGTGGCCTACGGGTACCGGCCGGGACGGGCCGCGCTGTGGATGGTGCTGCTGTGGGCGGCGGGCGCGCTGCTGTTCGCGCAGATCGCCCCGGCGGCCATCAAGCGGGACGAGCACCCGGAGTGGGATCCGCTGCTCTACGCCCTGGACCTGCTGCTTCCGGTCATCGACCTCGGCCAGCAGGGCCAGTGGATGATGAAGGGCTACTGGCAGTGGGGCTCGACCGTGCTGGTCCTGCTGGGCTGGATCCTGGCGACGACGGTGGCGGCGGGGGCCTCCCGGATGCTGCGCCGCGGCTGACGGACCAGGAAGAACCGAGGTGACAGGGCCCGCCCCACGGCCACTACCCTGTGCCTCGTGACCACCGTTCGCCTGCCCCTCTTCCCGCTGAACTCGGTACTTTTCCCCGGACTCGTGCTGCCGCTGAACGTCTTCGAGGAGCGTTATCGCGCCATGATGCGGGAGCTGCTGAAGACGGGCGAGGACGAGCCGCGCCGCTTCGCGGTCGTCGCGATCCGCGACGGCCGGGAGGTCGCACCGACCGCCCCCGGAATGCCGGACCCGACGGCCCTGCCCGAGCGGGGCCCGGCCGCGGGCTTCGGCCCGGACCCGGTCCAGGCCTTCCACCGGGTGGGCTGCATCGCGGACGCGGCCACGATCCGGGAGCGGCAGGACGGCAGCTTCGAGGTCCTGGCGACGGGTACGACGCGGGTCCGCCTGCTGTCGGTGGACGCCTCGGGCGCGTTCCTCGTCGCGGAGCTGGAGGAGCTGCCGGAGGAGGCGGGCGAGGGCGCGGGCGCGCTGGCGGAGGGGGTGCTGCGGGCGTTCCGGACGTACCAGAAGCGGCTGGCCGGGGCCCGGGAGCGAACGCTGGCCTCGGCTGCGGAGCTGCCCGACGAGCCGTCGGTGGTGTCGTACCTGGTGGCGGCGGCCGCGGTGCTGGACACCCCGGCGAAGCAGCGGCTGCTGCAGGCCCCGGACACGGCGACGCGGCTCGCGGAGGAGCTGAAGCTGCTGCGCACGGAGACGGCGCTGATCCGGCACCTGCCGTCGCTGCCCGCGGTGGACCTGACCCGGATGCCGACCAGCCCGAACTGACCACGGAACCCGATGGGGAGCCCTGCCTGATGGCGAAGAAGAAGGCCGCGTCCGCGGCGACCCCGGCGATCACCGCGCTCACCGCGGCCGGAGCGGACTTCACCACGCACTCCTACGAGCACGACCCGGCGCACCCCTCGTACGGGCAGGAGGCCGCGGAGGCCATGGGCGTGAGCCCGGACCAGGTCTTCAAGACGCTCGTCACGGACGCGGACGGGGTCCTGACGGTGGCGGTGGTCCCGGTCTCCGGCAGCCTCGACCTGAAGGCGCTGGCGTCTGCCGTCGGCGCGAAGAAGGCGGTGATGGCGGATCCGTCGCTGGCCGAGCGCACCACCGGCTACGTGGTGGGCGGCATCTCCCCGCTGGGGCAGCGCAAGCGGCTGCGGACCGTCGTGGACTCCTCCGCCGAGGGGCATCCGACCATCTGCGTGTCGGCGGGCCGGCGCGGGCTGGAGGTCGAGCTGGCGCCCACCACCCTGGCCGCGCTGACGGCGGCCACCCTGGCGCCGATCGCCCGCGCCTGAGCGCTCCGCGGGAGGCGCCGCGACGGGCCGTCGACCGTGCGCGGGCCCGTTGCGGCCGGTCGCGCGGTTCCGGGCGGGCACCGGCGCCGCGCCCCTCGGGGGCGCTGCCGCACCGCAGCCGTCAGGGCCGCGGGGGTTCCTTGGCCGCCGGATCGGCGTGGACGTGCGGCGGCGGGTAGACGGCGGCGGGGCCGGGCCGGGCGTCCCCGGCCGGGTCGGGGACGGGGACGGGCTCGGGGACGGGGTCGTGCGGGGCCCACAGGGCCGTGAGGCCGATGTGGACGAGGAGCGCGGTCATCGGCCAGGCCAGCAGCGCCCCGTACGCGAGGAGCTCCAGCGGCGCGTCGAAGGGCACGCCCTTGCCCGCGGCCACCGCGGCGGCGGCCACGTCGCCGGAGCCGCCCAGCCACTCGCCGGTGCGCCATCCGAGCCAGGAGGCGGCGCAGGAGCCGATGCCCAGCCCGATCACCTGGGGAACGCCGCCGCGCCGGCGCCACAGGAAGAGGGCGACGGCGGCCAGCAGGCCCATCAGGATCGAGAGCAGCAGGAACGTGCTGTCGGCCCCTATCCGGGCCTCGCTCTCGGTGTTGCGCAGGAAGACGGCCTGCCCGTTGGACACGTACTGGGCCCGCGGCGCCAGCCACGCCCACAGCAGCCCGAGGAGCGCCCCGCAGGCCCCCACGACGAGGGTGACGGCGGCCCCGTCGCGGACGTCCCCGGCGGTGACGCCGGGTGCGGCCGGTCTGCCGGGCAGCGGCGGTTCGACGGGGGGCGGCGTGGTCACGGGTTCGGTCACCCCCACATCGTGCCAGGTGCGCCGGGCCGGGGCGGAACCGGAGTCAGCGGACGGCGGCCCGCCGATACGCCCAGGTGGCGACGGACAGCGACAGCACGCCGACGGCCCCGCAGACGGCGAGGTCGGCGGCGACGACCGCCCAGTCGGGGTGCGGTGCGAAGGTCCGGGCGAAGGCTTCGACCCCGTACGTCGAGGGCAGCAGGTCCCGCGCCCACACGATCGGGTCGGGCATCCGCTCGGGCGGCAGCACGCCCAGCAGCAGTGCCGCCGACATGCCGAGCTGCCCGGCCAGTGTGGCCAGCTCCTGCCGCGGCGCGAGCAGGCCGAGGGCGGCGCCCAGCCCGGCCAGGGCCGCGCCCGCCAGCGGCACCACCGCGACCAGGATCCACAGCCCGCCCATCGGCAGTCCGAAGAGCAGACAGCCGAACACGGCCGTGACCAGGGTGCCGGGCAGGGTGAAGGAGGCGTACGCGGCGGCCGCGCCGAGCACCACCGAGGCGGGCGGGACGGGCAGCGTGGCGTAGTGGTCCAGGCCGCCGCCGGCCCGCAGCTGGCCGAAGTACTGGGCGAGCAGGTTCAGCGCCACGAAGGCGACGACCAGCACCGAGGAGCCGGCCACGACGGCCTGCGCCTCCGTGCCGCCGTCCACCACACCCCGCATCAGGATCATGATCCCGACGGACTGGAAGGTGGCGACGAACAGCAGCGGGATCCGGGCCACCCGGGCCCGGGACAGCTGTGCCCGGTACACGGCGGCCAGCGAGGGCAGGAAGCGGGCCCGGGGGGCCAGGGCGGCCACGTCGGCGGCGGCGCCGGTGCCTGCCGGTGCGGCTGCTGCTGCGTCGGCGGTGCTCACGCCTTCACCAGACCCTTCGTGGTGCGCCCGCCCAGCGCGAGGTAGACGTCCTCCAGGCTGGGGGTCGCCAGTGTGAAGTCGTCGAGGGCGGCGAACGCCGGCCCTCCGGTCACGGCGGCCACCGCGGCCCGTGCCTCGTCCGACGGCAGTCGCAGCACCCACCGGCGCCCGGACTCGGCCGCCGTCGCGGCGAGCGCGGCGACCTCGGGGACGTCCAGCGGCGGCGCGGTCCGCCACACGAGTTCGAGGCGGACCTCGTCGGAGACCCGGGCCTTCAGCGCGGCGGGCGTGTCGCAGGCGATGACCTTGCCCTGGTCGATGACGGCGACCCGGTCGAGGACGGTCTCGGCCTCGATGACGTTGTGGGTGACGAGCAGGACGGTGGTGCCGTGCCGGGCGCGCCGCCGGTCCACGGCCGACCACACGTCCCGGCGGGCCACGGGGTCCATGCCGGTGGTGGGCTCGTCGAGGACCAGCACCTGCCGTTCCCCCACCAGGGCGGCGGCGAAGCAGGCCAGCCGCCGCTGGCCGCCGGACAGCTTCTTCAGGGGCCGCCCGGCGATCGCGGTCAGCCCGAGCTCGTCCAGGACGGCGTCCCGCGCGGTGCGGGCGTCGCGGGCGGTGAGGCCGCGCAGCCGCCCGGTGGTCTCGGCGGCGAGGGCGACGGTGAGCTCGTCCAGGGCCGTGGACTCCTGGCCGAGGTAGGCGAGGAGTCGGGCCGCGCGCTCGGGGTGGCGCACGAGGTCGTGGCCGAGCAGGGTCACGGAGCCGGAGTCGGGTCGCAGCAGGCCCGTCAGCTGCCGGACCAGGGTGGACTTGCCGGCGCCGTTGGGGCCGAGGAGGCCGAAGACCTCGCCGCGCCTGATGTCCAGGGAGATCCCGTCGTTGGCGCGGGTCTCGGGCAGGGCGGGGGCCCCGCGCCGGCCGCGGACGGCGGGGTAGGTCTTGACCAGGTCACGTACGGTGCAGACGGCGCCGTCGGCCGCCGGCGGCGCCGCGGCCGCCGTCGCGCTGCGGCTGCCCTGCGGTTTCGCTGGTGCTGTGCCCGTACTCACGAGGGAGCAGCCTACGCGGCCCCGCGCCCTACTCGGGCGTCGGGGTCGCCGGGACGCCCGGCGCGGCGGCCGGCGGGCCGGGTACGCGCTCGGCCGCGGCACGGACGTCGATCTCCCGCCAGAACCCGGCGCGGATGGCGTAGCGGTCGTGTTCGTCGATCTGGTCGTCCTTGTGGGCGAGCAGTCCGAACCGGGCGGCGTAGCGCAGCAGCTCACCGTCGATCCGGTGCGGGATCCGCGGGTACATGATGGCGAGTTTCTGCAGGTGGACGGCTTCCGGGAGGCGTTCCATCCAGCGGCGGGCGAAGACCTGGCCGACCTCGAACGGGTCGCCGCCGACGGTGGTGATGTCCTCCTCCCGGTCGGCCCAGCGCTGTTCGGCGCTGGTGAGCTGGGCGAGGGTGGGCAGGGAGGCGGTCTCGGCGGGTTCGCCGAGCGGCCCGGGCCGGTCGATCCAGCCCCTGTCGGAGGACCAGCGCAGGGCGCTGGCCGGGGAGGGGGTGACGCCGTGCCCGGAGTGCGGACCGGGCTGGTGGCCGGGGGCGCGCAGGGAGCCGGCGAGGTCCTTCGGGGTGGGTACGGTCCTGCCGCCGACGGCGGGGGCGGGCACGGGGGCCGCGCCGGTCTCGGGGACGACCGGCTCGGCGGCGGGGGTCGTGGTGCCGGCGGCGGCGTTGCGGGCGGCGGCCTCGGCGAGGGCCGCCTCGGGCAGCGGGGCGGAGAGGATGGCGGCGATCTCGGGGCGGGGCGCGGGCGGGGGGGAGCACAGGCCGGTGAGGTCCTTGGCGCGGACGGCGCGGGTGATCCAGGCCCGGTCCAGGACGCGGCGCTCGTCGGCCTCGGCGACGAGGTCCTCGGACTGGTTGTAGTCGCCGTCGGCGGCCTGGACGGCCCACAGGTGGACGGCGACGCCGTGCTCCTTGGCGGACATCAGGCCGGGCAGGAGGTCTCCGTCGCCCGTGACGAGGACGACGTCGGAGCAGGCGCGGTTGCGGGCGAGTTCGGTGAGCTCGGCGTGCATGGCGGCGTCCACGCCCTTCTGCGCCCAGCGTCCGTCGCTACGGGTCAGGGCGCCGAGCCGGACGGTGACGCGGGGCATGACGCGCAGCCGGCGGTGTTCGGGCTGGGGCACCCGGTCGGGGGCACCGTCGAACCAGTAGATGCGCAGCAGGGGCTGCTGGGTGTCGGCTTCGGCCCGTTCGCGCAGGCCGTGGATGAGGGCGGCGTGGTCGACGGTGATGCGGGAGCGGGAGGGCTCACCCGCGAGAAGGCTTGCGGCGGCGCCCAGCAGATAGCCGGCGTCCACCAGGACGACGCAGCGGTCCACGCGTTCCACCTCTTCCGTGGGGGGGTCCTCTGGTTTCCCCGAGTCTGCCCGACCGCACGGGGGTTGACGGCCGGAACTGGATCATCGGCGTGGCGTATCTCACGCTTTTCGGGGCGCGGGCGGCCGGCGGCACCCCAGAAAGATCCAAAATGCGTGCTTTGTGGTGCTGTGTGAGTGTGAAGGCGGTCCTGGCCCCTAGACCCTCACGGAGGTTCCACCATGGCCAAGAACAAGAACCAGAAGCAGCCGAAGCAGCAGGCGCGCTCCTCGTCGCAGGAACCGTCGAAGAGCTCGCACGAGACGTCGTCCGAGTCGTCCTCCTCGTCGTCCCCGAGTCCGATGGATATGGCGCGCAAGGGCAAGCAGAAGCGCTTCGGCCACAACTGACGCCACGCCCGGCGCCGCCGGCGCCGGGGGCAGAGGCGCGAGGGCGCGCCCGGAGGAGTTCCGGGCGCGCCCTGCCGCTGCGGTGCCGCTGCCGTGCGCCTGCGGGGTGCGGTCAGCCGTGCGCCTGCAAAATGCGGTCAGCCGGCCAGGCAGGACGGCCCGAGGAGCACCTTGAGGTCGCCGAAGAGGGCCGGGTCGGGCTGGACCCGGTGCCGGTCGAGGCGCAGCACGGTGGTGGACCGGGGGCCCTGGAGCTTGATCCGGACCTCGGTGTTGCCCTTGTGGTGACGGAGGATCTCGCCCAGCCGGGTGACCATCGGAGGGGTGACCTTGACGGTGGGGATGGTGAGGACGACCGGGGCGTTGGTCCCGGCTGCGGAGAGGTCGGGGACCATCAGCTCCATGGCGACCAGCCGGGGCACGTCCTCGCGCTTGTCGAGGCGGCCCTTGACGAAGACGACCGCGTCCTCGACCAGCTGGGTGGAGACGAGCTGGTAGGTGGCCGGGAAGAACATGCACTCGATGGAGCCGGCGAGGTCCTCGACGGTGGCGATGGCCCAGGCGTTGCCCTGCTTGGTCATCTTCCGCTGGAGGCCCGAGATGATGCCGCCGATGGTGACGACCGCGCCGTCGGCGTGCTCGCCGCCGGTGAGCTGGGAGATGCCCGCGTCCGTCTTGTCGGACAGGACGTGCTCCAGGCCGAACAGGGGGTGGTCGGAGACGTACAGGCCGAGCATCTCGCGCTCCTGGGCGAGCAGGTAGGCCTTCTCCCACTCGACGTCGGAGAACTCGACGTCGAGGCCGAAGCCGGGCTCGTCGCCGCCCTCGTCGCCCATGGCGCCGAAGAGGTCGAACTGGCCCTCGGCCTCCTTGCGCTTGACCGCGACCACGGTGTCGATCATCGGCTCGTGCTGGGCGACCAGGCCCTTGCGGGTGTGGCCCATCTCGTCGAAGGCGCCGGCCTTGATCAGTGACTCGATGGTGCGCTTGTTGCAGACCACGGCCTCGACCTTGTCGAGGAAGTCCGGGAAGGAGGAGTACTTCCCCTTGGCCTTGCGGGTCTTGATGATCGAGTCCACCACGTTCTGGCCGACGTTGCGGACGGCGGTGAGGCCGAAGAGGATCACGTCGTCGCCCTGGGCGGCGAAGTTCGACTCGGACTCGTTGACGTTCGGCGGGAGCACCTTGATGCCCATGCGGCGGCACTCGTTCAGGTAGACGGCGGACTTGTCCTTGTCGTCCTTGACCGAGGTGAGCAGGCCGGCCATGTACTCGGCCGGGTGGTTGGCCTTGAGGTAGGCGGTCCAGTACGAGACCAGGCCGTACGCGGCCGAGTGGGCCTTGTTGAAGGCGTAGCCGGCGAAGGGGACCAGCACGTCCCACAGGGCCTGGATGGCGTCGTCCGAGTAGCCGTTCTTCCGGGCGCCCTCCTGGAAGATCGTGAAGTTCTTGGCCAGCTCCTCGGGCTTCTTCTTGCCCATGACGCGGCGGAGGATGTCGGCCTCGCCGAGCGAGTAGCCGGCGATGATCTGGGCGGCCTTCTGCACCTGCTCCTGGTAGACGATCAGGCCGTAGGTGACCGCGAGGACCTCTTCGAGCGGCTTCTCCAGCTCGGGGTGGATCGGGGTGATCTCCTGCTGCTTGTTCTTGCGCAGGGCGTAGTTCGTGTGCGAGTTCATGCCCATCGGGCCCGGCCGGTACAGGGCGGAAACGGCGGAGATGTCTTCGAAGTTGTCGGGCTTCATCAGGCGCAGCAGCGAGCGCATGGGGCCGCCGTCGAACTGGAAGACGCCGAGGGTGTCGCCGCGCTGGAGCAGCTCGAAGGTCTTGGGGTCGTCGAGCGGCAGGGCCAGGAGGTCGATGTCGATCCCCTTGTTGGCCTTCACCATCTTGACGGCGTCGTCCATGATCGTGAGGTTGCGCAGGCCGAGGAAGTCCATCTTCAGCAGGCCGAGCGACTCGCAGCTCGGGTAGTCCCACTGGGTGATGGTGACGCCGTCGGTGTGCCGGACCCAGACGGGCACGTGGTCGGTGATCTTCTCGCTGGACATGATCACGCCGGCGGCGTGCACGCCCATCTGGCGGACCAGGCCCTCCACACCACGGGCGGTGTCGATGACCTTCTTCACGTCCGGCTCGTTCTCGTACATCCCGCGGATCTCGCCCGCCTCGCCGTAGCGGGGGTGCGAGGGGTCGAGGATGCCGGAGAGCGGGATGCCCTTGCCGAGGACGTCGGCGGGCATGGCCTTGGTGAGCCGGTCGCCCATGGCGTACGGGTAGCCCAGCACGCGCGCCGAGTCCTTGATCGCGTTCTTGGCCTTGATGGTGCCGTACGTGCCGATCATGGCGACCTTGTCGGCGCCGTACTTCTCGGTCACGTACCTGATCACCTCGACGCGCCGGCGCTCGTCGAAGTCGATGTCGACGTCGGGCATGGAGACGCGCTCGGGGTTGAGGAACCGCTCGAAGATCAGGCCGTGCGGGATCGGGTCGAGGTCGGTGATGCCCATGGCGTACGCGACGATCGAGCCGGCCGCGGAGCCACGGCCCGGGCCCACCGCGATGCCCTGGTTCTTGGCCCACATGATGAAGTCGGCGACCACGAGGAAGTAGCCCGGGAAGCCCATCGAGATGATCGTGTCCATCTCGTACTCGACCTGCTTCATGCGGTCCTCGGGAATGCCGCCCGGGAAGCGGCGGTGCATCCCCCTCATGGTCTCCTCGCGGAACCAGGTGACCTCGGTGTAGCCCTCCGGGATGTCGAACTTCGGCATCAGGTTCCGGAACGTGAACATGCCCTCGGTGTCGACCTGCTCGGCGACCAGCCGGGTGTTGGCGCAGCCCTCCTGCCAGGCGTCCGAGGAGTCGATGGCGTACATCTCCTCGGTGGACTTCAGGTAGTAGCCGGAGCCGTCGAACCGGAAGCGGTCCGGGTCGGAGAGGTTCTTGCCGGTCTGGATGCAGAGCAGGGCGTCGTGCGCGCCGGCCTCGTGCGCGTAGGTGTAGTGGGAGTCGTTGGTGACCAGCGGCGGGATGCCGAGCTTCTTGCCGATCTCCAGCAGGCCGTCGCGGACCCGGCGCTCGATCTCGATGCCGTGGTCCATCAGCTCCAGGAAGTAGCGGCCCTCGCCGAAGATGTCCTTGTAGTCCGAGGCCGCCTTGAGCGCCTCGTCGAACTGGCCGAGGCGCAGTCGGGTCTGCACCTCGCCGGAGGGGCAGCCGGTGGACGCGATCAGGCCCTCCGACCACTGGGCGATGGTCTCCTTGTCCATGCGGGGCCACTTCGTGAGCCAGCCCTCGGCGTAGGCGTCGGAGGACAGCCGGAAGAGGTTGTGCAGGCCCGTGTTGTTGGCCGCCCAGATCGTCTTGTGGGTGTAACCGCCGGAGCCGGAGACGTCGTCCCGCTTCTGGTGCGGCTGGCCCCACTGGATCCTCCGCTTGTTCCGGCGGGACTCGGGCGCGACGTACGCCTCGATGCCGATGATCGGGGTGATCCCGGCCTTCTGCGCGGAGTGAAAGAAGTCATACGCGCCGTGCAGGTTGCCGTGGTCGGACATGGCGATGTGCGACATGCCCATCTCGTTGCACGCAGCGAACATGTCCTTCAGCCGCGCGGCACCGTCCAGCAGCGAGTACTGGGTGTGGACGTGCAGGTGCGTGAACGGCGTCTTGGCCACGGCGCGGGACCTCCGGGGGCGGGGTAGGGGGCAGCTTTGAATCCTACGTCCCACCAGTGACACATTCCGGGCACCTGACGGTACGGTCGGGCGTTGCAGAACCAGGTGGTCCCGCACGGCGTCCAGTCGGTCGGAACCAGTCCAGCCCGTGCACCAGGAGGAACCCGCCATGGCGGTCCCCGAGACGGCGAACGAACAGCGCGCCGAACAGATACTGGATGTCTTCGACACCGCCTTCGGCGAGCTGCTCGCCGCCGACCCCGCTGCCTTCCAGGTCAAGTTCCGGAAGATGGCCGCTTCCGCTTTCGCCTTCTACCGGGGCACCGCCTGCCTCTTCTACGCCGACCTGGAGCGCGAGCGGCACGGCGGGCCCTACCTGGACGACCGGACCGGCCGGGTGTGGATCCACGGCGACCTGCACGCCGAGAACTTCGGCACGTACATGGACTCCACCGGCCGCCTCGTCTTCAACGTCAACGACTTCGACGAGGCCTACGTCGGCCCGTTCACCTGGGACCTGAAGCGCTTCGCGGCCTCCGTGGCGCTGATCGGCTACACCAAGGCGCTCAGCGACGAGCAGATCAGCGAGCTGGTGCGGACCTACGCCACCGCCTACCGCGAGCGGATCCACGCCCTGGCCGCCGGCGCCAAGCACGAGGAGGTCCCCTCCTTCACCCTGGACACCGCCGAGGGCCCGCTGCTGTCCGCCCTGCGCTCGGCCCGCTCCCGCACCCGCTTCGCCCTCCTGGACTCCATGACCGAGATCCGGGACTACGAGCGCCGCTTCACCTCCGGCGGCGGCTCCATCGAGCTCGACGCGGCGACCCGGTACAAGGTCCTGGCCGCCTTCGACGGGTACCTGGAGACCCTGCCCGACGAATCCCTGGTGCGCCCGGACTCCTACCGGGTCAAGGACGTGGTGGGCCGCCGGGGCGTCGGCATCGGCTCGGCGGGACTGCCCTCGTACAACATCCTGCTGGAGGGCCACAGCGACGCCCTGGAGAACGACGTCGTGATCTACCTCAAGCAGGCGCAGACCCCGGCCGTGTCCCGGCACATCACCGACCGGGCGGTGCGCGAGTACTTCCGGCACGAGGGGCACCGCACGGTGATCTCCCAGCGGGCCCTCCAGGCGCACGCCGACCCCTGGCTGGGCTGGACCGAGCTCGACGGGGCCGGCCAGCTGGTGGCGGAGGTCTCCCCGTACGCGGTGGACCTGGACTGGTCGGACCTGGACGACCCGGAGGAGACCGCGGACGTGGTCGCGGACCTGGGCCGGGCGACGGCGACCATGCACGCCTCGGCCGACGAGGCGGAGAGCGGCCACAGCCTGGTCCCCTTCTCCACCGAGCGGGCCATCGACGCCGCGATCGCGGCCGACGAGGAGGGCTTCGCCGAGCTCCTGGTGGACTTCGCGCACGCCTACGGGGCCCGCGCGCGCGCCGACCACCTGCTCTTCGTGGACCTGTTCCGCAACGGCCGGATCCGGCCGTAGCCGGGCCGGCCCCCGGCCGCGGAGCCCTGCGTTCACAGAAAGTCATGGCAGACTCGCCGCGATGGACATATCAGGAGCAGGACTGAGAGGGCTGCGGGCCGCGCTGTTCAGCGCGGTCGTACTGCTGCTGTCGGCCGGCTCGCACGTCCTGATCGCGGGGGTGCCGCTGCCGCCGGCGCCCGCCGCCGCGGCTTTCGCCGCCGTGTTCTGCGTCGCCTGGGCGCTGGCGGGCCGCGAGCGGGGCTTCGGCCCGATCGCCGGGCTGCTGGTCCCGCTGGAGCTGGCCGCCGACACCGCGTTCACCGCCGGCCAGCACGTCTGCTACGGGCCCTCCGGCGGTCCGGTGTCCGGCCCGCTGCGGGCGCTGGGCCTGCACGAGCTGTGCGGCGGGACACCGCTGGGCGGCCCGCTCGCCGAGCTGTCCGGGCCCGCCGGGCATCCCGCGGCCGCCCTGCCCGCCGCGGCCGGGGCGTGGACGCCGTGGCTGCTGCTCGGCGCACACGTCTCCGTCGGGCTGCTGGCCTCGGTCTGGCTGGGGTACGGCGAGCGGGCGCTGGGCCAGCTGCTGCGCGCGGTGGCCGGCCTCGCGTTCCGGCCGCTGCGGCTGGCGGCGGCCTCGGCCGGGGTGGGCCCCGGCCAGCCGCCCGGGCGGGAGCCGCGCCCGGGCCACCCGGGCCCGGCCGCCCGGACCCGCTTCCCCGTCCACTCCGTGGGGCTGCGGGGGCCTCCCGTACGCGGCGCGCTCGTGCGCGCCTGACGTCCGTACGGCACGACCCCCCTCATCCCTGTCACACCCCACGGAGATCACCATGAGTGCACGCAACACCCAGGCCAACAAGGCGGCGGCCCGCGAGCGGCTGCGCGCCGAGCGCGAGAAGCAGGCGAAGAAGGACAAGGCCCGCCGCCAGCTCGTCGTGGCCGGCGCGGTCGTCGCCGTCCTCGCCCTGGCCGGCGGCATCGGCTACGCCGTCGTCCAGGCCAACAAGCCCGATGAGTGGGAGAAGGCCGCCACGGCCGAGCTGGTCGCCCCGAAGAACACCACGGGCGAGAACGGCACGACCGTCGTCATAGGCAAGCCCGACGCGAAGAAGACGCTGGAGCTGTACGAGGACGCCCGCTGCCCGATCTGCTCCCAGTTCGAGGAGAAGGTCGGCCCGCAGATCAAGAAGGACGTCGAGGCGGGCAAGTACAAGCTCCAGTTCGTCGGCGCCACCTTCCTCGACAAGGGCTTCGGCGGCAGCGGCTCGAAGAACGCCCTGAGCGCACTGGGTGCGGCCCTGAACGTCAGCCCCGAGGCGTTCGCCGAGTACAAGGCGGCGCTGTACTCGAAGGAGAACCACCCCGACGAGCGGGACGACAAGTTCGGCAAGGACGCGTACCTGCTGTCGATCGCCGACCAGGTCCCGGCGCTGAAGGGCAACGCCGAGTTCAAGAAGGCCGTCGAGGACGGCACGTACAACCGGTGGGCGATCGAGATGTCGAAGGTCTTCGACAAGGCGGGCCTGGAGGGCACCCCGTCGCTGAAGATGGACGGCAAGAAGATCGAGATCAAGATGAACCCGGACGAGTTCACGGCGGCGGTCGACAAGGCCATCGCGGGCTGAGAACGGGCCGCCGGGAACCCCGGCGCTACAACGAGCGGGCGGACTCCGAGAGTTCGTCCGCTCGTTGCTTTCCCAGGGCTGTACCCGCGGTTATACCCGTCAGTAATATGACCGCCCGTGACCAGTCAACTCACCTCCCCCACCGCGGCAACTCCCCGCCGCCGTACGGTCGTCAAGGCCGCCGCCGCCACCGCGGCGCTCACGCCCTTCGCGACGGCCGCCCTGGGTATATCCCCCGCCTCCGCAGCCGCGGGGGGACCCGCCTTCCTGCACGGCGTCGCCTCCGGCGACCCGCTCCCCGACGGGATCCTGCTGTGGACCCGCGTCACCCCGGTCCCCGAGGCCGTACCCGGCTCCGGCGTCGGCCCGGCCACCCCGGTGGGCTGGGAAGTGGCCGAGGACCGGGCGTTCTCCCGGATCGTGGCGAGCGGCACGGTCACCGCCACCGCCGCCTCCGACCACACGGTCAAGGCCGACGTCCGCGGACTGAAGCCGCACACCCCGTACTTCTACCGGTTCACCGCCGGCGCCGCCGCGTCCCCGGTCGGGCGCACCCTGACCGCCCCCCGCCACGACGCGTCGACCCCCTCCGTCCGCTTCGGCGTGGTCTCCTGCGCCAACTGGGAGGCCGGCTACTTCTCCGCGTACCGCCACCTGGCCGCCCGCAGCGACCTGCACGCGATCCTGCACCTGGGCGACTACATCTACGAGTACCACAGCGGGGGTTATCCCGAGGAGAAGTACGTCGTGCGCCGGCACGAGCCGCGGCACGAGATCACCACCCTCGCCGACTACCGCGTCCGGCACGGCAGGTACAAGACGGACGCCGACCTCCAGGCGCTGCACGCCGCACACGCCGTCGTCGCCATCTGGGACGACCACGAGATCGCCAACGACGCCTGGTCGGGCGGCGCGGAGAACCACACCCCGGGGGCCGAGGGCGACTGGGCGGCCCGCGCGGCCGCCGCCAAGCAGGCCTACTTCGAGTGGATGCCGGTGCGCACCTCGACCGCGGGCACGGTCTACCGCCGCCTGCGCTTCGGCTCCCTCGCCGACCTGCACCTCCTCGACCTGCGCAGCTTCCGCTCCCAGCAGGCCAAGGTGGGCAGCGGCGCGGTGGACGACCCGGACCGCACCATCACCGGGCGCGCCCAGTTGGACTGGCTCAAGTCGGGTCTGGCGAGCTCGAACGCCACCTGGAAGCTGGTCGGCACCTCGGTGATGATCTCCCCGGTGGCCTTCGGGTCCCTGCCGGCGCACCTGCTCGCGCCGCTCGCGAAGCTCCTCGGCCTGCCCGAAGGCGGAATCGCCATCAGCACGGACCAGTGGGACGGCTACACCGACGACCGCAAGGAGCTGCTGGGCCACCTGAAGGACCGGAACATCAAGAACACGGTGTTCCTGACCGGCGACATCCACATGGCCTGGGCCAACGAGGTGCCGGTGAACATGGCGACGTACCCGGGCTCGGGGACGGCCGCGACGGAGTTCGTCGTGACCTCGGTGACCAGCGACAACATCGACGACATCCTGCACGTGCCGGCGAACACCGCGTCGCTGGCGGCGGAGGCCGCCATCAGGGCCGCGAACTGGCACACGAAGTGGCTCGACATGGACGCGCACGGGTACGGCGTGCTGGACGTGACGGCCGAGCGCTCGCAGATGGACTACTACGCCGTGTCCGACAAGCGGAGGCAGGACGCCACGGCGGCGTGGTCCCGTTCGTACCGCACGCTGAACGGCACCCAGAAGGTGGAACGGGTCTGGGCTCCCGTCCGCTAAGCGGACGATCTTGTTGACGGTTCGTCAAACTTTTTGAGCGAGGGGGTGCTTGGTGCAGACCAGGCGCCCCTTCAACCTCAGAAGCAACAAATCTTTTACTTCCAGGTCTTGCTAGATGCATGACATGGACACATAAGCTTCGCGCCAGCGTGAGGAAATCCCTCACCCCCCACCACGCTTGCGAGGAGTTCAACGTGCGCGCTTCCGCCCGCATATCCCCCATGCTCCGCCGCCGCCTCATGGCCCCTGCCGTCCTGGCCGGAGCCCTGGCGTTCGCCCCCTTCTCCGCCCCCACCACCCTGGCCGCCGCCGCGCCGACCGGCGCCGAGCAGTGCGTCGAGGAAGCCTCCGGCGCCCCCGCCGACGCGCGCGTCGCCCGCCCGCAGGACAAGCACGCCGCGGAGCCCAACGAGGTGACGGAGGCGCAGGTCAAGGCCATGGACGCCGACCTGGCCAAGAAGCTCGCCCAGCTCGGCCCGCAGCGCCAGATGCGCGCCGCCGAGGCCACCGCCGCGACGACCATCCCGGTGTACTTCCACGTCATCCACAACGGCACCCAGGGCAAGCTGTCCGCCACGGACATCAGCAACCAGCTCGCCGTCCTCAACTCCGCCTACAGCGGCCAGGGCACCGGCAACGTCAACTCCGGCTACCAGTTCCAGCTGGTCTCCACCGACTACACCGACAACGCCTCGTGGTACGGCGTGTCCCACGGCTCCCAGGCCGAGAAGGACATGAAGAACGCCCTGCGCAAGGGCGGCTCCGACGCGCTGAACGTCTACACGGCCAACCTCGGCGGCGGCCTGCTCGGCTGGGCGACCTTCCCGAGCTCCTACGCCTCCCAGCCGCAGATGGACGGCGTGGTCCTGCTCAACTCCTCGCTGCCGGGCGGCTCCTCCGCCAACTACAACGAGGGCGACACCGCCACCCACGAGGTCGGCCACTGGATGGGCCTGTACCACACCTTCCAGGGCGGCTGCAATGGCAGCGGTGACTCCGTCGCCGACACCCCGGCCGAGAAGAGCGCCGCGTACGAGTGCCCGACCGGCCGCGACAGCTGCGCCAGCAAGGCCGGCGCCGACCCGATCCACAACTTCATGGACTACACGTACGACTCCTGCATGTACCAGTTCACGGCCGGCCAGGTCGCCCGCATGCAGAGCATGTGGAGCGCCTACCGCGGCTGACCGCCCTCACCGGGCCCGACGGGCCTGAGTACGGCTGACGCACGAGGGGCAGGGCACACGTCATGTGCCCTGCCCCTCGTGGCGTGTTACGGCTGCCGCTGCCGCGACTACAGGCTGTCGAGGAAGGCGAGCGCCGCCTTCCAGGCCTGCTCCGCGGCCTCCGCGTCGTAGTCGTCGAGCTCCGGGTCGGTGAACAGGTGCCCGGCTCCCGGGTAGCGGTGGATCTCGACGTCCGCGCCCGCCCGCTGCATCCGCAGGTACCAGGCCGTCAGCCAGTCGTGCGGCTCGAACGGGTCCGGGTCGGCGACGTGCAGCTGCACCGGCAGGTCGTCGACCGCGGCGTCCTCCTCCAGGTCGGCCGTGCCGTGCAGGAGCAGCAGCCCGCGCGCCTTCTCGTCGGCCAGCGCCAGGTGCTGGGCGAGGGAGCCGCCGAAGGAGAACCCCGCGTACACGAGCCCCTCGTCGGAGTGGGGGGCGGCGGCCAGCACCGCGCGCCGGAGCAGCTCGTCGCGGCCGGTCTCGTCCCGGAACGCCATGCCCTCCTCGACGGTCTCGAAGGTGCGCCCCTCGAAGAGATCGGGCACCTGCACCCGGTGCCCGGCCGCGCGCAGCCGGTCGGCCGCCGCGTGCACCGCGGGCCGCAGCCCGTACGTCGAATGGAAAAGCACGATGTTCATGCACACCATCGTGCCAGTTTCCGCCCGCCCGTTGCGGTTAGGTTCACGTCCATGGACACGGAGACCGTTCTGCGCCCGGCCCTGGTCGTCGTCGGCGTACTGGCCGTCACCCTCGTCGCCGGCTGGCTGCTGGACCTGCTGCTGCGCCGCGCCGACGCCCGCCACGGGGAGACCCCGCTGTGGGGGCTGTTGCGCCGCTGCCGCACCCCGTTCCGGCTCACGCTGGCCACCGCCCTGTTGTACGGCGCCCATCGCGAGGCCCGGATCCTGCCCGCGCACACCGCGGCCGTGGGCCGCGCCCTCACCCTCGTCCTGATCGCCTCAACGGCCTGGCTGCTGGTGCGCATCGCGACGGCGGTCGTGGACTCCACGTACGCCCGCTACGCCGACCGGACCGCGGACGAGGCGCGGGTGCGCCGGGTCCGCACCCAGGTCACGCTGATCCAGCGGGTGGTCACTGCGGCGGTCGTGGTGATCGCGGTCGCGGCCATGCTGCTGACGTTCCCGGCGATGCGGACGGTCGGCGCCTCCCTGCTGGCCTCGGCGGGCATCATCGGCATCGTCGCCGGCATCGCGGCCCAGTCCACCCTCGGCAACCTCTTCGCCGGCCTGCAGATCGCCTTCGGCGACACCGTGCGCATCGGCGACACCGTCGTCGTGGACCGGGAGTGGGGCACCGTCGAGGAGATCACTCTCACCTTCCTGGTGGTCCGCACCTGGGACGAGCGCCGGATCACCATGCCTGTGTCGTACTTCACGAGCAAGCCGTACGAGAACTGGTCGCGCGGCGGCGCCGAGATGACCGGCACCGTCTTCTGGCACCTCGACCACAGCGCTCCGCTGGAGGCGATGCGCGAACGGCTCCAGCACATCCTGAAGGAGGTGCCGGAGTGGGACGGCCGGACCGGCAGCCTGGCCGTGACGGACACCACACCGCACACGATCCAGGTCCGGGCGGTGGTCACCGCCAAGGACGCCTCCGACGTCTGGACCGTCCGCTGCGCGGTCCGCGAGCGCATGATCGTCTGGCTGACGGACCGGCACCCGTACGCCCTGCCCCGCATCACCACCTCCCCGGCCCCGCCCGCGCCGGGTGCCGCCGGCGCCCCGGGCCCGGCGGAGGCCCGCGGCCCGGCCGGGTCCGACTGAGCGGACGCGGGCCGGCTGCCGGGGACCCACCGCCGGGTGCCGGCTACGGGGTGCGCAGGCTGCGCACGTCCAGGTGGCGCAGCACCCGGTCCACCACCTCCGGGTCCGCCCCCGGCTCGCTGCGCGCGGCCAGCACCTCGTGCCGGGCCGCGGACATCATCTCCCGCTGGATCCGCTGGACGTCCCGCAGCCGCTGGACCCGCTGCGCGTAGGCCTCGCGCCGCTCCTCGTCCACCATGTCCGGGCTGATCCTGGCCCCCACGTCGTACGCCCGCCGCTGGAGCAGCTCCACCAGGTCCTCCGGCAGCTCCTCCACCTCCTCGATCTCCTTCAGCCGCCGCCGCGCGGCCTTGGCCGCGCGGATCGCGAGCCGGCGCCGCATCTCCCGTTCGGCGTCGGTGTCGGCCTCGACGCCGAGCCGGCGCACCAGCCACGGCAGGGTCAGCCCCTGGCACACCAGCGTCACCATGATCACCGCGAAGGCGATGAAGACGATCTCCTCCCGCCCGGGGAAGGGCCCTCCCCCGTCCACCGTGTACGGCAGGGCCAGCGCGAGCGCCACCGAGGCCACCCCGCGCATCCCCGCCCACCACATCACCACGCTCTCCCGCCAGGTGAGCGGGATCTCCTCGCCGTGGTCGCGCCGCGCGTGGAGCCGCTGAGCGAGCCAGCCGGCCGGCAGCAGCCACACCAGCCGCACCAGGACGACCACCGCCACGACCGCGGCCGCCCAGCCCGCCATGTCCAGCGCGCGGCCGCTCGCCACGCCCAGCACGTTGTGCAGTTCGAGCCCGATCAGCCCGAACGCCACACCCGTGACCAGCATGTCGACGACCTCCCAGAAGGTGTGCCCGGCCAGCCGCCCCAGCACGTCGTCCGCGTCGTTCGCGTACTCGGCGAGGAACAGGGCTGTCGTCAGCACGGCCAGCACCCCCGACCCCAGGAACGCCTCGGCCACCACGTACGCCACGAACGGCACCAGCAGCGTCAGCCCGATCTGCAAGGTGGCGTCGCCGAGCCGTCCCATGAGCGCGTTCGCCGCCCAGCCGAGGGCGAGGCCGACGGCGACGGCGACCACGGCGGACAGGACGAACTCCCCCACCGCGTCGGGCCAGGAGAAGCTGCCGCTCACGACGGCGGCGACGGCCACGTGGTAGAGCACGATCGCGGTGACGTCGTTGAACAGCCCCTCGCCCTCCAGGATCGACACCATCCGGCGGGGCAGCCCGAGCGATCCGGCGACGGCCGTGGCCGCGACCGGGTCCGGCGGGGCGACGAGCGCGCCCAGCGCGACCGCGGCCGCCACCGGCAGCCCGGGAACGACGGCGTGCGCGACGGCGGCGACGGCCGCGGTCGTGACGAACACCAGGGCGACGGCCAGCAGCAGGACGGGCCGGACGTTGGCGGCGAACTGCCGCCAGGAGGTGCGCTGCGCGGAGGCGTAGAGCAGCGGGGGCAGCACCAGGGGAAGGATCAACTCGGGCGGGACGTCCACGTTCGGCACGAAGGGGACGAGCGCGAGCACCACCCCGCCGAGGGTCATCAGGACGGGCGCGGGAAGTCCGAGCCGGTCCCCGAGCGGCACGGTGACGACCGCGCCGAGCAGCAGGACGAAGAGCAGGGCGAGCTGTTCCACCCCGCCCACCCTGCCGCATCCGGCGCCTCCGGCCCGTCAGGCGCGGGGGGACGGGGTTCGCCCCGCAGGAGCGCGGGGAACTGCCGCGACCGGCCCCCACGGACCCGCGGACGAGCGCCGACCCGTGTCCCTGCCCGTCCCGCGGAGCGCTACGGCAGGGTGCGCCGCATCGAGCGGTGCATGATGCCCGCCTCCTCGAACTCGGGCCCGTAGGCCTCGTACCCGAGCCGCTCGTAGAAGGCGAGGGCGTGCGTCTGCGCCCCGAGGTCGACCGCGCGGAGCCCGAGCTCCCGCGCCTCCGCCTCGATCGCCCGGACCAGCGCGGCCCCGACGCCGAGGCCGCGGGCGGCAGCCGTCACCGCGAGCCGGCCGAGCGAGCCGACCTCCGGATCGCCGGTCTTGCCGAGGGCGGCCGGGCCGTGGAGCAGCCGGCCGGTGCCGAGCGGGCTCCCGTCCGGTGCCACGGCCAGCACGTGCACCGCGTCGGCGTCGTACGCGTCGTACTCGATCGACTCCGGGACGGACTGCTCGACGACGAACACCTCGGTCCGCACCGCGAAGCAGGCCTTCAGGTCCTCGGGCGACACGGCCCGCCGGACCGTGAAGGCCGGGGTCACTCGCTCTCCGCGCGGATCACGTCCAGCGCGTGCTGGAGGTCATCGGGGTACTTGCTCTCGAACTCCACCCACTGCCCGTCCGCCGGGTGCTCGAAGCCGAGGCGCACCGCGTGCAGCCACTGGCGGGTCAGCTTCAGGCGCTTGGCGATGGTCGGGTCGGCGCCGTAGGTGAGGTCGCCGACGCACGGGTGCCGGTGGGCGGACATGTGGACGCGGATCTGGTGGGTGCGCCCCGTCTCCAGCTTGATGTCCAGCAGCGACGCGGCACGGAAGGCCTCGATCAGGTCGTAGTGGGTGACCGAGGGCTTGCCGTCCTGGATCACGGCCCACTTGTAGTCCGCGCTGGGGTGCCGGCCGATGGGCGCGTCGATGGTGCCGCTCATCGGGTCCGGGTGGCCCTGGACGAGCGCGTGGTAGCGCTTGTCCACGACGCGCTCGCGGAACTGGTTCTTCAGCGAGGTGTAGGCGCGCTCCGACTTGGCGACGGTCATCAGGCCGGACGTGCCGACGTCGAGGCGGTGCACGATGCCCTGGCGCTCGGCTGCGCCGGAGGTGGAGATCCGGTAGCCGGCGGCGGCGAGGCCACCGATGACGGTGGTGCCGGTCCAGCCGGGGCTCGGGTGGGCGGCGACACCGACGGGCTTCATGATGACCACGATGTCGTCGTCGTCGTGGACGATCTCCATGCCGGGCACCGGCTCGGCGACCACCTCGACCGCGCGCGGCGGAGCGGGCATCTCCACTTCGAGCCAGGCGCCGCCGTGCACGCGCTCGGACTTCCCGACGACGCTGCCGTCGACCGAGACCTTCCCCGCGGCGGCGAGCTCGGCGGCCTTGGTCCGGGAGAACCCGAACATGCGGGAGATGGCGGCGTCGACGCGCTCGCCTTCGAGGCCGTCGGGAACGGGCAGGGTGCGGATCTCGGGAATCGTGCTCACCCGACGAGTATGCCGGACGCGGCGCGGAGCCGGGTCCGGCCGACCTCGGTGCTCAGTCCTTGTGGACCGTGCCGTCCGGGTCCAGGCCCTTGAACGAGAGCAGGACGATCAGGATGCCGCCGCACACGATGGCGGTGTCGGCGAGGTTGAAGACGGCGAAGTGCGCCGGCGCGATGAAATCGACCACAGCTCCCCGGAACACGCCCGGCGAGCGGAAGATCCGGTCGGTCAGGTTGCCCAGAGCGCCGCCGAGCAGCAGGCCCAGCGCGATCGCCCAGGGCAGGCTGTAGAGCTTGCGGGCGAGCCGGACGATCACGACGATCACGGTGGCCGCGATCACGGTGAAGATGATCGTGAAGGCCTCGCCGAAGCCGAAGGCCGCTCCGGGGTTGCGGATCGCCTCGAACTTCAGCAGGTCGCCGATGATCCGGATCGGCGGCTGGTGCTCCAGCTTCGCCACGACCACCATCTTGGTGCCGAGGTCCACGAGGTACGCGAGGAGCGCCACCACCAGCAGCGCCGTGATCCGCCGGCGCCCCTTGGGCGCCGCGGGCTCGGGCTGGGCGTCGTCCCCGACTTCCGGCGTACCGATGATGCGCTCCGCCTCTGCCACGTGAGTCCCTCGAACTAGCGCGAACCGGGTTGCGATGACACAGCCCCGTCAGGTTCCTGGACCCTGACGAGACACGAGGGTACGTCAGGGTCCCCCCGGCCGCGCCCCCCGGCCCGTGCCCGGATCCGCCGCGATCCTGCCCCGGCCGGCCGGCACCGGTCCGCGGCTAGTGCCGCCGCTCCTGCTTCTGCTTGCAGTCCACGCAGAGCGTGGCCCGCGGGAAGGCCTGCATGCGGGCCTTGCCGATGGGCTGCCCGCAGCTCTCGCAGAGCCCGTACGTGCCCGCGTCCAGCCTCTCCAGGGCCCGCTCGGTCTGCTCCAGCATCTCGCGGGCGTTGGCCGCGAGGGCCATCTCGGACTCGCGGGTGATGTTCTTGGTCCCGGTGTCGGCCTGGTCGTCGCCCGCACCGTCGCCGGAGTCCCGCATCAGGCCCGTGATCGCTTCCTCCGAGGCCAGCAGCTCGTCGCGCAGCCGCTCCGCCTCGGTCTCCAGCTCGGTCCGCGCCTCGCCGACCTCCTCGGGGGTCCACGGATCCTCGCCGGGCCGTACGGCGAGCTCGCCGGGGGCGGCCGGTGCCCCGGTGGCCCTCGTCTTCGGCAGCCCGCTGGTGGCGGCCTCAGCCGTCTTCCTGGCCGTGCCGGTGCTCTTCCTGGCAACCACTTTCCGGGCTCCCGTCTCTTGCGCGGCCTGCGCCGCCCCCTCGGCCGCGGCCGCCCCGGCCGTGGCTTTCCCCGCGGTCGTCGCGGTCGTCTTCGTGGTCGTCTTCGTGGTCGTCGCGGTCGTCTTCGTGGTCGTATTCGTCGCCTTCTTCGCGCTGGCCTTCCTCGCGACCGTCGCGGACTTCCGGGCGGTGGCCGCGCCCGCGGTGCCCTTCCCGGCAGCGGTCTTCGCAGCGGTGGCCTTCGCGGCGGCTCTGCCGGCCCCCTTCGCGACCGTCTTCGCCTCCGCCGTCTTGGCGGTCGTCTTCACCGGCGCCTTGCCGGCCGCCTTCGCCGTCGCCCCGTCGGCCTTCTTCACCGCAGCGGCCGGCTTTCGGGCCGAAGCCGCGCCCTTGGCCGCCGGAGCCTGTGCGGCGGCCTTTCCGACAGCCTTCTCGGGAGTACTCCCGGCGGTCTTTCTCGCCACCATGGCCGCGGCCCCTTCACATACTGTGACCTTGCTCGCGAATCGTGCCGGAACGATAAATCGCCTCCCGCCCCTCGGCAACGGGGCACGCGTCCGCCCCGATCAACCTGCATCCGTTGTGCCCAGCCCACGGCCGGGTAATCCGCCCCCGACGTGCCGCTGCGTCCCGCACCGCGGCACCGGACCGTTCGGGTCACCGCGCCGCCCCGGCCGCCGCCCGGTCGCGCCGGCGCCGCGACCCGCCGAAAACCGGTCTGCCGCGGCCGCCCCCGCCCCGTACACTGGGCCCAGCGAAAGGCATGGACGGGGACGAGTAGCGTCGGACGCAGCCGTGAGCGACCCGGGGACGGTGCGAGCCCGGGGGCGAGCGCGACGTGAAGGATCACCCCTGAGCCGCCGGAAGAAAGCCGCCACGGGCCCCCGCGGGGCCCGTACGGCAAGTAGAACCGGCTTCGCACCCCAATGAGGGGGCCCCGGACCCGTCCGGTGGCCAAGGAGGGTGGTACCGCGGGAGCGCGTCCTCGACGAAGGAGGCGGCGGCTCTCGTCCCTCCGGACGGAAGCGCCACACCGCCGGAGGAAGAGTTCAGCCCCATGACCACACCGCCGCAGTACCGCCCGGTACCCGCCCAGGTCGACCTGCCCGCCCTCGAACACGCCGTTCTCGACTTCTGGCGCGAGAGCAAGACCTTCGCCAAGACCCTGGAGCAGTCCGAGGGCCGCCCCGAGTGGGTCTTCTACGAGGGCCCGCCCACCGCGAACGGCATGCCCGGCGCGCACCACATCGAGGCCCGCGTCTTCAAGGACGTCTTCCCCCGCTTCCGCACCATGCGCGGCTACCACGTGGCCCGCAAGGCCGGCTGGGACTGCCACGGCCTGCCCGTCGAGCTCGCCGTCGAGAAGGAGCTCGGCTTCAACGGCAAGCAGGACATCGAGGCCTACGGCATCGCCGAGTTCAACGCCAAGTGCCGCGAGTCCGTGACCCGCCACACCGACGCGTTCGCCGAGCTCACCACGCGCATGGGCTACTGGGTCGACCTCGACGACGCGTACCGGACCATGGACCCGGAGTACGTCGAGTCGGTCTGGTGGTCGCTGAAGGAGATCTTCAACAAGGGCCTGCTCGTCCAGGACCACCGCGTCGCCCCCTGGTGCCCGCGCTGCGGCACCGGCCTGTCCGACCACGAGCTGGCCCAGGGCTACGAGACCGTCGTCGACCCCTCGGTCTACGTGCGCTTCCCGCTGACCTCCGGCCCGCTCGCCGGCGAGGCCGCCCTCGTCGTGTGGACCACCACCCCGTGGACCCTGGTCTCCAACACCGCCGTGGCCGCCCACCCCGAGGTCACGTACGTCGTCGCCACCGACGGCGAGGAGAAGCTGGTCGTCGCCCAGCCGCTGCTGGAGAAGGCCCTCGGCGAGGGCTGGGAGGCCACCGGCCAGACCTTCACCGGCAAGGAGATGGAGCGCTGGACCTACCGGCGCCCCTTCGAGCTGGTGCCCTTCGACGCCCCCGCCCACTTCGTGGTCAACGCGGACTACGTCACCACCGAGGACGGCACCGGTCTGGTCCACCAGGCGCCCGCCTTCGGTGCCGACGACCTCGCCGTCTGCCGCGCGTACGGCCTGCCCGTCGTGAACCCCGTCCGCCCCGACGGCACCTTCGCCGAGGACGTCCCGCTCGTGGGCGGCGTCTTCTTCAAGAAAGCCGACGAGAAGCTCACCGCCGACCTCGGCGCCCGCGGCCTGCTCTTCAAGCACATCGCCTACGAGCACAGCTACCCGCACTGCTGGCGCTGCCACACCGCGCTGCTCTACTACGCGCAGCCGTCGTGGTACATCCGCACCACCGCCGTCAAGGACGCGATGCTGCGGGAGAACGAGAAGACCAACTGGTTCCCGGAGTCGGTCAAGCAGGGCCGCTTCGGCGACTGGCTCAACAACAACATCGACTGGGCGCTGTCCCGCAACCGCTACTGGGGCACGCCGCTGCCCATCTGGCGCTGCGAAGAGGACCACCTCACCTGCGTCGGCTCCCGCGCCGAGCTGTCGGAGCTGTCCGGCCAGGACCACTCGGCCCTGGACCCGCACCGCCCGTACATCGACGACGTGACCTTCGCCTGCCCGGCCGAGGGCTGCTCGCACACGGCGGTCCGCGTCCCCGAGGTCATCGACGCCTGGTACGACTCGGGCTCCATGCCGTTCGCGCAGTGGGGCTACCCGTACAAGAACAAGGAAGTCTTCGAGAAGCGCTACCCGGCGCAGTTCATCTCGGAGGCCATCGACCAGACCCGCGGGTGGTTCTACACCCTGATGGCGGTCGGCACGCTCGTCTTCGACAAGTCCTCGTACGAGAACGTGGTCTGCCTCGGCCACATCCTCGCCGAGGACGGCCGCAAGATGTCCAAGCACCTGGGCAACATCCTCCAGCCGATCCCGCTCATGGACCAGCACGGCGCGGACGCGGTCCGCTGGTTCATGGCGGCCGGCGGATCGCCGTGGGCGGCCCGCCGCGTCGGCCACGGCACCATCCAGGAGGTCGTCCGCAAGACGCTCCTGACCTACTGGAACACGGTCGCCTTCCAGGCCCTGTACGCCCGCACCTCGAACTGGGCGCCGTCCGCCGCCGACCCGGCGCCGGCCGACCGCACGGTCCTGGACCGCTGGCTGCTGTCGGAGCTGCACACGCTGGTCGGCGAGGTCACGGACGCCATGGAGGCGTACGACACCCAGCGCGCCGGCAAGCTGCTGTCCGCGTTCGTGGACGACCTGTCCAACTGGTACGTGCGGCGCTCGCGCCGCCGGTTCTGGCAGGGCGACAAGGCCGCCCTGCGGACCCTGCACGACGTGGTCGAGACGATCACCCGCCTGATGGCCCCGCTCACCCCCTTCATCACGGAGCGGGTCTGGCAGGACATGGTCGTCCCGGTCACCCCGGACGCGCCCGAGTCCGTGCACCTGTCGGCGTGGCCCGAGGCGGACGCGGCGCTCGTGGACCCGGTCCTGTCCCAGCAGATGCTGCTGGTCCGCCGCCTGGTCGAGCTGGGCCGCGCCACCCGCGCCGAGTCCGGGGTCAAGACCCGCCAGCCGCTCTCGCGGGCGCTGGTCGCCGCCGCCGGCTTCGAGGCCCTCTCCCCCGAGCTGCACGCCCAGATCACCGAGGAGCTGAACGTCAGCTCGCTGGCGTCGCTGTCCGAGGTCGGCGGCTCGCTCGTCGACACCACGGCGAAGGCGAACTTCCGGGCGCTCGGCAAGCGGTTCGGCAAGGGCGTCCAGGACGTCGCGAAGGCCGTGGCCGCGGCGGACGCGGCGGCCCTGTCGCTCGCGCTCCGCTCGGGCGGGGCCACGGTGGAGGTGAACGGCGAGCCGATCACCCTCACCCCGGAGGAGGTCATCATCACGGAGACCCCGCGCGAGGGCTGGTCGGTGGCGTCCGACTCGGGCGCCACGGTCGCCCTGGACCTGGAGATCACCCCGGAGCTGCGGCTCGCCGGCCTGGCGCGGGACGCGATCCGCCTCATCCAGGAGGCCCGCAAGAACTCGGGCCTGGACGTCGCGGACCGGATCGCCCTGCGGTGGTCCGCCACGGACCCGGAGGTGGTAACGGCCCTGACCGACCACGCCGGGCTGATCGCCGACGAGGTCCTGGCCACGGACTTCGCTCAGGGCGAGGCCGACGCGTCGTACGGTTCCCCGTTCACGGACGAGCCGCTGACCCTCACGTTCCGCCTCCGCAAGGCGTAACCGGCCGACGAAAGCGGCGCCCCCGACCCCGGGGGCGCCGCGTTCGGATTCCAAAAACCCCACGCGGCGGACCCGGACGGGGACCCCGGCGCTCGGGGGGTCTTTGTCGTTTTAAACTAT
>NZ_JBHXTC010000067.1:8898-39769 GCF_042677605.1 Streptomyces sp. NPDC127106 | reverse complement strand
AACCCCCCCACCCCCCAACCCCAGTTTACGCTTGGTCGGGTGGGCTCGTTTTTGTTTATAAGCGCCGGGCGCGGCCGTTTTTTATCACTGTGAAAAAAAATGGACGCCCGGCCCGCCCCCCGGCGGGCCGTGCCCGCGAGCCGCCTAGAACAGGGCCCGCGAGAGCGCCGTGCGCGCCGCCGAGACCCGGGGGTCGTCCGCCCCGATGACCTCGAACAGCTCCAGCAGTCGTACCCGTACGGCGTTCCGGTCATCCCCCGCGGTCACCCGCACGGTGTCGACCAGGCGGCCGAAGGCGTCCTGCACGTGGCCGCCGGCCATGTCCAGGTCCGCGGCGTCGATCTGGGCCTGCGGGTCCTTCGGGTTCTCGGCCGCCTTGGCGCGCACGGCCGACGGGTTCATGTCCTTGACCCGGGCGAGCAGCTCGGCCTGCGCCAGGCCCAACTTCGCCTCGGTGTTGGCCGGGTCCTCCGCCAGGACGTTCCCGTACGCCTGCACCGCGCCGGCCAGGTCACCCGCGTCGAGCGCGGACACGGCCGCCTCCAGCAGCGCGTCGTGTGGTCCGGCCGGGGCCTCGTCGTCGGCGGCGCCGTGCGGGGTGCCGCCCTCGGCGTTCGGGTCCACCTGGATCCCGATGAGGCCGAAGCGCTCCTCGGCGACCTGCACCAGCTGGGCGAGGGTCGCGCGGATCTCCTGCTCGGGCGCCACGCCCTGGAACAGCGGCAGTACCTGGCCCGCGACCACCGCGAACACGGCGGGGATGCCCTGGATGCCGAACTGCTGCATCAGCATCTGGTTGGCGTCGACGTCGATCTTGGCCATGACGAGGCGGCCGTTCGCCTCGACGACCAGCCGCTCCAGCACGGGGCTGAGCTGCTTGCAGGGCTGGCACCACTCGGCCCAGAAGTCCAGGATGACCGGGACCTCGGAGGAGAGCTGGAGGACGTCGCGCTCGAATCCGGCCTCGTCGACGTCGATCACGAGCGCCGACGGGGGCACCGCGCCGCCGGTCGCGGGCGCACCGCCCTGGGCGGCCTGTCGGGCCGCCTCGGCCCGCGCCTGCTCGGCCTTCGCCTTGGCCTCGGCGGCCGCCTTCACCGCGGCGAGGTCGACGACGCCGCTCATGGACATGTTTCTGGGCTGCATGCGTACATCCTCCCCCCTGTGTGCGCGCCGACGAAAAAGATCGGCCGAATTACGCTGCCGGCCGCAGCCGGTCCGGCCCGCGGTCGAACGGTCCGGTGCTGCTGTCGTGCCTGAACTGCCGTGTGGCTGTGCTGTGGTGGCGCCGGGTCCCCACCTGGCGCCGGTAGCCCTTCGCGTGGTTGTCGCTCTTACGCTACGAGCCGTAGCGTAACTCCCCGTGCGCCTCCGCGTACCCCGCGGGTGCACACGCGTCCCGTGATCTGAAGCACACGTCCGAGCGCCCGGCGGTTCCACTACTGGCGGGTATGGTTCTGCGCCATGCACAGCCCCAGCTCCCCCGGCGGCCGCACGGGCCGCCCCAGAAGCGCCGCCGCGGACGCCGCGATCCTCGCCGCGACACGGGACGCACTGGTCGAGCTGGGCTGGTCGAAGCTGACGATGAGCGACGTCTCGACCCGGGCCGGAGTCGCGAAGACCACCCTGTACCGCCGCTGGGCGGGCAAGAACGAGCTGGTCGTGGACGCGGTCGCGGAGCTCTTCGACTCCCTCGAACTCCCCGACCGGGGCTCCCTCGAAGCCGACGTCGAGGACGTGGTCCTGCAGTTCGCGAAGCTGCTGCGGCGCCCCGAGGCCCGTACGGCGCTGATGGCGGTCGTCGCCGAGTCCACGCGGGACGAGGCCCTGCGCGACCGGATCCGGTCCGCGATCGTGGACCGGCAGAAACGTCTCGTCGTACTGGGCCGCGAACGGGCCCAGGCACGCGGGGAGCTCCCCTACGAGGAGGACGCCGCCCTCGCCGGCCGCTCCACGGACCTGGTCTTCGACGTGATCGCGGGCACCGTGGTGCACCGCGCGCTGGTCAGTTCGGAGCCGGTGGACGAGGTGTGGGCGGCCGCCTTCACGGCCCTGCTGATGCACGGCCTGCGCGCGGGCGCCGGACCTGCCTGATCGATCCGTCGCGGGCCCCCCGGTACGGAAGAGGGCCGGCCGCGGCTGCCTCAGGGCAGCGGCACCGCGGCCGGCCTTCGTCCTGCTTCCGGCGGCCCCCCGGGGGAAGTCGGGCAGCGCCGGGGTGTGCGGGGGCTAGAAGCCCGCGGGCTCCGTGTAGGTGCCCCATTCGTCGCGCAGCGCGTTGCAGATCTCGCCGAGCGTGGCCTCGGCACGCACCGCCTCCAGCATGGACGGGATCATGTTCGACCCGTCGCGGGCGGCGTCGAGCATGGCCTTCAGCGAGGCCCGCACCTTCGCGTCGTCGCGGCGCTCCTTGCGGGCGGCGAGCACGCGCACCTGCTCCCGCTCCACCTCGTGGCTGACGCGGAGGATCTCCAGATCGCCGGTGACCGACCCGTGGTGGACGTTGACGCCGACCACGCGCTTGTCGCCCTTCTCCAGCGCGCGCTGGTAGACGAAGGCCGACTCGGCGATCTCGCCGGTGAACCAGCCGTCCTCGATGCCGCGCAGGATGCCCGAGGTGATCGGCCCGATCGGGTGCTTGCCGTCCGGGTGGGCGCGCAGGCCGCGCTCCTTGATCTGGTCGAAGATCTTCTCGGCGTCGGCCTCGATGCGGTCGGTGAGCTGCTCGACGTACCAGGAGCCGCCCAGCGGGTCGGCCACGTTGGCCACGCCGGTCTCCTCCATCAGCACCTGCTGCGTGCGCAGGGCGATCTCGGCCGCCTGCTCGCTGGGCAGGGCGAGGGTCTCGTCGAGGGCGTTGGTGTGCAGCGAGTTCGTACCGCCCAGGACGGCCGCGAGGGCCTCCACGGCGGTGCGCACCACGTTGTTGTACGGCTGCTGCGCCGTCAGGGAGACGCCGGCGGTCTGCGTGTGGAAGCGCAGCCACATCGACTTCTCGTTCTTCGCGCCGTAGACCTCCTTCATCCAGCGCGCCCAGATCCGGCGGGCGGCACGGAACTTGGCGATCTCCTCGAAGAAGTCGAGGTGGGCGTCGAAGAAGAAGGACAGGCCGGGCGCGAAGGTGTCGACGTCCATGCCGCGGGAGAGGCCGAGCTCCACGTAGCCGAAGCCGTCCGCCAGCGTGTACGCGAGCTCCTGCGCGGCCGTCGCCCCGGCTTCGCGGATGTGGTAGCCGGAGACGGACAGCGGCTTGTAGGCCGGAATGCCCCGGGCGCAGTACTCCATGAGGTCGCCGATGAGGCGCAGGTGCGGCTCGGGTTCGAAGAGCCACTCCTTCTGGGCGATGTACTCCTTGAAGATGTCCGTCTGGAGGGTGCCGTTGAGGACGGCGGGGTCCACGCCCTGCCGCTCGGCCGCCACCAGGTACATGCAGAAGGCGGGCACGGCCGGGCCCGAGATCGTCATCGAGGTCGTCACGTCGCCGAGCGGGATGTCCTTGAAGAGGACCTCCATGTCGGCGGCGGAGTCGATGGCGACGCCGCAGTGGCCGACCTCGCCGAGCGAGCGGGCGTCGTCGGAGTCGCGGCCCATGAGGGTCGGCATGTCGAAGGCCACGGAGAGCCCGCCGCCGCCGGCGGCCAGGATCATCTTGTAGCGCTCGTTGGTCTGCTCGGCGTTGCCGAAGCCGGCGAACTGGCGGATGGTCCAGGTGCGGCCGCGGTAGCCGGTGGCGTGCAGACCGCGGGTGTACGGGTACTCGCCCGGCCATCCGATGCGCTCGAAGCCCTCGTAGGCGTCGCCGGGCCGGGGACCGTAGACCGGATCGACGGCATCGCCGGAGAGCGTGGTGAAGTCGGCCTCGCGCTTGCGGGCCTTGTCGTAACGGGCCTGCCAGCGGCGGCGGCCCTCCTCGATGGCGTCAGCGTCCATGCTTCGAATTTACTAGGACGTCCTAGTAAATGTCGATGGGAAACCCCGGGGAGCTTCTCCCCGGGGTTCGGTTGCTGCGGCCGGGCCGCTACGCGTCGGCGGTGGCCAGGTCGTCGGTGATCAGCGGCTCGATGTCGGCGCGGACCGTGCGCTCGACGAAGAACGCGGCGCCCGGGATGGTCCCGGACAGCATCACCCACAGCATCCGGCCGAAGGACCAGCGGGCCTTGGAGCTCAGGTCGAAGGCGAAGACCAGGTAGACCATGAAGAGCACACCGTGGGCCTGGGACACGGCGAAGGTCAGGCCGGCGCCGGTGTCGAAGCCGTACTTGGCCACCATGCAGCCGCAGAGGATCAACAGCATGACGGCGGTCACGTAGGCCATGACGCGGTAGCGGGTCAGCACGCTTCGTTTCATGGCTACGAGCGTAGCGGGGGCTCCCGGCCCCGCCGACGCCGGGAGCGCGAAGCCGCAGGCGGCCGGCGGGCGGTGTGAGCAGGACCACGGCGGCCCCGCCGCCGCGGGCCTACCGCTCCTCGAAGTCCCCGGCGGACACCCGCAGCGGCCGCAGCATCGCGAAGATCTCGGCGCATTCCTCGGCGTCGTAGGTGTGCAACCCGAAGTCGATCGCCATCAGGTCCTTCGTGGCCGCCTCGACGACCTCGCGCCCCTTGTCCGTGATGCTCGCCAGGGTGCCGCGGCCGTCGTTGGGATTGGGGCGCTTGGCCACCAGCCCGGACTTCACCAGCCGGTCCACCGTGTTCGTCACGGACGTCGGGTGGACCATCAGCCGCTCGCCGATCTTCGACATCGGCAGCTCGCCGGCCTTGGAGAAGGTGAGCAGCACGAGCGCCTCGTACCGGGCGAAGGTCAGGCCGTACGGCTTGACCACGGCGTCGACCTCGCCGAGCAGGATCTGGTGCGCCCGCATGATCGAGGTGATGGCTGCCATCGAGGGCGCCGGCCCCCACCGCCGCTGCCAGAGTTCGTCGGCGCGGGCGATGGGGTCGAAGGGGAGGCTGAGCGGCTTGGACACGTATATGACCCTACCGGGCGGTCATTTGGCGATGTGCCCCGTCTCACTCCTCGGTCCGCTCGCTCGGGTGGCGGAGCGCAGCTCGGCGAGCAGGAGCAGGACGACCACCGTCCCGATGCCGGCGGCGCCGACGACGACCAGGTGGACCGGGACGAACTCGGCGGCGAGGCCGGCCAGGGCCATGCCCACCCCCTGGAGGGTCATCAGGCCGGTGCCGAGCAGGGTCATCGCCCGGCCGCGCAGCTCCTCGGGGACGGCGTCGACGTACCACTGGTCGAGGCCGAGGGTGTGGGCGTGGGCGAGCCCGACGGCCAGCAGTGCGGCGAGGACCACGGGCACGCCGGGCCGGACCGCGTACACGAGGAGGGGCAGCAGGCAGGCGGCGGCGAGCGGGGCCACCAGCCGAGCGCGGGCGGCCGGGCCGAGCGTCGAGCCGGCCCACAGTTCACCCGTGATGGTGCCGATGGGCAGGGCGCACATCATCACCCCGAGCGCGGCGGTGCCCGCGCCGATGGCGTCGGCGTACGGGGCGAGCAGCGCCTCCGGGACGACCGTGAAGACCGGCGGCAGCCAGAACAGCAGGGTCAGGGCCCGCAGCCGGCGGTCGCCCAAAACGGCCCGCATCCCCGCGAGCGGCGAGGTACGGGCGGCACCGCCGACGGCACCGGCACCTGCACCTGCACCTGCGGAGCCCCGGGCGGGCCGGGCCCGGGTGCCGCAGCGCAGCAGCAGGGCGGAGCACAGGAAGCCGGCGGCGGTCAGCCCGAGTGCGGCGCGCGGGGCGAGGACCGTGAGCAACAGGCCGCCGAGGCCGAAGCCGAGGAGCTGGGCGCTCTGGGCGACCATCCGCATCAGCGAGCGGCCGAGGACGAAGGCGTCGCCGGTGCCCAGGACGTCGCCGAGGGAGGCGTTGCGGGTGCCCTGGAACAGCGGGGCGACGAAGGCCATGGCGGCGCGCAGCGCGAGGAGCGCGCCGACGGGCGTGCCGGGCAGCACCATGACGGCGGCGCAGCCGGCGCACAGGAGGTCGCAGGCGGTGAGGACGCGGCGGGCGGGGTGGCGGTCGGCGAGCGGGGCGAGCAGGGTGCCACCGAGGGCGTACGGCAGGAAGCCGAGGGCGAAGGCGAGCGCGCTCATCAGGGGCGAACCGGTGGCGCGGAAGACGAGGACGGTCAGGGATATCTCGGCGACGACGATGCCGAGGACGGACAGCAGGTGGGCGGCGAAGACGTACCGGAACTCCCGGACCCGGAAGACCGGGCCGTAGCCGCCGCGGGCGGCCTGCCGGTCGGTGGTGGTGGCCATGGCCGACACCCTGCGGGGCCACGGAGGGCCGCGGCAGTGATTCGCCGCTGCCCGAATCACTCCCGAGGAACCGGAGGATCACGAAGGATAAGGATCACCGGGTCACGAGGGGGACCATGGCTTTCCACTTCCGCTTCGAGCCGGCCGACCTGCTGCGCTGCCGGTTCTCGATCTCGCCCCGCTGGGAGACCCAGGAAGCGGTGCGCACCCTGATGCGCCCGCACCGGCAGGCCTACCACCTGCCCTGGCTGCGGCAGATCCGGGCCGCAGCCGAGGGGCTGGACCTGGGGCCGCTGTGGCTGCTGATGCCGCGCGCCGGCCACCACCCGGACTTCCTCAGCCCGCCGCCGATCGGCCCGTCGGTGACCTTCGAGGAGGAGCTGGCGCGGGTCCGGGCGGCCGGCTCCGCGGATCCGGAGGGCGTACGCGAGGACCTGCGGCGGTCCCTGGTGTGCACCCCGGGTGCGGCGCAGAGCGCGGCCGGCCGGCGGATGCTCGCGGATCCGGCGCGGGCCGTGCGGGAACTGGCCGACCTGCTGGAACAGGCCTGGGCGGCGCTGATCGCCCCGCACTGGCCGAGGCTGCGGGCGCTCCTGGAAGCCGACATCCTGTTCCACTCGCGGCGGCTCGCGGCGGGCGGCCTGGAAGCGCTGTTCGACGGGCTCCACCCGGACCTGGGCTGGTCCGGCAACACCATGACCATCCGGAAGCCGGGCCACCACGACCGCGGCCTGGACGGGCAGGGGCTGCTGCTGATGCCGAGCGCGTTCGTCTGGCCGGAGGTCGTCGGCGGCTACGACCCGCCCTGGCAGCCGACGCTGGTCTACCCGGCGCGGGGCATCGGCGCCCTGTGGACGGCTCCGGCGGGCCCGGCCCCGCGGGCCCTGGCCCGGCTGCTCGGCCGGGGGCGCGCGGAGGTGCTGTGCGCACTGCACGAGCCGGCCTCCACCACCGCGCTGGCCCGGCGCCTCGAGCTGGCGCCCGCCACGGTCTCCGACCACCTGAAGGCGCTCCAGGGAGCGGGCCTGCTCCTGTCGTCCCGTCACGGCCACCACGTCCTGTACGAGCGCACGCCCCTGGGCATCGCCCTGGCGACGGGCACACCCCCGCCTTCGTGACGCGGCGGCCGGTGCCGCCCGCCGCAGGGTGCAGCCGGACCGGCCAGGCGTCCGTCCCTACCGGCGTGACCGGCGGCAAGGACTCCGCACGGGCTGTCACGCGGGGGCGAGGCCCGCCCGCGGCGTCCGCGAGCACCGCGCAGGCAGCCAGACCGCCCGCCGTCAGCGCCTCGTGGGCCGGCGACAGGGCCCGCCCGGCCCCCCGACACCGCACAGCACGCCGTCCCGAATTCCGATCCCCCAGGATCCATCGACCATGGCCAGGACCCCGGGCCCCGGGACCGCCGAACTCACAACGCTTGGAGTCGCGTTGGGCGACGGAGCTCCGGCGGGGCGTCAGGCCGGTGGCATTCCTCCGTTTCGGCGTTCGGCGCCAGGCCTTGCTCGGAACTGGCCAGCGGAAACGGCTCCGCCACCGCCCGAAAGCGACCCTGCGGGGAGGAGGGACGGGCTCCTGAGACAGGCGCTGCTCTGGGACCGGAGCGTGGTGGCACTCCGAGCCGTACGGGTTTCGACCCCGCCGGCACATGCTGTCCACGTCCCCTACTGAACGGGGCGCCCCCGCTCCCACAGTTCCTCGGCATGGTCCCTGAACCGGTCGAACAGCCCGCCGTCGCCCTGGCGGCGGAGGTGGAGCACCGGGGAGTCGTGCCCGATGACCCGGGCCAGATGGGGCGTGACAAGCGCGTGCTGGTCGAACCGGAAGACGCTGAGTCCGACGTGGTTCACGGCGTCGGAAGCAGCGCTGAACCGTGCTTCCAGCCCTTCGATGGGGCCGAGTCGGGCCAGATGCTCTAGCGTGATCCGCATGCGCGTGGAGACCGTGAGGGCAGCCGCTTCGATCTCTTCCCGTTGGCGAGTGATCTCGCCCGTTGGGTCTCCGACCAGGAAGCGCACCCGACACCCGCTCTCGACCTTTCGCCGGACGATGCCCGCGAAGTCCGGTACCTGGGTCCAGAAGAAGTAGTTCGTGTAGCCGCTGAGGAACATGTCCCGGGTCGTGTCGTCGACCAGTCGGGTCCACACGGTGGACGGGCAGGCAGAGCGGTACGGGTATGAGTGGACCAGCTCGCGGTCATTGCCGACCTTGACTCGGGTGGTGACTGCCTCTGGCCAGATCATCTGTTCGTCCACTCCCAACACCCGGCACGTGTCGTGTCGGTTTCGCGCGTGCGGCGTGAGTGCCTCGTCAGCGATCCAGCGTTCCACGCTCTTGACCGTCACGCCCACTCGGGTCGCCAGTTGCCGGGGGGTCACCTTCGCCGCCGCCATAGCGTCTCGTAAGGCCGTGTTCAAGGGCTCCCCCAGGGACGTTTGGGCTTTCTCGCAGCGTACTGCCGGACATCTCAACTGTCCGCGCCACGGGGCGGATACGTCCCGGACGGGGGACGAACATGGCACCGTCCGGGCAGGTGACGCGGAGGTGCGACATGGCGACGGCAGCACGACAGGAAGCGACCCGGCCGGAGGGCCCGGAGCCTCCCGGCCATGAGTGCGGGGTGTGCCGCGCGCTGGACGCCGACTTGAAGCTGGCCGAAGCGGTCGGCAATCTGGACGCCGCCGAACTGCTGCGCAGCGAGCTGCGCAACCACGCCCGCGAACGGGGTTCGGCATGACCGTTCGAGCCGTGCTGCGCTACGTCCCGTACGTGATGCACCGCCACCCGTCGGCGGAGACGACGGCCACGGCACGGTGCCTGAACCCGGACTGTCAGTGGACTTCCACGCCGACCGGGAACGCGGACGTGTGCACCGACATGTGCATCGGGCACACGGGGCGGACGGGGCACATGACCTTCCTCCGGGAGTTCTCGGAAGTGGCCGTGGTGGAGCGTGTCCCGTGAGCGCCCGTGCCCGGGTGACGGTCCGGGTGATCGACGAGGCTCGGCCGCCCCGCCCCCGCCGCGGCCGTCCGGTCCGGTGATCCGGTATGCCCGCTGGCGCCCGACCCGATCGGCGTGGTGCGCTCACACCGCGCGGACCGCCCACATGCCCGGCGCGTCGCCCCGGCAAGAGCGCGGCTCCCCGCGTGGTCATCGACCGGAGCACTTCACGCGCACCCGCGCCCCTTGCCCGGTGCGCACACAGTGATCAGCGCCCCGTCCCCTGTCGCGGCGCGCGTCAGTCGGGCGGGGCGAGGGCCGACCCCGTGCTTCAGGCCCGCCGGCGATCGAGGCCGCACGGGACCGCCCGGGTTCCGGGGCGCGGCCCCGGAACCCTCGGGGTTCGCGGCCGCGGGTCAGGACAGGTGGCGTTCCACGGTGGCCACCTTCGACGTCAGGCCGTCCGTGACCCCGGGCCGGATGTCGGCCTTCAGGACGAGCGACACCCGGGGCGCCCGCGCCTCGACCGCGGCGACGGCCCGCCGGACGACGTCCATCACCTCGTCCCACTCCCCCTCGACGGAGGTGAACATCGCGTCGGTGCGGTTCGGCAGCCCCGACTCCCGCACCACCCGCACCGCCTCGGCCACGTACTCGCCGACCTCTTCGCCGACTCCCAGCGGAGTCACCGAGAACGCGACGATCACGCGTCGGCCCCGGCGCCCGCCCCGGCCTCCGCACGGCGCGCCCGGGCCGCGATGACGCTGTCGGCCTCCTCGCGCTTGAGCAGCTTGTCGCCGTACAGGCCGCCGAACGGCACCACCGCGAGCAGGAAGAACAGCGCGGCCTTCTTGAACGGCCACTTGGCCTTGCTCCAGGCGTCCAGCAGCAACACCGTGTAGATGAGGAACAGGATTCCGTGCAGGGCACCCAGCGGCATCATCAGGTAGTCGATGTCCGAGATCCGGCTCAGCAGCGAACCGAAGATCAGCAGGGCCGGGAACGACAGCGCCTCCGGTACGGAGATGAGGCGCAGCCGGTGCAGGGCGGAGGCGGTCTGGATGTCCATCTTCAACCTTCGGGTCGGGGGGTCCGGGGCCCGTACAGTGTCTCAGCCGCTTTGCCCGATCTTGACCCGGGGGGCCTCCCGCGGCCGCCCCCGGGAGCGTCCCGCCGCGGGTCTCGCGCCCAGGGGCCCTGTTCGCCTCCGCCCGCTGCCGTTAACGTCATCCCGTGGCTCAGTTCCGACTCCAAGGCAGCAAGGTGCTCGCCGTCGACCTGACCGGGGATGCCGTGAAAGCGAAGAACGGCTCCATGGTTGCGTACGACGGCCAGATGGCCTTCAAGAAGATGACCGGCGGTGGCGAAGGCCTCCGCGGCATGGTGACCCGTCGCCTGACGGGTGAACAGATGACCGTGATGGAGGTGCAGGGGCACGGCACCTGCTTCTTCGCCGACCGCGCGAGCGAGATCAACCTCGTCAACTTGCGCGGCGAGAAGCTGTACGTAGAGTCCAGCAACCTGCTCTGCACGGACGCGGCCCTGCGCACCGGCACCAGCTTCACCGGCCTGCGCGGCGGCGCGACCGGCAACGGCCTGTTCACGACGACCGTCGAGGGCACCGGCCAGGCGGCGATCATGTCGGACGGCCCGGCCGTGGTGCTGCGGGTCAGTGCCCAGTACCCGCTGTCCGTGGACCCGGGGGCGTACATCGCGCACACGGGCGACCTGCGCCAGTCCTTCCAGTCGGGGGTCACCTTCCGCACCCTGATCGGCGAGGGCTCGGGCGAGGCGTTCCAGATCCGTTTCGAGGGCGAGGGCCTGGTGTACGTGCAGCCCAGCGAGCGCAACACCATCGGGGGCGACGTCTGATGCCGTTCCGCGAGATCAACTCGAAGATGGTCGAGGCCCAGGTGGTGCCGGGGCAGAAGATGTACAGCCAGCGGGGCGCGATGCTCGCGTACCGCGGCAGCGTGTCCTTCACGCCGAGCCTGACCGGCGGCCAGGGCGGCGTCATGGGCATGATCGGGCGCCGGGTGGCGAACGAGCAGACCCCGCTGATGGAGGTCGAGGGCAGCGGCACGGTGATGTTCGGCCACGGCGGCCACCACGTCCAGGTCATCAACCTGACCGGCGAGACCCTGTACGTCGAGGCGGACCGCCTCCTGGCGTTCGACGGCACGCTCCAGCAGGGCACCATGTTCATGGGCTCGCAGGGGGGCGTCATGGGCATGGTGCGCGGCCAGGTGACGGGCCAGGGCCTGTTCACCACCACCCTCAAGGGCCACGGATCGGTGGCCGTGATGGCGCACGGCGGGGTGATCGAGCTCCCCATCACCCCGAACCGGCCGGTCCACGTCGACCCGCAGGCGTACGTGGCCCACCACGGGGACGTCAGGAACAAGCTCTCCACCGCGCTCGGCTGGCGCGACATGGTGGGGCGCGGCTCGGGCGAGGCGTTCCAGCTGGAGCTGTCGGGCCAGGGTGCCGTGTACGTACAGGCCTCGGAGGAGAAGCTGTGAATTTTGGTCCCGTGACCGGCGGGCCGGGTGGTCCGACGGTCTTCGACCCGTACACCCTGCCCTCCGACGACAACGTCAACGCGTACACCTTCTGCGTGGAACTCAAGGGGAACCAGTGGTTCCTGCAGAAGGGCAAGATGATCGCCTACTACGGGCGCATCGAGTTCGACGGGATCGGCAACGGCCGGTTCGACCGGCTGCTGCGCACGAGCTTCCACTCCCCGCTGCACGCCGGCGACTGGGTCGTGGCCCAGGGCCAGGGCAAGATGCTGCTGGCCGACCGCGCCTTCGACGTGAACTCGTTCGACCTCGATGACGGCAACCTGACCATCCGGTCGGGGAACCTGCTGGCCTACGAGCCGTCCCTCTCCCTCAAGCAGTCGATCGTCCCGGGCTTCCTGACGTTGATCGGAACCGGGAAGTTCGTGGCGGCGTCCAACGGACCGGTGGTGTTCATGGAACCCCCGCTGCGTGTGGACCCCCAGGCGCTCGTCGGCTGGGCGGACTGCCCGTCCCCCTGCCACCATTACGACCACGGGTACATGTCGGGCGTCCTGGGCGGCCTGCGATCGCTGACCGGCATCGGCGGCACCTCGGGCGAGGAACACCAGTTCGAGTTCATCGGGGCCGGGACGGTGCTGCTGCAGTCGTCGGAGGTACTGATGGCGGAACAGGCGATCGGGACGGTCGGCGCGGAGCCGGGCGTTCCCGGCGGCGGCAGCGGCCACGGTCACGCGGGGCAGCTGGAGGCGCTGGGCATCCGGATGCCGGGGCAGCTGGGGGACCTCCAGCGGCGCTTCGGACTGTGATCGTCACCTTTCCCGATTTTGTACGTCATTCAACTTCTTAGGTAGAGTTCATTCATGGAGACCATGGAGACCGAGACGGCCACCCTCCCCCAGACTCCGTCCGGGGAGACCCCCTGGCTTACCGACGCCGAGCAGTGCACCTGGCGGACCCATCTGGACGTCAGCAGACTGCTGATGCACCAGCTGGAAAAGGATCTCCAGCCCTTCGGACTCACCAACAACGACTACGAGATCCTGGTCAACCTCTCGGAGTCCGCGGACCATCGGATGCGGATGAGCGATCTGGCGACGTCGACACTGCAGTCCAAGAGCCGGCTGTCCCACCAGATCACCCGGATGGAGAACGCCGGCCTGGTCGTCCGCGTGAACTGCGAGTCCGACCGCCGGGGCCTGTATGCCGTCCTGACGGACGAGGGCATGGAGCTCATGCGGAAGGTCGCCCCGCACCACGTGGCGTCCGTCCGCCGACACTTCATCGACCTGATGCCACCGGAGGCCCTGGCGGCGCTGCGCAGCTCCCTGGAGCCCGTCGCGGAGCACCTGCGCACCCAGCGCGGCAAGGGCTGATCCGGCCCCGCGCCCGGGTGTAGTGGTCATCGCGCGTAGACCGCGCATCAGCGGCCTCGGCCGGCACCACTGCATCGGACGTACCGCACGCATCACACACCACAGGAGCCGCACCCCGTCACGGGGGGGCGGCTCCTGTGGGTTCCGGCCGGGGCCGCGGTCAGGCGTTGGGGCGCTTCCCGTGGTTGGCCTTCTTCTTCTTGCGCGCTCGCTTCTTGTTGCCGCGCTTCGCCATGACGCCACTCCCTCAATGGGCTGTTATCGGGGCATTCCGGGCGTCGTCAGTCTACGTTCGGCCCATGCGCCCCGCAGGGAGCCCGCGGCCGCACGGGTGAGCCCCGGGAAAACGGCCCCGGCCCTCCGTGCGCCACCTCAGCCCTCCGTGAGGGTGGCCGGTCAGCCCTCCGTGAGGGTGGCCAGCAGGGCGTCCGCGGCCGCGTACGGGTCGAGCTCGCCCTGCGCCACCCGTGCCGCCAGGGCCCCCAGGTGGGCGTCCCCGTGCACGTCGGCCATCCGGGCCCGCAGCGAGGTCACGGCGATGGTCTCCACCTCGCGCGCGGCCCGCGCGGCCCGCCGCTCGGCCAGCACCCCGTGCTCGTCCATCCAGGCCCGGTGCTTCTCCAGCGCCTCGACCAGCTCGTCGACGCCCTGGGCGCGCGCCGCGACCGTCTTGACGATGGGCGGCCGCCAGTCGCCGGGCCCGCGCGCCTCGCCCAGGCCCAGCATGTGGTTCAGCTCCCGGGCGGTAGCGTCGGCGCCGTCCCGGTCGGCCTTGTTGACCACGTACACGTCGCCGATCTCCAGGATGCCCGCCTTCGCGGCCTGGATCCCGTCGCCCATCCCGGGGGCCAGCAGGACCACGGAGGTGTCGGCCTGGGAGGCGATCTCCACCTCCGACTGCCCGACGCCGACCGTCTCGACCAGGATCACGTCGCAGCCGGCCGCGTCCAACACCCGGATCGCCTGCGGGGCCGCCCAGGCCAGGCCGCCCAGGTGGCCGCGGGTGGCCATCGAGCGGATGTACACGCCCGGGTCGGAGGCGTGGTCCGACATGCGCACCCGGTCACCGAGCAGCGCACCCCCGGAGAACGGCGAGGACGGGTCGACGGCGAGCACGCCGACCCGCTTGCCCGCCCTGCGGTACGCCGAGACCAGCGCCGAGGTGGAGGTCGACTTGCCGACGCCCGGCGAGCCCGTCAGGCCCACCACGTACGCCCCGCCCGTCAGCGGGGCCAGCGCCGCCATCACCTCGCGCAGCTGCGGGGACGCCCCCTCGACCAGCGAGATCAGCCGGGCCACCGCTCTCGGCCTGCCGTCACGCGCCTGGGCCACCAGCTGGGGGACGTCCACCGTCATACGTGCTGCGCTCCTCGTTCTCGCCGCGGATGCGGATGCGGATGCGCCCGTACCCGGCACGGCGCGCCGGGTACGGGCAGGGTGTACTAGGCCTGGGGGACCCGGACGATCAGGGCGTCGCCCTGGCCGCCGCCGCCGCACAGCGCGGCCGCGCCGACGCCGCCGCCGCGGCGCTGGAGCTCCAGCGCCAGGTGCAGCACCACGCGGGCGCCGGACATGCCGATCGGGTGGCCCAGGGCGATGGCACCGCCGTTGACGTTCACCTTTTCCGGGGTCACGCCCAGGTCCTTCATTGACTGCACGGCGACCGCCGCGAAGGCCTCGTTGATCTCGATGAGGTCCAGGTCGGAGACCTCCAGGCCCTCCTTCTTCAGGGCGTGCAGGATCGCGTTCGAGGGCTGCGACTGCAGGGAGTTGTCCGGACCGGCCACGTTGCCGTGGGCGCCGATCTCGGCGATCCACTCCAGGCCCAGCTCCTCGGCCTTGGCCTTGCTCATCACGACCACGGCGGCCGCGCCGTCGCTGATCTGCGAGGAGGTGCCGGCGGTGATGGTGCCCTCCTTGGCGAAGGCCGGGCGCAGCTTGGCCAGGGACTCCACCGTGGTCTCCGGGCGGATGCCCTCGTCCTGGGTGAACAGGACCGGGTCGCCCTTGCGCTGCGGGATCTCGACCGGGGTGATCTCGGCCTCGAAGACGCCGTTCTTCTGGGCGGCGGCGGCGCGCTGGTGGGAGCCGGCGGCGAACTCGTCCTGCGGGGCGCGCTCGATGCCGAGGCGGGCGTTGTGCTTCTCGGTGGACTCGCCCATGGCGATGTTCTCGAAGGCGTCGGTGAGGCCGTCGTACGCCATCGCGTCGAGCATGCCGATCGCGCCGTACTTGAAGCCCTCGCGGGACTTCGGCAGCAGGTGCGGGGCGTTGGTCATGGACTCCTGGCCGCCCGCGACGACGACGTCGAACTCCCCGGCGCGGATGAGCTGGTCGGCCAGCGCGATCGCGTCGAGGCCGGAGAGGCAGACCTTGTTGACCGTCAGGGCGGGCACGTTCATCGGGATGCCGGCCTTGACGGCGGCCTGGCGGGCCGGGATCTGGCCCGCGCCGGCCTGCAGCACCTGGCCCATGATCACGTACTGGACCTGGTCGCCGGTGATGCCGGCCCGCTCCAGAGCGGCCTTGATGGCGATCCCGCCGAGCTCGGCACCCGAGAAGGACTTCAGCGAGCCGAGCAGCCGCCCCATGGGCGTGCGGGCCCCGGCGACGATCACGGACGTGGTGTTGTTCGTTCCGGACATGGAGCACAGCCCCTTGAGGATGAGGAGTGAACGAGGGTTTACCTGAATGTACTGAGCGGTACCCGCGCCGTCATCGGGCAGTCGGTGTGATCGCTGGCACGTTGCGTGACCGCCTCCCGCAGCGGTCCACTGGTTCCATGCTGACAAGAATCGACCACATCGGGATCGCCTGCTTCGACCTGGACAAGACCGTCGAGTTCTACCGTGCCACGTACGGCTTCGAGGTGTTCCACACCGAGGTCAACGAGGAGCAGGGCGTCCGCGAGGCCATGCTCAAGATCAACGAGACCTCCGACGGCGGCGCCTCCTACCTCCAGCTGCTGGAGCCCACCCGCGAGGACTCCGCGGTCGGCAAGTGGCTGGCCAAGAACGGCGAGGGCGTGCACCACATCGCCTTCGGCACCGAGGACGTCCGCGGCGACTCCGAGGCCATCCGCGGCAAGGGCGTCCGGGTGCTGTACGACGAGCCCCGCCGGGGCTCGATGGGCTCCTCGATCACCTTCCTGCACCCCAAGGACTGCCACGGCGTCCTCACCGAGCTGGTCACCTCCCGCCCGGACGAGTCGCACGCCGGGCACGACGACTGACCGGCCCTGCGGCGGCCGGCCGGCCCTGACGTCCCGGAGTTCGCGGACGGCCGCGTCACCGGCGGTGGTGCGCCGTCCGCCTCCGGCCGGCCGCGTCACCCGTGGTGGCGGTGTTCGCACTCGCGTCCCGCAGGGCCGCGTACGCTCTGCAGGTCTTTTCCTCACATGCCGAGCGGTGTCCGCAGGGCCTTCCGGCCGGGCGCCGCACCGGCACCGGGGCGCGGCCCCGTTGCAGGCCGGAAGCCCGCGGCGGACCCCGGCCCCTGCCGGGGCGCCGGCAACAGCGTGACCTGCACGGCCGGATGTGCACCGGAAACACCGGCTGCGCCCCGGGATGCGTGCATTCGAACATCGCAAATCCACCCTCAAGGGGCCTTCCCCCCGACCCGGACCGTCCCTGCCGTGACCCGAGGAGGGACCTGACAGCCCACCGGGTCCGGGATCAGTGGAAGCACGCACTGATGTCCCCATTCCCCGGCCGGTAGAGTGGCCATGGCTCGGCCGGGGTTCGGTGCTTCAGACGGGGTCGGGGCCTGTGACCCCTGCCCGGGTATCTGACACCATTCCCCCGGGGGCGCCGTTCAGCGGGCGGACGGTGCTCATTTGGGAGTGAGCTTGCGACCAGGGGACGGATGGGACCGCGCTGTGCGGGGCTACGAAAGCCAGGAGAGCCTTCAGGCTGAGGCCGATCATCTCTCGCTCTTCGAAGCGGAGATGGAGCGGCTCAAGAAGGAGCGCGGAAAAGCCGTCCAGCACGCCGAGGACCTCGGCTACCAGGTCGAGGTCCTGCGCGCGAAGCTGCACGAGGTGCGGCGCGCGCTCGCGTCCCGCCCCGCGTACGACGGCGCGGACATGGGATATCAGGCGGAGCAGCTGCTGCGCAATGCCCAGATCCAGGCGGACCAGATGCGTTCGGACGCCGAGCGCGAGCTGCGCGAGGCCCGGGCGCAGACGCAGCGCATCCTCCAGGAGCACGCCGAGCACCAGGCCCGGCTCCAGGCCGAGCTGCACGCCGAGGCCGTCAACCGCCGCCAGCGGCTGGACCAGGAGCTCAACGAGCGCCGCCAGACCGTCGAGGCGCACGTCAACGAGAACGTCGCCTGGGCCGAACAGCTGCGCGCCCGTACGGAGTCCCAGGCCCGCCGGCTCATGGACGAGTCCCGTGCCGAGGCCGAGCAGTCCCTGAACGCCGCCCGGGCCGAGGCCGCCCGCGTCGCCGAGGAGACCCGCCGCCGCCTGGCCGCCGACGCCGAGGCCACGCGTGCCGAGGCCGAGGCGACGCTGCTGCGCGCCCGCAAGGAGGCGGAGCGGCTGCTGACCGCCGCCTCGACGCAGGCCCAGGAGGCCACCGAGCACGCGGAGCGGCTGCGTTCGGCGAGCACCGCCGAGGCCGAGCAGACCCGGCAGCAGACCCTGGACCTCGGCCGTGTCGCCGAACAGCGGGTCCAGGAGGCCGACGGGGCCCTGCGCGAGGCGCGCGCCGAGGCGGAGCGCGTCCTCGCCGAGGCCAAGGAGAGCGCCGCCCGGCAGCTGACCTCGGCGGAGTCCGTCAACGAGCAGCGCACGCGCACCGCCAAGGAGCAGGTCGCCCGGCTGGTGGGCGAGGCCACCAAGGAGGCCGAGACCCTCAAGGCCGAGGCCGAGCAGGTGCTCGCCGACGCCCGCGCCGACGTGGAGCGGCAGCGCGCCGAGGCCGCCGAGCAGGCCCGTGCCGCGGCGGCCGAGGACACGGCCGCCCAGCTGGCGAAGGCCGCCCGCACGGCCGAGGAGATGCTGACCAAGGCGTCGGAGAACGCGCAGGCCACGACCCGGGCCGCGTCCGAGGAGGCCGAGCGGATCCGCCGCGAGGCAGAGGCCGAGGCGGAGCGGCTGCGCGCCCAGGCCGCGGACGTCGCCGCCGAGCTCAAGGGCGCCGCGAAGGACGACACCGAGGAGTACCGGGCCCGCACCGTCCAACTCCAGGAGGAGGCACGGCGGCTGCGCGGCGAGGCGGAGCAGCTGCGCGCCGAGGCCGTGGCCGAGGGCGAGCGGATCCGCGGCGAGGCCCGTCGCGAGGCGGTCCAGCAGATCGAGGAGGCGGCCAAGACCGCCGAGGAGCTGCTCGGCAAGGCCAAGGCGGACGCGGACGAGCTGCGCGCCGGGGCGACCGCCGAGAGCGAGCGGGTGCGCGCGGAGGCCGTCGAGCGGGCCACCACCCTGCGCCGGCAGGCCGAGGAGACCCTGGAGCGGACCCGCACCGAGGCCGAGCGGCTGCGCACCGAGGCCGAGGAGCGGGCCGAGGCGGTGCGCGCCGAGGCGGACGCCGCGGCCCGCGCCCGGCGCGAGGAGACCGAGCAGGCCCTGGCCGGCAAGCGCGCCGAGGCCGAGGAGGAACTCACCCGCCTGCACGCGGAGGCCGAGGGCCGGTTGGCCACGGCCGAGCAGACGCTGCGCGACGCCCGCGGCGCGGCCGAGGCCATCCGCCGCGAGGCCGCGGAGGAGACCGACCGGCTGCGCACCGAGGCGGCGGAGCGCATCCGCAGCCTGCGGGAGCAGTCGGAGGCGGAGGCCGACCGGCTGCGCACCGAGGCGGCGGACGACGCCGGGCGGGCGCGGGCCGAGGCCGAGCAGGTGGCCGTACGGCTGCGCACCGAGGCCGAGACCGAGGCCGAGCGGGTGCGTACGGAGGCCCAGGAGACGGCGGCCCGGCTGCGCGCCGAGGCGAAGGCCGCCGCCGAGCGGGTCGCCGAGGAGGCGGCCGAGGCGCTGGCCGCCGCGCAGGAGGAGTCCGCGCGGCGCCGCCGGGAGGCCGAGGAGACGCTGGCGTCGGCGCGCACCGACGCGGACAGCGAGCGGGCGCAGGCCCGCGAGCAGAGCGAGGAGCTGCTGGCCGCGGCCCGCAAGCGCACGGAGGAGGCGCAGGCCGAGGCGGCCCGCCTGACCGAGGAGGCGGAGCGGCGCGCGGCCGAGCTGGTGTCGGCGGCGGAGGCCACCGCCCAGCAGGTGCGGGACTCCGTGTCCGGGCTGCGCGAGGAGGCCGAGGAGGAGATCGCCGGGCTGCGCAGCGCCGCCGAGCACGCGGCGGAGCGCACCCGGACGGAGGCCGAGGAGGAGGCCGCCCGCGTCCGCACCGACGCCTACGAGGAGCGCGAGCGGGCGACCGCGGACGCCGACCGGATCCGCACCGAGGCGCGCACCGAGACGGATGCGGCGAAGGCGCTGGCAGAGCGGACGGTCGCGGACGCGATCACCGAGGCGGAGCAGCTGCGCACCGACACCGCCGAGTACGCCCAGCGGGTGCGTACGGAGGCCACGGACGCGTTGGCCGCGGCGGAGCGGGACGCCGCCCGCACCCGGGCCGACGCCCGCGGCGACGCCAACCGGATCCGCGGTGAGGCCGGGGAGGCGCTGGAGGCCTCGCGCGCCGAGGGTGCACGGATCGTCGAGGACGCGACGGCCGAGGCCGAGCGGATCACCGAGGAGACGCGCGCGGCCAACGAGGCCACCGTGACCGGGGCGACCGCGGAGGCGGAGCGCCTCACGACCGAGGCCGAGGAAGCGGCGGAGGCCACCCGCGTCGAGGCCGCGGGCGTCCTGGACGAGGCCCGGTCGGAGGCCAACCGGCTGCGCACGGAGGCCGCAGAGCAGGCGGACCGGCTCGTCACCGAGGCCGTGTCCGAGGCGGAGCGCCTCACGGAGGAGACGCGCGCGGCGACCGCGAAGGCGCTCGACGAGGCGAAGGCGAAGGCCGACAAGCTCACCCGGCAGGCGGCCGACACGATGGCCGCGGCCGAGCGGGACGCGGCCCGCGTCCTGGTCGACGCCCGCAACGAGGGCGACCGCCTGGTCGACGAGGTGCGCGCGGCCAACGAGCTGACGGTCGGCGAGGCGGCCGAGGAGGCCGAGCGGCTGCGCACCGAGGCGACGCAGGTCCTGGAGGACGCCCGCGCGGAGGGCGGCCGGATCGTCGGCGACGCCACCGCTGAGGCGGACCGGGTCACGGCCGCGGCGGCCGAGACCCTGGAGAGCGCCGAGCGGGAGTCCGAGCAGACCCTGGACGACGCGCGTGCGGAGGCCAACCGGCTGCGTACGGAGGCCGCCGAGCAGGCGGACCGGCTCATCACGGAGGCGGCGGCCGAGGCGGACCAGCTCACCGCGCAGACCCGCCGGGACAACGAGCGCACGGTCGGCGAGGCCGCGGCGGAGGCCGAGCGGCTGCGCGCCGAGGCCTCGGAGGCGCTGTCCTCGGCGCAGGAGCACGCGGCGCGCACCCGCTCGGAGGCCGACCGGGCCAAGGCGGACGCGGTCGCGGCGGCGGAGCGCACCCTGACCTCGGCGCGCGAGGAGTCCGAGCAGCTGCTGGACGAGGCGCGCGAGGAGGCCGGCAAGCGGCGTACCGAGGCCGCGGAGCAGGTGGACCGGCTCATCAGTGAGGCGGCGGCCGAGGCGGACAAGCTCATCGCGGACGCGCAGGCGCAGGCCGTGGCCGCGACGACGGGTGCGGAGGAGCAGGCCGACCAGATGGTCGACGCCGCCCGCAAGGAGGCGAAGCGGATCGCCGCCGAGGCCACCGTCGAGGGCAACTCCCTGGTGGAGAAGGCCCGTACGGACGCGGACGAGCTGCTGGTCGGCGCGCGTTCGGACGCCGCCGCCATAAGGGAGCGGGCGGAGGAGCTGCGCTCCCGCGTCGAGGGCGAGATCGAGGAGCTGCACGAGCGGGCCCGCCGGGAGACGGCCGAGCAGATGAAGTCGGCCGGCGAGCGCGTGGACAAGCTGGTGCGCGCGGCGACCGAGCAGAGCGAGGAGGCCGAGGCGAAGGCCAAGGCCCTGGTGTCGGACGCGAGCAGTGAGGCGAGCAAGGTGCGCATCGCGGCGGTCCGCAAGGCGGAGGCGCTGCTGAAGGAGGCGGAGCAGAAGAAGGCCGAGCTGTCGCGGCTGGCGGAGGCCGCCCTGGCGGAGGCCAAGGAGGAGGCCGAGCGGATCGTCGAGGAGGGCCGGCGCGAGCTGGAGGTCCTGGTGCGCAGGCGGGAGGACATCCAGGCGGAGATCTCCCGTGTCCAGGACGTTCTTGAGGCGTTGGAATCATTCGAGGCGCCTTCGGGTGGAAAGCCTTCGATCGGTAGCCAGGGCCCGGGGGGCGTGAAGGCCGGTGCCGGTGCGGGTTCCACTCGTTCGGGTGGCAAGTCGTCTGAGTAGCCCACACGGGGACGGATTGTGTGCACCTGATGAAGGTTCAGGCGAACGGGTGACAAGCATTCTGCCGCCTTGCCACTCAAAAGGGGTGTCATTGTCCAGATCAAACTGGGATTGACTCGATGACACGCCGCTCGGGCGCCTAGGATTCCCCTTAACACCTCACGTAGCACCTCATCGGTCTCATCGACAGGAACCCCATGAGCGACACATCCTCCCCCTTCGGCTTCGAGCTCGTGCGGCGTGGTTACGACCGCGGTCAGGTGGACGACCGCATCACCAAGCTGGTCTCCGACCGCGACAGCGCCCTTGGACGAATCAGTGCCTTGGAAAAGCGGATCGAGGAACTGCACCTCGAAACGCAGAACGCCCAGGCCCAGGTGAGCGAGGCGGAGCCCTCGTACGCGGGACTCGGCGCCCGGGTCGAGAAGATCCTGCGGCTGGCGGAGGAGGAGGCCAAGGACCTGCGCGAGGAGGCCCGGCGCGCGGCCGAGCAGCACCGTGAGCTGGCCGAGTCGGCGGCCCAGCAGGTGCGCAACGACGCCGAGTCGTTCGCGGCCGACCGCAAGGCGAAGGCGGAGGACGAGGGCGTCCGCATCGTCGAGAAGGCCAAGGGGGACGCCGCGACCCTGCGCGCCGAGGCCCAGAAGGACGCCGCCTCCAAGCGCGAGGAGGCCGACGCGCTGTTCGAGGAGACCCGCGCCAAGGCCGCCCAGGCCGCCGCCGACTTCGAGACGAACCTGGCCAAGCGCCGCGAGCAGTCCGAGCGCGACCTGGCCTCGCGTCAGGCCAAGGCGGAGAAGCGCCTCGCGGAGATCGAGCACCGCGCGGAGCAGCTGCGCCTGGAGGCCGAGAAGCTGCGTACGGACGCCGAGCGCCGGGCCCGCCAGACGGTGGAGACCGCGCAGCGCCAGGCCGAGGACATCGTCGCCGACGCCAACGCCAAGGCGGACCGCATCCGCAGCGAGTCGGAGCGCGAGCTGGCGGCGCTCACCAACCGCCGCGACTCGATCAACGCCCAGCTGACCAACGTCCGCGAGATGCTGGCGACGCTGACCGGTGCGGCCGTCGCCGCCGCCGGCTCCCCGATGGACGACGAGCCGGTCTCCCGCGGCGTGCCGGCACAGCAGAGCCGCTGACGACGCCTCGGCCGGTGCGGCCCGGCGCCGCGGCGCGCGTGCTACCGCATGCCGCCCGCGCACAGGCGATTGACGCGCCGTCTACTCGCTGGTAGCGAAACGTCATACAAGAGGGCCCCTTGTCACCCTTTCGAGGTGGCGTGGGGCCCTCTGGCGTTCTAGCGTGAGCCGCATGATCGAGCTTGAGGCCCTTACCAAACGATTCGGCGCGAAGACCGCCGTCGACCACCTCAGCTTCCAGGTCAGACCGGGGGTGGTGACCGGCTTCCTCGGCCCCAACGGGGCGGGCAAGTCGACGACCATGCGCATGATGCTCGACCTCGACAACCCGACGAGCGGGACGGTCAGGATCAATGGAGCGCACTACCGGGACCTGTCGGAGCCGTTGAAGCACATCGGTGCACTGCTGGACGCGAAGGCCATGCACGGCGGTCGCAGTGCGTACAACAACCTGCTCTGCCTCGCCCAGTCCAACCGGATCCCGACGAGCCGGGTGGGCGAAGTGTTGGATCTCGTCGGGCTGACGCCCGTGGCGAAGAAGAAATCGAAAGGGTTTTCGCTCGGAATGGGCCAGCGGCTGGGAATCGCCGCTGCACTGCTCGGTGATCCGGAAATCCTGATGTTCGACGAGCCCGTCAACGGTCTGGACCCGGAGGGAATTCTCTGGATCCGCAATCTGATGAAGGGGCTCGCCTCCGAGGGGCGGACTGTCTTCGTCTCCTCGCACCTGATGAGCGAAATGTCGCTGACGGCGGACCATTTGATCGTGATCGGCCAAGGCAGACTGCTGGCCGATATGTCTATGGCCGATTTCATTCACCAGAACTCCCGCAGCTTCGTCCGGCTGCGCTCGCCGCAGCAGGAGCAGCTCAAGGACGTCCTGCACCAGGCCGGAATCACCGCGGTCGCCGTTCCGGACAGCGGCGCGCTGGAGATCGACGGGGCCGCCTCCGAGCAGCTCGGCGAACTGGCCGCCCAGCACGGCATCGTGCTGCACGAACTCAGCCCGCAGCGGGCTTCACTGGAGGAAGCGTTCATGCGCATGACGGCGGACTCGGTCGAGTACCACGCCCATGCCCCGGGCGCCCCCGGCGCGGCACTGCCGGGCCCGGGCGCCGCCGCCGACAACCGGGTCCCGGCGGTCGACGCCCCCGCGTGGGGCGCCGGCTACGAGGCCGACCGCAAGGGCGGGCGGTGACATGTCCTTCCCCGCGATCCTCCAGTCCGAGTGGACCAAGATCCGTACCGTCGCCTCGACCCTCTGGACCCTGGCGTCCGCCCTCGTGGTCACGGTCGGCCTGAGCGCCCTGCTGTGCGGCTTCCTCAACTCCACGTTCGAGGACATGCCGAAGGAGCAGCAGCTCACCTTCGACCCGACCATGGCCAGCTTCGCCGGCATGACCCTCGGCCAGGCCGCCGTCATCGTCTTCGGCGTCCTGGTCGTCGGCACCGAGTACAGCACCGGCATGATCCGCACCTCGCTCGCCGCCGTGCCGCGCCGCGGCAGCTTCCTGGCCGGCAAGCTGACCGCGGCCACCGCCCTCGCCCTCGTCGTGGGCCTGGTCACCAGCTTCCTGTCCTTCTTCGTCGGACAGGCCCTCCTCGGCGAGCACAGCATCGCCATCGGGGAGCCCAACGTGCTGCGCGCGGTGGTCGGCGCCGGTCTGTACATGGCCGTGCTGGCACTGTTCTCCATGGGCATGACGATGATCCTGCGCAGCTCGATGCTGGCCCTCGGCATCCTGCTGCCGCTCTTCTTCCTCATCTCGCCGATCCTGAGCTCCGTCGACGCCACCCGGAAGGTCGCCGAGTACCTCCCGAACACGGCCGGCAGCACGATCATGCAGACGGTCCAGGTCACGCTGGACGGCAGCGAGCCGCCGTACGGCCCGTGGGGCGGGTTCGCGATCATGGTCGCGTGGGCGCTCGCCGCGGTGGTCGGGGGCTTCCTCATGCTGAAGAACCGCGACGCCTGACGGCGCCGTGATGTGGGGTCCGTCTCAAGACGGACCCCGCTTCATGATCCGCCTCAGGGCGGACATCCCCCGTACTACGGGTCTTCCCCGGGTCGGGGTCAGGGACAGCTCAGGGATCGGCCAGGGGTGGAACCGGAGCCTCCTCGATATCCTCTTAATCCTTAACTCGGACGAAAGCCGTCCGCCGGGCAAGGGGCAGAGGAATGATCGAGGCAGTCGGGCTGACCAAGCGCTTCGGCGCCAAGACCGCCGTCGACCAGCTGTCCTTCCAGGTCAGGCCAGGTCACGTGACCGGCTTCCTGGGCCCCAACGGCTCCGGCAAGTCCACCACCATGCGCATGATCCTCGGCCTGGACCGGCCCACGTCCGGCCACGTCACGATCAACGGCCACCCCTTCCGCGAGCTGCCCAACGCCCAGCGGCACGTCGGGGCCCTCCTCGACGCCAAGGCCGTGCACGGCGGCCGCCGGGCCCGCACGCACCTGCTCTCCATCGCCCAGCTGTCCGGCATCCCCGAACGCCGGGTGGACGAGGTGCTGGCCGTGGTCGGCCTCCAGGACGTGGCCCGGCAGCGCACGAAGGGCTTCTCCCTCGGCATGGGCCAGCGGCTCGGCATCGCCACCGCCCTGCTCGGCGACCCCCAGGTGCTCCTCTTCGACGAGCCGGTCAACGGGCTCGACCCCGAGGGCATCCTCTGGGTCCGCAACCTCATGCGCCGGCTCGCCGCCGAAGGCCGCACCGTCTTCGTCTCCTCGCACCTGATGAGCGAGATGGCCCTGACCGCCGACCACCTCATCGTGATCGGCCGCGGCCGGCTCCTGGCCGACCTGGGCACCCAGGAGTTCATCGCCCGCAACTCGGCCGGATTCGCGCGGGTCCGCGCGGCCGGACCGGCCGCGGATGGCCGGAACACGCTGGCGGGGGCGCTGACCAGGGCGGGCGGGCGGGTGCTCCAGGAGGCCGACGGGGCGCTGCGGGTGACCGGCCTGGAGCTGCCGCAGATCTCGGACCTCGCCCACGAGGCCGGCGTACGGCTGTGGGAGCTGTCCCCGCACCGGGCCTCGCTGGAGGAGGCGTACATGCGGCTGACCCAGTCCTCCGTCGAGTACACCTCCACCGAGGACCCGCGGGCGGAGCTGTGGGAGCCCGACCCGCTGGCCCTGCCCGTCTGGGAGGACGAGCCCGCGGCGCCCGAGGTCCCGCAGGACGGTTTCTTCGCTCCCCCGCCGCCCGGTGCGGGCGGCAAGCCCTTCCTGATGCCCAGTAGCCCCGGCGAGCTCGCCGCCACCGCCAACAACGCCCCCTCGGACACGCGCAAGGACACCCGATGACCGGCCCCACGTCGACCGCGGACCAGCCGAAGGACCAGCTGGAGGACCAGCTGGAGGACCGTCCGGCGGCCGTGCGGGAGAGCTACGTCTCGCCGCTGCCCACGCCCCGGCCGCACCTGGGCCACGCCCTCGCCTCGGAGTGGACCAAGCTGGTCTCGGTGCGCTCCACTCTGTTCACGCTCGGCTCCCTCGTCGTGCTCGTCGTCGGCATCGGACTGCTCGCCGTCATCGAGATCCGCGACACCGACGACGCGCTCACGCCGGCGACCGCGCCCGCCCTGTTCGGGCTGCTGATCGGCCAGGTCGCCGTGATGGCGCTCGGCGTCCTGACCATCACCTCCGAGTACGGGACCGGGCTGATCCGGACGACCTTCACCGCAGCACCCGGCCGCGCCCGCGTGCTCACCGCGAAGTACCTCGTCTTCGCCGGCGTCGCCTTCGCCGCCATCGCCGGCTCGGTCGCGGTGGTCGGGTTCGCCTCCCTGATCCTGCGCGACGGCATCGGCAGCCAGCACGGCGTCGGGGAGTGGGCCCACGCCCTGGCCGGCTGCGCTTACGTCACCCTCCTCGGGGTCCTCGGCCTCGCCGTCGGCGCGATGCTGCGGCACTCCGCCGGGGCCATCACCCTGATGCTGGCGCTGGTCACCGTCCCGCCGGTCGCCGGGGGGATGCTGACCACCTGGGAGCGCCTGGCCCCGATCGGCCGCACGATCCTCGAGTACAACGCCCCGGTCGCGCTGATGCAGCTGTTCGGCGTGCCCAACGGGATCGAGGGGGAGCGGCTCCCGAGCGACTGGTCCCACGTGGTGCTGATCCTGCTCGTGACGGGGGCCGCGGTGGCCGGCTCGTACGTGCTCGTCGGCCGCCGCGACGTGTAGGACCGCCGGCTGCCCGTGAGGATCGGGGGGCTGTCAGTACTTGGGGGCGTTCCTGGACCGCTGCACCCGTGTGGTGCGGCGGTCCTTCGCGTTCCAGCAGGCCTTGTGCCAGTGCCGGCGGTCGTCCACACCGCCGTACTCCGGCCAGGCCACCAGGTGCGGGGTGCCGGAGGGGATCTCCTGGTCGCACCCCGGGCAGCGGTAGCGCTTGCCCACCGCGCTCGCGCCCGCGACGTGCCGGACCTTCCACTCCTCGCCGAGGTACTCCTCGGTGCGCTCCAGCCCGAACCGGTCGGCTGCCGCCGGACCGGGGCCGGAGCCCTCCGCCGCACGGCCGGCTGACTTCCCGCCGCCCTTGGGGCGGTTGTGGCGCGGTGACACGTATACCTCACGAATGGGCGGACGGCAGTGACTTTCTCCCAGACTACGCGCAGCGGGGGCGCCTCCACGCAGGGTGGCGGAGAGAGGCCGGGGACGGACCGCCCACCGAGGGCGACTGGCCTGACTATCCCAATAACTTTCCTGTCAGGCCGTGCCTTTGGCACGTGTCAGACGTTGTTGCCAACACAAGCACCGGTCGCACCTGGGGGAGGCCGCGTCAGCCAACGAGGAGGCTAAGGCGATGCGCGTAGGAGCGTTTGTAGTGGCGGCCCAGTTCCCGGGCCAGGGTCAGGGGGAGACGCTGCACCGGGCGGTGCGCACGGCGGAGGTGGCGGAGGAGGCCGGGCTCGACTCCGTGTGGCTCGCCGAGCACCACTTCGTCCCGTACGGGGTGTGCCCCTCGGCGGTGACCCTCGCGGCCCTGCTGCTGGGCCGGACGCGGCGGCTGCGGGTCGGCACGGCCGTGAGCGTGCTGCCGAACACGCACCCGGTGGCCCTCGGTGAACAGGCGGCGCTGCTGCACCTCACCTCGGGCGGCCGGTTCACCCTCGGGGTGGGCCGGGGCGGCCCCTGGGTGGACCTGGAGGTCTTCGGCGCCGGCCTGCGCGCGTACGAGAACGGCTTCCCCGAGGACCTGGACCTGCTCCGGCGCTGGCTGACCGAGCCGAGGGTGTCCGCCCTCGGCGAGCGGCACGTCTTTCGCCGGGTGGCCGTCGTACCGCGCCCGGCGGAGGCGCTGGACGGGGACGGATCCGGACCGGAAGTGATCGTCGCCTGCACCTCCCCCGCGTCGGTGCGACTGGCCGCGGAGCGGGGGCTGCCGATGCTGCTGGGCATGCACTGCGGGGACGAGGAGAAGACGGCCATGGTCGCGCTCTACCGCCGCACGGCCGCCGCTGCCGGCCACGACCCGCACGCCCCCCACGTGTCGGCGGGCGTGTGCCAGCTCGCGGACCGCACCGCGGACGCGCGCGAGACCCTGGCGAAGGCGATGCCGGGCTGGCTGAAGCAGGGCCTGGAGGCGCACGTGACGGTGGACGGCCGCGTGCGCGCGATGCGGGACCCCGTCGCCTATACCGAGCTGCTCTGCGACCTGCACCCGGTGGGCACCCCGCGGCGGGCGGCGGACCGGCTGGCCGCGACTGCGGAGCGGACCGGCATCACGCGGTTCGCCCTGCTGATGGAGGGCTCGGGCGACCTCGCCGCGACCGAGGAGAACGTACGGCGCCTGGGTACCGAGGTGCTGCCCCGCATCGGCTGAGGCCTCCGGCGGCCCGGGCCCGCACCCGGCGCGGGTCCTGGCGCCGGCCTACCTTCCTTGCCTGGCTGCCGCTCCGGTATCCGTGGCACCTCCCCCGATACGGAGCGGCAGCAAGAGTACGGTCGTGCAGGTCGGGCCGGCGCGGGGCCGGGGCCGGTCACGCGGGCCGCTGCGACACGGGTCGGGCCGGTCGGGCCGTCCGCCGGGCTAGCAGTCCCGCAGCTCCGGCGACTGGTTGAGCAGCTGGGCGCGGACCGACGTGAACCTGGCGAGCCGGTCGTCCGCGGACGCGTCCAGCGGGAACACCGCCACGCGGTGGCAGTTCTGGAAGGCCAGGCGCACCCCGAAGTGCCGCTGCAGCGCACCCCGTATCGCGTCGCTCGCGAGCGCGCGCAGCAGCTGCCCGCGCGCGTGCTCGTCGGGCGGCGGCGTCTGGTTGTCGGCGAAGTCCCCGCCGTCCACCTTCAGCTGTGCCACGAGCGAGCTGATCATCTCCCATGCGAAGGGCAGGGAGGTCCGGACGCAGTCGACGAAGGCGGCTTCGTCGACCTCGCCTCGCTCGGCCTGTTCGAGTAGGGCCGGTGAGACGTCGAGCGACATGGGTTCTCCTCTCGCGACCCCGGCCCTCTGGGTAGCCGGAGTCTTACGGGCAGGGAAGGAGACCGGCGACGCAGTGTGCACGCTCGACGACCTCCCGCTTCCACGGTAGGCGCCCACCGGGTGCCGCACCAGGAGAATGCGCATACAACGCGCCATCGGCGAACGGGGCTTTCGGGGGCGAATCGCGTGGAGGCGGGTCGGTCGAGTAGCGTTGCCGACCATGCGTCTCGTCATTGCCCGCTGCTCCGTCGACTACGCGGGCCGGCTCACCGCCCATCTGCCCTCGGCACCCCGTCTGATCCTCGTGAAGGCTGACGGCAGTGTCTCCATCCACGCGGACGACCGGGCGTACAAACCGCTCAACTGGATGTCGCCGCCGTGCACCCTCAAGGAGGGGACCGGGGACGAGGCCGGCGTCTGGACCGTCGTCAACAAGGCGGGCGAGAAGCTCATCATCACCATGGAGGAAGTCCTCCACGACTCCTCCCACGAGCTCGGCGTCGACCCCGGCCTCATCAAGGACGGCGTCGAGGCGCACCTCCAGGAGCTGCTGGCCGACCGCATCGAGACGCTGGGCGAGGGCTACACCCTGATCCGCCGCGAGTACATGACGGCCATCGGCCCGGTCGACATCCTGTGCCGGGACTCCGACGGGGCGACGGTGGCGGTCGAGATCAAGCGCCGCGGCGAGATCGACGGCGTCGAGCAGCTGACGCGCTACCTGGAGCTGCTGAACCGCGATCCGCACCTGGCCCCGGTCCGGGGCGTGTTCGCGGCCCAGGAGATCAAGCCGCAGGCGCGCGTGCTGGCCACGGACCGCGGCATGGAGTGCGTCGTGCTGGACTACGACGCCCTGCGCGGCATCGAGGACGACAAGCTCCGGCTGTTCTGAGCGGCTTCCCCGAGACCGCTCGGCGGCGGTCGCACCGCTCCGGCCGTCGCCGCTGGGCCGACTCAGGTCACTAGGGCGTGGCGGCCGGTCCGGTCCCGGCGGGACCGGTGGTCGTGGTGACCGTCGGGGTCGGGGCCGGGGACTGCGACGGGGACGGCGTGGCGGTCGGGCTCGGGGCCTGGGACGTGGCCGTCGGCTTCGCCGACGAGGGCGTCTGCGGCGTCGGTACCGCTGAGGAGGGCCGGCGCGAGGGAGCAGCGGAACCCGACGCGGCCGGGGCCGCGCTCTGGCCGGGCCGGGCGGGCCCGGACTGCACGGCGGCCGGCTCGGAGGTCCCCGGCTCCGGTGCAGGATCGTTCCCTCCGGTGCTCGTCGTGCCCGGCTCGGCCGGGGCGGGGGTCGACTGGGTCACCGGACCGCTGCCGGACTCCTCCGGCTCGGACGGGGTCATCGCCAGACCCACCACCGTGCCCAGCACCACCGCGGCCAGGACTCCGGCGGCCGCGAGCAGCACCGGCTTGCGTCGCTGCCGGGCCGGGCGCGGCGCGGGGCGGGGCGGTATGAGCGCCGGCGGGACCGGGCGCGTCGGCGCGGCCGGCTTCGGGTCGAGCGGGAAGGCCTCCTCGAACACCTCGGACAGGCTGGTCGGCGCCACGCTCCGGCGGATCACCGGTACCGCGGTGGTCGCCGCCCCGGTCGCGGGCAGGGCGGTGGTGACCGCCTCCGACGCGGACAGCGCCGCCGTCACCGCCTCGGACGCGGGCGGCGCCGCCGCCGCGGGCCGGGCGACGGTCGGGGACACGGACCGGGCCGCGGGGGGGGGGGGCCGGCGCCGCCGCGGCGGGCGCGGGGGGGGGCTGTGTGTGGCGGGCGGGGGCGCCGGCCGCGCGCCGGCGCGG
>NZ_JBHXTC010000067.1:0-8888 GCF_042677605.1 Streptomyces sp. NPDC127106 | reverse complement strand
GGACGGGGAGGCGGTCGGAGTTGCAGACGCGGCCGGGCGCGCCGACGGCGCGGCCGGCGCCGGGGCGGACGCGGGAGCGGGTGTGGGGGCGGACGTGGGGTCAGACGCAGGAGCGGGCGCGTCGGCCGGGGCTTCCAGCCGCAGCGGCGGCGAGCCGGCGACGCCCGCCGCCTCGCGGTCGGTGACCAGCGCCAGCGCCCGCCGGCCCGCCACCGTGCCCCGCTTGTCCGCGAGGGCGCCCTTCAGCCCGATCGACGCCTCCAGCTCGGCCCGTGCCCGGTCCAGCCGCCCCTCGCACAGGGCGAGCACACCCAGCTCGTGGTGGAAGTACGCCTGCTCGGCGACCTCCCCCGCCTTCCGCGCGGCCTCGGCGCCCGCGCGCAGCACCCGCTCCCACGCCTCCCAGTGCCGCGAGGCCGCGAACGCGGGCGCCGCACTGCGGGCCAGCAGGACGGCGGCCACCACATCGGCGCCGCCCAGCGCCGACAGCACCGCGTCGGCCTCGGCCGCGACCCGGGCCGGGGTCACCGAGGAGTGTCCGGTCCACCAGGCGTAGTGGCGGGCGGCGGTACGGGCCTCCTCTGCGGCGGTGTCCCCGTACCCGGCCTCCTCCAGCTGCCGGGCGACCCCGGCGGCCAGCCGGAACCGCGGCCCGACGGGCGTGATGAGCCCGCTGCCGAGCAGTTCGGCGACGGCGGCGTCGGCGTGGGTGTCCCCCACCAGCGCCGGCAGGTGGGCGTGGTGCGGGAGCTCCCCGCCGAGTGCGCAGGCGATCCGCAGGGCGGCCCGGCCCGACTCGCTGAGCCGGGAGGCGAGCAGCTCGGCCGGGGCCGCGCCCTCGGCGAGCGTCGGCAGTGGTACGGCGCCGGTGTCGCGGGGCCGCTCCTCGAAGACGCCGGGCTCCTCGTCGTCGTCCTCGCTGCGGCCCCGGTTGAGCTCGTCGCGGCGGCGCAGCAGGGCGGCGGCCTGGACGAAGCGCAGCGGCAACCCCTCGGAGGCGAAGCGCAGGTCCTCCGCCCAGGTGGTCTCCTCTTCGGTCAGCGGCCGGCCGACGCCCGCTTCGAGCAGTTGCAGGCAGTCGGAGCGGCTCAGGCCGCCGAGGAAGACCTCCTCCAGGTGCGTGTCGTCCAGGGGGGCGGTGTCGGGGGTGGCGGCGAGCAGGTAGGCGCATTCGGGGGTGGCCCGCAGCAGCTCCTCCAGGACGCTGCCGCCCATCTCCAGGTCGTCGAGGACCACGATGGCGCCGATGTCCCGTACGCGGGCGAGGAGTTCGTCCCGTTCGGGCCGCTCGTCGGAGGCGTCGTACACGGCCGCGTGGAGCGCGTGCAGCAGCTCGCCCGGCTGCTGGTGCCCGTACCCGGAGAGCCGGACGACGCCGTCCGGGGCCAGTCCGGCGCAGTCCGCGGCGACCGCGTCGAGCAGGGAGGTGCGCCCGGACCCGGCCGGTCCGGTCAGCCGTACGGAGCGGCCGCGGCCCAGCAGGTGTACGAGGCGCTCCCGTTCCTCCTCGCGCGCGAGGAGCGGCGGGGCGAAAGCGGCGGGGCCGGGCAGGGCGGGCGGACGTCCGGCGGCGTCCTGCTCACGGCGGGCGGCCGGATCGCGCCGGGCGGGGCGGCCGGCTGCGGTGCCGGGCCGACGGGGCTGGATCTCGCTGCCGTCGACGGGGTTGACGGTGAGGGCGTACCCGCCCGCGGTGAGGGTGGTGATCCGGGCGACGGGGGTGGATGCCGTGTGCGGTCCGGAGCCCGCCGCGGCGCGCTCCACCGGTTCGGTCTGCCCCTGCGTGCGGTCCATGACCAAGTCCCCCGATCGCGCCCTGCGCCCTTGCCGTCCTGCCGTCCGGCCTTCGCACATTCCGCTGTCGCTGGGTCCGGCCTCCGAAAGACCCTAGACGGTGGCCGGCGGTACGCGGAACCGCAGGGGTGGGTTATCCGCCGGACCGTTACGTTTCAGCCGGACAAAGCGGTCGGTGGGGGGCTTCAGACCCTCGGGAGGGATTCCGCTTCCAGGCCGCCCTCGATGGCGAGGATCCGGTGGAGGCGGGTGGCGACGAGCAGCCGCTGCATCTGCGGCGGTACCCCGCGCAGGACGAGGCGGCGGCCCGCCCGGCCGGCGCGCCGGTGGGCCCCCATGATGACGCCGAGGCCGGTCGCGTCCCAGGAGTCGAGCCCGGTGAGGTCGAGCACGAGGTCGCCGTGGCCGTCGTCGAGGGCGGTGTGCAGGGCCGCACGGGCGTCCGCCGCGCTGCGCACGTCGAGGCGGCCCCCGACAGCGAGTTCGGCGTGGTCGCCCCTGATGTGCATATGCGCTCCCGGCAGTCCTTGCGTACGTATGGTCCGACTGGTCCGTGGTCGGCAACTCTCACTGGAACTGACTGCCGCATGGGCGGTGAAGTTGCCGACCGTGAGCGAACCGATACCTAAATCACTCGCGAGGCGGAGCGTTCGAACTGGTGCCCAGTGGCGCCCGGTCCCGGGGCGTCCCCGTCCTCCTGCGGCTCAGTGCTTGTAGAAGCCCTGGCCGGTCTTGCGGCCGAAGTCCCCGGCGTCCACCATGCGGCGCATCAGCTCCGGCGGCGCGAACTTCTCGTCCTGGGACTCGGTGTAGATGTTGCTGGTGGCGTGCAGCAGGATGTCGACGCCGGTCAGGTCGGCCGTGGCCAGCGGGCCCATCGCGTGGCCGAAGCCGAGCTTGCAGGCGATGTCGATGTCCTCGGCGGACGCAACGCCCGATTCGTACAGCTTCGCGGCCTCGACGACGAGGGCCGAGATCAGACGGGTCGTCACGAAGCCGGCGACGTCGCGGTTGACGACGATGCAGGTCTTGCCGACGGACTCGGCGAAGGCCCGGGTGGCGGCGAGGGTCTCGTCGCTGGTCTTGTAGCCGCGGACGAGCTCGCACAGCTGCATCATCGGGACGGGCGAGAAGAAGTGCGCGCCGACGACCCGCTCCGGACGCTCCGTCACCGCCGCGATCTTGGTGATCGGGATGGCGGAGGTGTTGGAGGCGAGGATCGCGTCCTCGCGGACGAGCTTGTCCAGCGCGCGGAAGATGTCGTGCTTGACGTCCAGCTTCTCGAAGACGGCCTCGACGACGATGTCGACATCGGCGACGGCGTCCAGGTCGGTGGTCGTCGTGATGCGGGCGAGCGCGGCCTCGGCGTCCTCGGCCGTCATCTTGCCCTTGGAGACGAACTTGTCGTACGAGGCCTTGATGCCGTCGGTCCCGCGGGTCAGTGCGGCGTCGGTGACGTCCCGCAGCACCACGTCCCACCCCGCCTGAGCGGAGACCTGAGCGATTCCGGACCCCATCAGCCCCGCACCGATGACGGCGAGCTTCCCAGCCACTGCACACCCCTCGTTCTTCAAACGGCCAGTCTCGTAGCCTCTCGGCCGGAGACTAGCGGGCATGAGGGGCGGTGTGACCGTGAAGTAACACGCGTCACGTCTCAGATGACGGACATCACACCGATACGGCTCACCGCTCCGCGCCCGCCGCCGAGTTCGCTTCCCGCCCCCCGGCGGGGCTCACTACGCTGGCCGCATGGTGAACCTCACGCGCATCTACACCCGCACCGGCGACAAGGGCACGACCGCCCTCGGTGACATGAGCCGGACCGCCAAGACGGACCTGCGGATCTCTGCCTACGCCGACGCGAACGAGGCCAACGCGGCCATCGGCACGGCGATCGCCCTCGGCGGCCTCCCGGAGGATGTCGTGAAGGTCCTCGTCCGGGTGCAGAACGACCTGTTCGACGTCGGCGCGGACCTGTGCACCCCGGTCGTGGAGAACCCGGAGTACCCGCCGCTGCGGATCGAGCAGGCGTACGTGGACAAGCTGGAAGCGGATTGCGACCGCTTCAACGCCGAGCTGGAGAAGCTGCGCAGCTTCATCCTGCCCGGCGGCACCCCCGGCGCGGCACTGCTGCACCAGGCGTGCACCGTGGTCCGCCGCGCCGAGCGCTCGACCTGGGCCGCCATGGAGGTGCACGGCGAGATCATGAACCCGCTGACCGCCACCTACCTCAACCGCCTCTCCGACCTCCTGTTCATCCTGGCCCGTACGGCCAACAAGGAGGTCGGGGACGTGCTGTGGGTGCCGGGCGGCGAGCGCGGCTAGCGCTCGCCCTTCACCAGGCCGGATTCCGCGGCCCCGGCCGGCGCCGGGGCCTTGCGGGGCCAGATCGTGTACGCGGCCGCCACGATCGCGTGGATGCCGACGGCCCGCAGCACGGCGAACTGACAGTCCTGGAGCGCGGACGTGTCCGCCGCGCCGCCCGCGTACCAGACCGCGCCCTGCAGCAGGGCGGCGGCGACGGCGCCGCCGGCCAGGGTCCGCAGCCACAGCTTCCACTCGTGCACGGCGCGCTCCTTGCCGTACCCGGCGCCGGGCGGCTTCGGCCCGCCGGCGAAGCGGTAGGCCGCGTGCCCGTCGAGCCACTTCACGGTGTAGTGGCCGTAGCCGACGGTGTACCCGATGTAGACGGCGGCCAGGCCGTGCCGCCAGCTCGGCTCGCCGCCGTTCTTCAGGTCCAGGGTGGTGGCCACGAGCAGCACCAGCTCCAGCAGCGGCTCGCACAGCAGCACCGCCGCCCCCAGCCGGGGCATCCGCGCGAGGTAGCGCAGCGCGAGGCCGCCGGCCAGCAGCACCCAGAAGCCGACCTCGCAGGCAATGATCAGGGGGACGAGCACGGATCTCTCCTTCCGGCCGGTGGTCCGGCGTCTTCGGCGCCGGCTCCTTGACGGCTGGTTCCAGCCTCCCGTCCGTTCCGCGTCGATACGTCGTCACCGGTGACGAACCGTGACTGCATCCTTCGGTGTACTGCGGCCGGCCCCGTCGTCCGCCCTGGTGGCGAGGCCCGGCCGGCCGTCACCGTGTTGGATGGGGACCGTGAACGACTCCGCTCCCGCGACCGCCGCACGCCGCCGGATCCCGCCTCCGCACCGCGACGACGTGATCATCGCGGTGGTCGGGGTGCTCGGCGGCCTGCTGCTGTGGTCGCTGGGTGTCCACAGCAACGGCAGCCGGCACTTCTTCCCCGACTGGGCGGCCCTGGTCCCCCTGCTGGTCATCGGGATCATGGTGCTGCTGCGGCGCAGCGCCCCCGCCGTCACCCTGCCCGTCGGCATCGCGGCGACCGGCGCCGACCAGTTCACGGTCGGCAACCTCGCCACCATCGTCCTCTTCACGGACCTGATGTACGCGGCCGTCGTCTACGGGAAGCCGTCCATGGCCCGGCGGCTCCCGATCAGCACCGGCCTGGTCACCGTCGTCGTCACCATCGCCTCCGGGGCCCTGCTGGGCGCGCCCCAGGGCCTGCTGATCGGCGTGCTCACCGGCATCGTCGGCTTCGGACCGGCCCTCACCGGCGCTACGCTCCGCAACCACCGGGAGGCCGCGATCGCCGCCCGGCTGCGCGCCGAGCAGACCGCCCTGCTGGCCGAAATGGACCGCACCCAGGCCGTGGTCGCGGAGCGCGCCCGGATGGCCCGGGAGCTGCACGACATGGTGGCCAACCACCTGTCGGCGATCGCCATCCACTCCACCGCGGCGCTCTCGATCGACTCCCCCGCCACCAGCCGCGAGGCCCTCGGGGTGATCCGGGAGAACAGCGTGCAGGGGCTGGCCGAGATGCGCAGGCTGATCGGCCTGCTGCGGGACGCGGGGGCCGAGCAGGAGGCGGTCGCCACCCCCTCCCTGGACGGGCTCGACGCCCTCCTGGAGCAGGCCCGCGTCAACGGTGAGGCCAGCGGACTGGAATTCGTCCTGGACGACGCCCGGCAGCCGGGCGGCGGACCGCTGCCGGCCCCCGTGGAACTGGCCGCGTACCGGATCGTCCAGGAGTCGCTGACCAACGCCCTCAAGCACGCCACGCCGGGCACGGTCCGGGTGTGCGTGGCCCGCACCGACGGGCTGCTGACCGTGGACGTGGAGTCCCCGTACGGTGAGCAGCCGGGCCCCCGTGCCCCCGGCTCGGGAGCGGGCCTGGTCGGCATGCGGGAGCGGACCGAGCTGCTGGGCGGGGAGTTCACGGCGGGCCGACGGGGCCCGGTCTGGCAGGTGCGGGCGGTGCTGCCCGCCGAGGAGAAGGTGGTGACGGCGTGACCGTCCGGGTGGTGGTGGCCGAGGACCAGAGCGCGGTGCGGGCGGGGTTGGTGCTGATCCTGCGCAGCGCGGGCGACATCGAGGTCGTGGGCGAGGCGGCGGACGGCGAGGAGGCGGTGCGCCTGGCCCGTGAGCTGCGGCCGGACCTCGTCCTCATGGACGTGCAGATGCCGCGGCTCGACGGGGTGTCGGCGACGCGCCAGGTGGTGGCGGAGGGCCTCGCGGACGTCCTGGTGCTGACCACGTTCGATCTCGACGAGTACGTGTTCGGGGCGCTGCGCGCGGGCGCGGCGGGCTTCCTGCTGAAGAACGTGGACGCCGCCGAGCTGATCGCGGGGGTCCGGACGGTCGCGCACGGCGAGGGGCTGATCGCCCCGGCGGTGACCCGGCGGCTGATCGCCGAGTTCGCGGCCCCGCGCACGGCGCGGCCCGCTGTGGCGCCGCAGACGGCCGAGGCGGTGGCGTCGCTGACGCGGCGGGAGCGGGAGGTGCTCGGCTGCCTGGGCGAGGGGTTGTCGAACGCGGAGATCGCGGTGCGGCTGGAGATGGCGGAGGCGACGGTGAAGACGCACGTGAGCAGGCTGCTGGGAAAGCTGGGGCTGCGCAGCCGGGTGCAGGCGGCCGTGCTGGCGCAGGAGTTGGGCCCCTGAGGGCGCCACTCGCGTCCCAACTCCCCTGAGGTCTGGACCTCTTGACGCTTGGTCCAGACCTTTCTACGCTCGCGGCAACTGTGGTGAGCGTGCCCCGGCGGCGTGCTCACGGGCGGCGCAGGTCCCACCCCCATGTCGCGGTCGACGCCACGACCGCGACGGACCTACGGAGGAGCACCCTTGAGCACAGCACCCCCACCCCGCACCCGTCTGTTCAGAAGGCTCGCCGCGGCCGTGGCCGCTCTCGCCCTGCCCGTCGCCGGTCTGGTGGCGCTGGCCGGGCCGGCCAGCGCCGCCGGGTCCGCGACGGCGACGTACACGAAGGTCTCCGACTGGGGATCCGGCTTCGAGGGCAAGTGGACGGTGAAGAACACCGGGACCACCACCCTCACCGCCTGGACCGTCGAGTGGGACTTCCCCGCCGGCACCCGGGTGACCTCGGCCTGGGACGCCACCGTCACCAGCTCCGGCACCCACTGGACCGGCAAGAACGTCGGCTGGAACGGCACCCTCGCCCCCGGCGCCAGCATCAGCTTCGGCTTCAACGGCACCGGCTCCGGCGCCCCCGCCGGCTGCAAGGTCAACGGCGGCTCCTGCGACGGCGGGCCCTCCGAGCCCGGGGACAACCCGCCCTCAGCTCCCGGCACCCCCACCGCCGGCCCGGTCACCGAGACCTCGGTGGGCCTGACCTGGGGCGCGGCCACCGACGACAAGGGCGTCAGGGACTACGACGTCCACCGCGGCGCCACGAAGATCGCGACGGTCACCGGGACCTCGTACACCGACAGCGGCCTGACCAAGGGCACCACGTACACGTACTCCGTGACCGCCCGCGACACCGCCGGGCAGACCGGGCCCTCCTCCGGCAGCCTGACCGTCACCACCCCCGGCGGCACCGAACCGCCCGACCCGGGCGACAAGGTCAAGCTCGGCTACTTCACCAACTGGGGCGTCTACGGGCGCAACTACCACGTGAAGAACCTGGTCACCTCCGGCACCGCGGCGAAGATCACGCACATCAACTACGCCTTCGGCAACGTCCAGGGCGGCAGGTGCACCATCGGCGACGCCTACGCGGACTACGACAAGGCCTACACCGCCGACCAGAGCGTCGACGGCAAGGCCGACACCTGGGACCAGCCGCTGCGCGGCAACTTCAACCAGCTGCGCAAGCTCAAGGCCCAGTACCCGCACGTCAAGGTCCTGTGGTCCTTCGGCGGCTGGACCTGGTCCGGCGGCTTCGGCCAGGCCGCGGCGAACCCGGCCGCCTTCGCCCAGTCCTGCTACGACCTGGTCGAGGACCCGCGCTGGGCCGACGTCTTCGACGGCATCGACCTGGACTGGGAGTACCCGAACGCCTGCGGCCTCACCTGCGACATCTCGGGAGCGGCCGCCTTCACGAACATGATGCAGGCCATGCGGGCCAAGTTCGGCGCGAACAACCTGGTCACCGCGGCCATCACCGCCGACGCCTCCGACGGCGGCAAGATCGACAAGGCCGACTACGCGGGCGCCGCCCGGTACGCGGACTTCTACAACGTCATGACGTACGACTTCTTCGGCGCCTGGGCCGCCCAGGGCCCGACCGCCCCGCACTCCCCGCTCACCTCCTACGCCGGGATCCCGCAGGCCGGATTCAACTCCGCCGACGCCATCGCCAAGCTCAAGGCCAAGGGCGTCCCGGGCAGCAAGCTCAACCTCGGCATCGGCTTCTACGGCCGCGGCTGGACCGGCGTCACCCAGGCGGCCCCCGGCGGCACCGCCACCGGACCGGCCCAGGGCACGTACGAGCAGGGCATCGAGGACTACAAGGTGCTGAAGAACAGCTGCCCGGCCACGGGCACGATCGCCGGGACGGCCTACGCCGCGTGCGGCGGCAACTGGTGGAGCTACGACACCCCCGCCACCATCGCCGGGAAGATGACCTGGGCCAAGCAGCAGGGGCTCCGGGGCGCCTTCTACTGGGAATTCAGCGGCGACACCGCGAACGGCGAGCTCGCCGCCGCCGTCCACTCCGGCCTCCGGTGACCCCCACGCACTGACCCGGTGAACGACGAAGCCGGGGAGACGCTCACCTCCTACGCCGGGATCCCGCAGGCCGGATTCAACTCCGCCGACGCCATCGCCAAGCTC
>NZ_JBHXTC010000066.1:26279-40161 GCF_042677605.1 Streptomyces sp. NPDC127106 | reverse complement strand
CCGCCCCCCCCCACCCTCCGGCCCCCCCCCCCCCCCACACACCGCGGGCCCCCCCCGCCGCCATGTACGGGGTCAGTTGTCGGCGAGCAGGTGTGCCTGACGGGCTCGGACCAGGCCGCGCCAGGCGGCGCGGACGTCAGCTTCGCTCGTGATCCAGCGGGGGGTCGAGGGCTCCGGGAGGGGAAAGCCGGCCATGAAGTGGGCGATGTCGGTGAAGTAGGCGAAGTCGCCGGTGGCGGTGAGCGCGCGGAGCCGGCCGATGGTGGCGGCCTGGGCCTGGTCCTCGCCGCGGACGGCGTGGTGGAAGGCGAGGGCGAGCTCCACGAACCGGTGGAGGAAAGGCAGCCCCGCGGCCTCGAGGTCGTCCCGCAGGCTCTGGGCGCGCGTGGTGACGTCGCCCGTTCCGGCGTCCTTGAGGGCGACGACCTGGGCAAGGAGGGTGTTGGAGCGCTGGTCGAGGCCGTCAAGGAGCTGGTGGGCGAGCGCTAGCTCGTCGTCGGCGCGGTCGGGGTCGGCGAAGGAGACAGCGAGGGCGAGGCGGACCTGCATCATGGCGCGCTCGCCGGCGGCACCGTGCTGCTGCTCGGCTTCGGCACGGCCGACTTCGAAGGCGGCGACGGCGGCTGCGGTGTCGGCGTGGGACCAGTGGATGTCGCCGAGGACGCGGTGGTGGCGGCCCTTCCAGCCCAGGGTGGGGACGGCGGCCAGGGCGGTGGGGAAGTCGCCGGCGAGGCGGGCCAGGTTGGCGAGTGCCCGGCGGGCCTTGGGCGCGAGGCGGCCGTCGGTGTCGACGACCTGCTGCATGCCGGTGCGGGCGGCGTCGTTCTGGCTGAGGTCCTTGTGAGCCTTGGCCCGGTAGTAGAGGGCCATCTCGGTCAGCTCGGCGGGCAGCAGCCCGGTGTCCAGGACGGCGGTGAGGCGGCCGGCGGTGCGCTGACGGTGTTCGCGCTGGCGGCGGTGATCGCGGTGAGGAGCTCGGCGACGGCATCGGCGGGGCTATCCGGTGCCTCATCCGCGGGGGTCGGCAGGGCGAGAGGCTCCCAGACGGAGTCGTCGGTGTAAACGTAGGCGGCCTCGATGAGCCAGCCCAGCCCGGTGGTGGTCGCGGGCCAGTCGCAGGCCCTGGCGCAGGCAGGCCACCAGGAGCATGCGGCTGGGGGCGAGGGCGGCGGCCTTCGTCCACTGGTCGCCGAGGGCGGCCAGGGCTCGGGTGGCGGCCTGGTGCCAGCGGTCGTCGCTGTGCTCGTCGTCGCGTACGGCGCTGCGGATCGCACGGTGCAGGTGGTAGGGCCACAGCGCGTAGGGGTTCTCGCTGATCAGGGGACGTTCGGTCAGGCGGCGGGCGAGTGCCTGGTGGGTGAGGCCGGCGGTCTGCGTGGCGAGGTCGAGGTCGAAGGCGTCCAGCAGGGCGACGCTGCGCAGCAGGTGTCGTTCCTCGGGGGTGAGGTCGGAGAGGGTGCGGGCGAGGAGGGCGGGGAAGGAGCAGTCGAAGTCGTCGGCGGTGGGGGTGCGGCCGGTGCGGCGGATCTCCAGGTAGCGGGAGACCGCGAGGTCCAGGTGCAGGGGCAGGCCGTGGGAGCGGGCGGTGATCGCCGCGCGGATGTCGGCGCCGATGAGGGGCTGGCCGTCCTGGACCAGGCGGCGGCCGAGGTGGTCCTCGCAGTCCTCGGGGGAGAGGTCACCGATCAGGTGCTGCCGTCCGGACGGTACGGCTGCCCACGGCTGCGGTGGTGGCCAGGCCGGGCCAGGCGGCGGGGCCAGTCCAGTCGAGCTGGCCGTGCAGTGCCGGGTCGGCCCAGGGCAGCCGGCTGCGGCCGCCGATGACGAAGAAGGCGTTGGGCATGAGCCAGACCAGGCGCTGCAGCAGTCGTTCGAAGTCGCGGTGCCGGTCACTGGTGTCCTCGAAGGTGTCGAGCAAAACCACTGGGGTGATGGCCTTCTTCGCGGGCAGGCGGCTGAGATCCCAGGCCAGCAGGTGCGGGTAGTAGGACAGCGCTTCCAGGTCGGGGGTAGCTTCCAGCAGGGCCGCGGTCCGTGCCGCGCCGGCTAGGAGCCCGGCGTCGGTAAGACCCGCGTGGGGAACATGCTCGCGGACACGTTGAACAGCGACCTGTACAAGCCGTTCCACCCGGAGTACGCACGGCTGATGCAGCAGGACGACAAACTCATGGCGGCCTACACGCTACGTGGAGCTCGGAGGCCTCGGCAAAGGCTTGCAGGGCTGGACATCGCTGGCGGCGAAGCGGCCGGAGCGGGATGCGGCAGCGGCCAGGGCGGTGGCCTTCTCAGCGACGGCTCCGTACCGCCCGAGGGGACGCTCCATGCAGGCCTCGCCGAGCCTGAGAGTCTCCCGCCGCACGGTGGAGCGGCTACCGAGCCGGGCAGCTGACGAACCCGCAGAAGAGCCACCGAGCCGTGCTTGTGGAGGGGACCGCATCAGAGTGGCAACCGCAGGTCAGGGCCCAGGCGCGAGGGCGCGCGGCCACCTCGGGAGGGCTGGGGGTGGAGTGCACCGCCTATTTCGGGTTCGCGGCGAGCGGCAGCTCGAACGACGGCCATCAGCAGTTCGCCGCCGGGCCGGGTCATACGTGCAGGCCGACATGACTCCGCGGCAGTGCCCGCGGCGCGAGGCCGCCGCCCGGCTCCTGCCGAAGCCCATCCTCGCCGCCGCTGAGCTCCTGTCCATGCTCGCCCGCTACGCCCTGACGGGGACATCGACCAACTGGTGTTTCGCGGTCCGCCTGACCACCGCGGCTCCCGACGCCACCGCCGACCTCTCGGCATTCCTTACCCACACGGCCGAAACCGCCAGGCCGCGGAGGGATCGGCATGACCCACGCTCAGGAGCCCGAGGTCGTCGCGGTCTGGCACGTCCAGTGCCGTCCGCCGCCACCTCGAAGAGCTCCTCGCGGGCGGCACCCTCTACGCCTGGACCGAACATCCCATCGGCGAGACTCAACTACCCCGGTCAGGACAACCCCGACCACAGGTCGATCTGCCGGTGTCACCCGCTTCCTGGCCCGTGTTCTGCCTCGAGGGCGCCGGCTGCGCCGAGCGCGAGCAGTGCCGGTGCCACCCTCCAACCTGCTGTGAGGCCCCTGGGCAACGACAGTGCGAGCCGCCAGCGGTATGGAGAAGGCGCTGCACTGGTTGTGCAGCACCGTCGGGGTGCACCAGTGCTCATCGCTGGAGCTTGCCAGTCGGTCGTTTCCAAGCCAACCCGAATCGAGGGGGGCGAGCTGGAAGGCATGTTGTTGGTTGTGAAGATCGGCGGCCAGTACAGCTGAAGCCAGACGTACCCAGAAGTGGCTGGGTGTTCAGTCGCTGGCTTCGGTCGCTTGGTATACCCGCAGGTCAAAGCCTTGTGGTGGCCTGTGCAGCGACTGAAGCGACTCAAGTGCAGGTATATGACGAGATTCGTGTGCGCGTGTGTGCGTCATATATAGGAGCCTTCAGTCGCTTCAGTCGCTGTTGAGGAAGTCACGCGTCGTCTGACCTGCAGGTTCGTGTTCAGCGACTGACAGCGACTCAGTGGACACGGTCACTGCGGCCGACCTGCCTCAGTCGCTGAGCGGGAGGGGTGGGGCGATCGACACACCGGCTGAAGAGTTTGGTGACATGCTGCCCGCACCGTGCACTGAGCTTCGCTAGGCTGTGTCCGTTATTGAGTCGCTTCAGTCGCTGTAGGGGGAACAAGATGCCCAATGAGCTGCGGTTTTCTCGCAGCGACTCAGGGCACAGCACTCCTGAGCGTTCAGTCGCTACGCACACTGTGGCCCGTTGGTGCGTCGGCAACGGCTGGCCTGTGCTGCCGCTGGCTGCTGGCCGCAAGACGCCAGCGGCCAACTGCCGAGACTGTTCCCAGCCGGGCCACACCCATGAGGGCTGCCCCTGCCCGCAGACAGGCAAGTGGTGCCACGGCTTCCACGCGGCAACGCTGGACTATGACCGTGTCGACAACTGGTGGGGCCGCAACCCTGCTCTGGGAGTGGGTGTTGCCTGCGGCCCGGCAGGCGTAGTCATCATCGATGTCGACACCCACACCGCCGTGTTGCCCTCGCGGGACAGGATCCTGCCCGGAATCACGATCGGCGACCACATCGACCTGTCGGGAATGACGACCGGGTACCACTCACTGGCGGTTCTGGCTGCCCTGCGCGAGGCGACGTCTCCAACCGAGGATGACTCCACCCTGCGGGTCCGTACCCCTTCCGGCGGCATGCACATCTGGTACCGGGCCACCGACGGCCGCCGCTGGCAGTCCTCAACGGGCTCAGGCAAGTCACGAGCGCTGGCCTGGCAGGTAGATGTCCGAGCCTACGGCGGCTACGCCATCGCCCCAGGCACCACTACCAGCGCAGGCACCTACACACCGATCGGCTCCGCCCGCCAGCCGGCCCCCCTCCCCGCCTGGCTGGCGCAGGAACTACAGCGCACAGGACACCTTCCAGCCGCGCACATCCCTGCCCCCCGCCCGGTCCCCCCGCGGGCCCGGCAGGCAGTCATCGCGGCCGGCGGAGGCCGCGAACAGACATCCCGAATGCTGTCGGCCCTCCTTGCGGATGTCGCCGCCTGCGCACAGGTCCCCGAAGGTGCGGGCTTCACCGAGAAGCTGAACCGAGCCGCCTACACCCTCGGCGGTCTTGCCGCCGCAGGACAACTCGCCCAGGAAAAAGCCGAACAGGTTTTGCTCGACACCGCCGTCATGGCCCGCCCAGGACAGAACCAGCGCATCGAGCAGATCATCCGTAGCGGCATGACCGCCGGCGCCAAGCGCCCCCTGCACCTCGGAGGCCGCCGGTGACCCCTCTCCCCAAGGAAAACGGCTACCTCTTCGACTTCGACGCCGAAGCCATCGCCGCCCAGATCCTCGCCCAAGCCCCGCCGCCGCTGCCCGCCCAAGCGCGAGAACAGTCCCACCCCGACCACGCCAGCCCCGCAGGCTTGCTTCCCGACACCCTCAGCGACCGAGGTAACGCCAAGCTCTTCGTCCGCCTCTACGCGGGCGACTACCGGCACGTGCCCGGCCTAGGCTGGTACCGGTGGGACACCACCCGCTGGCAGGTCGACGAAGACGACACCGTCATCTGGGCTGCCGGAGACCTGGCCGAAGCCATCGCCACCACAGACCCCCGCGGGATCTACTCCAACCAAGCCCTCCTCAAGCACCGCCGCCGCGCCCTGAGCACCGCCGGGCAGAACGCCCTGCTAACCCAGGCCAAGTCCGCCCCCGGCATGGTCCTCAGAGCCGAACTTCTCGACGCCGACCCGTACGCCCTGTGCACCCCAGCCGGCATCGTCGACCTGCGCACCGGTCTGATCCGTCCACCGGAGGCAGACAAGGACTTTCACTCTCGGTCCACCTCCACCGGCCCCAGGACACAGCCCACCCCCCGCTGGAACCGATTCCTGACCGACACCTTCGGCGACAACACCGAAGGCGCCGAGATGATCGACTTCCTGCACCTGCTCCTGGGCTACTCCATCACCGGCGACGTCGGCGCCCAGGTCATGCCCTTCCTCTTCGGCTCCGGCAAAAACGGCAAATCCGTCCTGCTCGACGTACTGATGAAACTCCTCGGCGACTACGCAGACGCCGCCCCGCCCGGCTTCCTCATGGCCAGAACCTTCGACGGCCACCCCACCGAACTCGCCGAACTCCACGGCCGCCGCGTCATCGTCTGCTCCGAAGTCAAACCCGGCGACAAGTTCGACGAAGCCCGCGTCAAACTGCTCACCGGCGGCGACCGCATCAAGGCCCGCCGGATGCGGCAGGACTTCTTCTCCTTCACCCCGACCCACAAACTGTGGCTGATCGGCAACCACCGCCCCGAAGTCGGCACAGGAGGCTTCGCCTTCTGGCGCCGCATGCGGCTGGTGCCCTTCGAACGAGTCGTCTCCGACGACCGGAAGATCGACAACCTGGCCGACATCCTCGTCGCCGAAGAAGGACCTGGCATCCTCGCCTGGCTCATCGACGGAGCCCGACGCTACCTCGCCGGCAACCGCGACCTGACCGGCCCCACACCCGTCCAGATCGCCACCAACGCCTACGCCGAAACCGAGGACCACACCGGCCGCTTCTTCGAAGAGTGCTGCACCCTCCAGCCCGACCACCGAGCCGAACAAGCCCGCCTCTACAGCGTCTACCGCACGTGGTGCCAAAATGAAGGCGCGCCCGCCGTCTCGTCCCGCGCCTTCGCGGCCCGGGCCCGGGAAATGGTCGGTCTTGCCTCACCCAAAGAAATGATCTTGTCCAACTCCAAAAAGTACTACCCCGGCATCGGACTGCTCGCCGAGGAGGAGAGCGCATGAGTTCCCTCATCTCCGACGACGAGATCCACAACGAAGTCGAACTCGTCTGGCTCGAAGACGTCACCGACCTTGACTACGTCCGCCAATCCCTCGACCGCCTGCCCACCCGCCGCGGCAAACCTGCCTACCACCGCGACGGCCGCCTCGTCGGCTACGCCCAGCTCGGCCCCCAAGCCAAACCCTCCCGCGCCAGCGGAACCTTTCGCCGCCGAGTGTTCTGGCTCCTGCCCCACGACCGAGACACCGTCCCCGACGGCCTCTACTCCAGTGGCGCTCCGGCCGAAGCAGTCGACCCTCGGACCCTCTCGGCCGGCAGCCGAGGCAGAAAGACCGATCGCTCCGAGAAACCAGCACAGCCCACACAGCACCCGTAGACCTGTTATAAAACGATTCGGCGTGCTCCAGCTTCAGTCGCTTGAGTCGCTCCAACTGACGCCGATATGCCCCTGACCTGCAGGTTTGCGAACCAGTGACTCAAGCGACTGAACCAGACGGCGACGCGAGCCACCTCGACCACGCACTGAAACCGTGTTGAGCAGCTCGCCGCCCGTACAGTGCTCGAGGTGCCGTCAGGACTGGCACCGCAACAGTCGGCTGCGAGCGGCCTGGGTGCAGATGCCAAGGCCGGTGATGATCTGCTCGATGGGAACGTCGTACTGGTTGAGGTGGCGGCCGCCCGCAGAGCGGCGAGCGGGTCAGTGTCGGTGAGCTCCTCCAGCTTGGCGTCGATTTGTTTTAGAAGCCTGGTCAGTGCGGTCGGCCACTCGGCAGGTCTGGGCTTCGACATCGGCAATGTGTTGTTGCCAGTTGGCCTGGAAGCGAAGTAGTCACGGTTTCCCGAGGAGTTTCCTGGATGAGCAGGATCGGTTGCCCCCACTGCGAGCAGGACTGGCTTGCACCCCACAGGGTCAAGTCAACCGGGGAGGCGTTCCACATGTGCCCAGAATGTGAATCGATTTGGCTGGAGCGACAGGACCTTCGAGAGAGAACCGACAACTATCTCAGCGAGTTCCTTGAGATGCGGGGGATCACATGGGGTGAGGTCAAGAAGCTGGAACCAGTCCATCCGAGCTGATCGTCCTGCCCGGATGCGGCACTCGAACGCCTGGCTGTGGTGACGATGCAGAGCATCGTCCACTGAGTGGACCACACGATGTTCTGCATCCCGACGGTGTTCGACACCAGGTGGAGTCCATCGAATGGGCTCCACCTGGTGGATTCCATCGGGTGAGTCCACTGCGGTGCGCACCATCCGACGATGCGCGGCACTCTCGCGTGTACCCGGTGCGCCGCACCTGATGGCAGTACGGCCCGGTCATCGGGGAACTGCTCGGCACCGGTTACGACGGCTATGCCGCGGCAGTCACCTCGACGGCCGCCGAACTGCACCGGGCCGGGATCGGTCACCGGCTGGGCGCCAGCTTCGTGCCGCGGGCGGACCTGATGGTGCGGGCGCCGGCGGTGGGGGTGCTGGCGCTGCTGTTGGAGATCGACGGCCGTACCGAGGACGCGCACGACCTGGTGCAGAAGCTGCGCCGGTACTGGGCGTGGGGACGGCTGCTGCCGTCGGAGGCGGACAAGCGCACAGTGGACCTGGTCCGCTCCCGGCCGGACGCGATCGAGACCGTCGACCACGAGAGGCGGCTGTGGCGCCGGGGCTACCCCACCGGCCGGCCGGGAGGAGCCTGCCTCCGGTGGCGTTCGTGTTCGCGGACACCACCGAGGCGAAGGTGGCCAACACCGTGAAAGGTGCTTCAGGAGTCCGGCCGCCGCGCCGGTACGAGACCTACCACCGGGGGATCACCGCGCGGGACTACGGCCAGGCGGTGCCCGTCCTCGTCACCCCAATCCTTGCAGGAGAGCATCATCGGACCCCAGATGGACGAGAAGCTAAGGCCGTCTGCCCGGCGGCGGGACTCAAATAGAGATCATGAAATGGGAAGATCGAGCCCGGTTGATCCCAGTAGCCGCCCAAGGAGATTCCCAAGTGACAACTATCGGTACGGACGTCGCGGGAACCTGGGCCGAAGGCGATACGACAGTCAGGTGGAGCGGGCCGGCTGGGGCGGTCGAGAGGTCGTACGAGCGTGCGCCGCGTGCCGTCATGTCGTGGCGGGAGTACGACGAGACGCTGGTACTGGTGGTGGAAGCGATCAATGGTGCACCCTTCACCCCCTCGGGCAACGCAGTTGTCTACCGGGCTGATGGCTCCGAACGGTTCCGGCTGCATCCGCCACGCGACCTGACATACGATCCGTGTGACGTGCACGGCTTCTACGACGCCTTCCCTCAGGACGGACGGCCGCTTCTGATCATGGCCACGCGCAACGCGGGTGATTTTCAGGGCCGCATCGACCTGGAGACCGGCGAGATCGTCGACACCAACCACTGGCGCTGAGCCTGACGAAGAGCCAAGCGGCCAGGGCAGTGGGCTGGGCATACCTCTCTGTCCGGCCCACTGAGGATCACCCTGCATCGGCGTAGTCAATTGGAGTCGGCTCTGTTGCGGTGACACCCTGGGCCTGTCATGGCCAATGACCACGTCGCATACAGCCTGTGGACGTCCTCCAGGCCGTCAAGCCGTCGCACGCTTGAGGATCTCCACGTCCTCCCGCAGCCTGCGGTTCTCCCGCCGCAACGCGGCCAGTTCCTCGCGTTCGCTGCTGGTCAGACCGTCGTGCTCGCCCGCGTCGACCTCGGCCTGCTTCACCCAGTCCCGCACCGCGGTCTCGGTCAGGTCGAAGTCCTTGGCGACCTGACCGACCGAGCGGTCCCCGCGCCGGCACAGCTCGACTATTTCGGCCTTGAACTCCGACGTGAACGAGCGGCGAGGGCGAGGCTTCTTCTTCCCCATGCTCTCCATGATGGACATCATCCTTCCGGGACCGAAGCCCCTGATCACTGATGTCCGTCAAAGCGGATCAAGCCCAGAGCACGTCGCCGCCCCTGGGCTTGAACGCCGGCCAGACCCGCACCCCTGCTCGCTCCTTTCGGCCGCTGGAGCCCGTACAGCTGCTGATCTGACGGCCGACCGCCCCGGCCCTTTGGGGCGGCGGGGATGGCTCAACCTGACCGATGGACTTGCGGTGGCCTGTCCTTGGCGGATATCGCGGATGTGTGTTCTACGGTCGCGGGGACTGTGTGTCGGCAGGGGGAGGAGGCGGAGGGGCAAGTGGCCGTTCTGTTGGGGGAACAGGAGCTGGAGGGGCGGGTTGAGTTCCGGTCCCTTGGTTTTCAGGAGTCGGATGACAGCGTGGTGCCGGTGCCGTTTCCGGACGACTTCGCGTGGGGTGTGTTCCTGCAGGAGCACGTGCGTCGGTTTGACGTGTTCAGTGCTGGTCACACGCACACGGCCGCGGTGACGGCGCGCGTCTGGGACGCACGGCCTGATGCTGATGAGGGGGAGTGGGACGAGCAGGCGGAGGTCGACTACGAGTCCGTCTCCGGTGATGTCGCAGTCTGGGGGGCGGGCCGTTCGCAGGAGCTGATCCGGCTGGGGCGGGCGGGAAGGTGGAGGGTTCGTGTTCGGGCTGCGGGACGGGCTGAGGTCGAGCGTGTGACGCGGGACGAGGGCACGGCGTATGGAGTGGAGCGGTACGTGATCGATTTCTGGCCGAAGGCCGGATGAGGAGCGGGCCCGGCGCACAGCTCTGCCGGGCCCGCTTCTGCACAGGATCAGTTGATCTTCACGATGAAGCCGTCTTCGGGGCCGTCGATGATGCGGTTGGCGTTGTAGAAGCCGCGCAGGAGGGTGCCAGCGGCTCCGTTCTGGTCACCGGGCACGGGCTGGACGGAGAAGTTGTTCCTCTCGACGTTTACGTCGTACTCCTCGACTGCCGATCCTTCGTAGGTGGAGGCGAAGGGGAACTCGTCGCATTCCTTGCCGCCGTCGGTGTAGTTCGCTCCCCAGTAGCGCTTGCACTCGCGGACTGCGACGGCCCGGTTGCGGTCGTGGCGCTTGGTGTCGAGGAACAGGCGGTGCAGCGGTTCCTGGATGGTGTCGCCGGGTACGTTTTTCAAAGCGTTGAGCGGCTTGGTGGCCTTGGGGTTGGTGAATGCCTGCCGGATGTGCTCGGCCACGGCCTGCTCTGGCGCCCCGGGCTTGGAGCTGTACTCCAGAGTGGCGATCATGCTGAACGCTGCGCCGCCCTTGTTGGCCGGGTTGCCGGCGCCGGTGGAGTTGCGCAGGTAGGAGGCCGCGTCCCAGCGCGGGGCGAACATGAAGGGCTTGCCGGTCTTGGGACTCTCGCCTACCCAGCCCGCAGGAAGAGTCGAGGTGACTTCCGGCTGGTAGACCGCCGCAATGACGTCCGCTGCGCCGGCGCCGGTGCCCTGCCCCGGCGCGTAGCGCACGGAGTGGGTGTAGTGGGGGTGTGACTGCATCTCCAGCCATGTTTTTGTCACGGGCAGGGTGTTGCTGGTGATGGGGGTGGCGGCGGCTGGCCAGTCTGCGGCGATGTCACCCTTCAGGCCGATCTTCAGCCCCGAGACTCCGGTGCTTCCCACTGCGGTGAAGTCGGTGACGTCGTAGTCGAAGTACATGGTTCGGTCGGCTTCCTTGGGGACCGTGCCCCGCACGTAGACGGTGTACGTGCTGGTGCCGACTGCGCCGCTTTGCTTTTCCCACACGGTGGTGACTTTCAAGCCCGTGCACACTGCGAACCGGGACTTGATGTAGACCTGGGTGGCTCCGGCCAGGTTCTGCTTGCACTCATCCAGCGTCAACGCGCGGGCAGGCTCCGGATAGGAAACCGCCGGTGCCATGAACGGCAACGGTGCGGCCTGCCGCGGAGATGCGACGGCGGCCGGAGTGCTGGCCCGCTTGCCGTAGGCAGCCGCTGGGCCGACTACCTCCATCGGCGTCGTTGCAGCATTCTCCGGTGCACCGGCCACGGCCAGCTGCACCTGCCCCGTTCCGGCCTTCAGCTGTGCCAGCGAAGGAGTGGCGGCTCCCGGAGCGAGCATGTAGGTCCGGGCACTGAATTCATTGCTTCCGTCGGCTGCTGCGGCGGTTGGCCCGGCGGGCAGGACGATGGCCGCGGCCATGGCGGCTAAGAGAGCAACGCGGCGGCGTGTCTGTGCGGTGGTGATGATTCCCCCAAGGAATGGTTGGTGAGCGCATCTCGCTCAACAGCCAAGAAATAACGAACGCTTGCGCTAATAGGGAAGGCGTGGAGGACTGCCTGGCGAGATGTGCGAGTCCCTTGGCCGATCCGCAACACGGCTGACGTCCATGCCGAGGTGGAGACCACCAACACCACCTGCCGAAGCATCGACCTGAGGGGGCGGACGCTGCGGGGCCAGCAGAACAACCGCTACCGCTTCGGCGACGTCCGCCTCCAGGGCGGGGCCACCCCGCGCGTCCACACCGGTTCCGGCCGCGACACCCGCCGGGATGTGTTCCAGAACCGCCGCGACTACATCTGGGACAACCCCTCCGACACCGCGACCCTGCGCGACGAGCACGGCCGCACCGTCGACACCGAGTCCTGGGGCCACCACCGCCGCTACGGTGCGGACACCCACGTGCGGCGGGGCCGCGGAGCCGATGTTGCTCTGAGGTTGCTCGGGCCTGGTACGTGAGGGTGACTCGTTGCTGCATCGGGAACCGCGGGCTCCTGCCTGTGCCTCCTGACCGGCATGAGCGCGAACGTGATCACCATCGAGATCCTCTGCCATGCCCGACCAACGAACGTAACTGGGGGCGTTCATCCGTACGCGGCTGGCGAGCTTAGGTCGTTCCTCGACACCGGCGGGCCCGCAGCCGCCGGCGACGGCCGAAGACCTGCGCGCGGCCCTTGCCCAGCTGGCCCCGATTGCGGTGCCCACCTTCGATGCCGAACGCGCCACCGCCGTGGCGCGTGCACGCGAGCAGGTCAGCTCCGCCCCGATGCGCCGCTTCCTCCGCCAATGGGACCTTTACGTGGCCATCGAACGCCACCCCAGCCAGGCGGCCCGCCTGCGCGCGCTGGAGGATCAGGCCGCTGATGCAGCCACCCCGGCCGAAGCCGCCAAGATCACCGCGGAGATCGGCCGCCTTCTCGATGTGGCAGCGGCAGAGGCCGGCATCCCGCTTGGCGGAGCCCGGTGACCGGCTGGCGGTGGGAGCACGACCCGAACGCCGATGAGGTCATCAAAGGCCTGCCCGCCCACGTCACCGCTGAAGTCGAGCGCCTGGCCGACGAACTCGTCGCCCTCGGCCGATCTCGGCGTCGACGTCACCGAGATCGGCGAAGGCGGCCGCAAAGGCGTCCCCGGAAGCCTGCGCCGCATCCCCCTCCTGGTCGACGGCTGGTTCTATGCCCTGCCCCTACCGCGTCTGCAGCTGATCGCGATCGTGAGGGGCACCCGCCCTACACCGACCTGTAGCCGAAGGGCGGCCCGGGCCAAGCCCACGCGGAGCAGCCGTTCGTCCTGCCCGCCGCCGTCGGCACCGGCCCGCTGCGCGCAACGCCGTAGGGGTGACGGGCGCCGGCCCCCGCCTCCACCGCAGCACCCCAACACAGGCCTTCGCCTCGCCGCCGGGTGAGTTCGGCAACAGCTCTAGCCGGAGCATGCGTCTGGCTCCGGTGCCGGCGGGCCGACTGCTGCGAAGGGGTTGTCCATGGCCAGCAGGTCGTCGATCTCGCTACGCAGTGCCGCGAAGGCCTCGGCCAGGGTGGGTGCGGGGCTTCGGGTTTCGCGCAGTGCGTGGTAGCCGGCGGGCAGGCCCTGCCGCGGGAGGTCCAGCTGCGCCCATACCAGGGTGGAGGCGATGTAGCCGTCGGCGGTCACGGTCAGGTGGGCGTCCATGCCGAACTCGTCGACGGTCTGCCGGACGGTGATGCCTTCGAAGCAGTTGCTCAGGCGGAGCTGCATGCCCGGCGGCCAGTCGGCTGCCGTCGGCAGGTCGGCGACGTAAGGGTTCGGCGGTGTTCCGGCCCCGACGGGCCTGAGGACCAGCCCGGACTCGACGCCTACCTGGTGGTCGCTGAACTGCTCGAAGTGCCGGGTCTGGAGCTGCTGGGCGCCGACGAAGAGGCGTTCCTGTTCTGCTTTGAGGTCGGTGAGCACCGCGAGGAGGTCGGAGGGGTTCATACGCCGGACCCTAACGGCCCGCTCCGACAGCGGCCGCCGCGGTCCGGCTGCCGCTGCGCTGCGGAGTGTGCGGGGGCGGCTGGCGCGTCCGCCGCCACCCCACCGGGCGGCAGCCTCCACTGCCGCGGCGCTCACGGTTCGTCGGCCTCGGGGTTCTAGACGGCAGGGCGGCCCCCCGCCACTCGGTCAGGCACGGTCCTGGAGGCGCACGAGGCGGGTCCAGGCTGGCCAGCCGCAACAACTCAGGGGTTCCGGCGGCTGACGGCGCGGGCAAGGATCTCGCCGACGCAGTGGTCACGGCGGGCCCCTTCAGCGTCCGGCGGGTACACGATCACGCGCAGTTCGTTACTCGTCCCGTGTGCACCCGTGGGGGGGGGGGGCCCCCCCCCCGGGGGCGGCGCCCCCCCCCCCCCCACCCCCCCCACCCCCCCCCACCCCACCCCCCCCCCCCCAGAGCGCGCGCGCGAGGGCTCGCGGGAGGGCCCCGCGC
>NZ_JBHXTC010000066.1:22178-26269 GCF_042677605.1 Streptomyces sp. NPDC127106 | reverse complement strand
AAATCCACCCGCCCCCCCCAGGTGCCCGGGCGCCACATTACCCGCCCGGGCGGAAACACAAACACCCTAATTAGTAACCCCGCCGCGCCCCCCCCCGGGGGGGCCCCCCCCCCCCGACGTGGATGCTCACCAACCACCACAGCACCGGCATCACCCGCCAGGTCCCCGCCGCCGACGCACTGATGCGCGAGCTCGGAGTCCGCGGCCTCGCCCAGCTCCACACCGACCTTGGAGCACCAGCTCCGCCGCCAGAAGTACGCAGGAGGCCGATAGATGGCCAAGCACGACGAGTTCGACGACTTCTTCGGCGATGAAGAGGACACCCCAGTCGTCGACACCCGAGCCGACGGCCGCCTGCTCCGCGTACCACTCAGCCGGCTTGTGCCCACCAGGTCAACCCACGTACCGACTTCGTAACCCACCCGTCGACCTGCTCGAAGTGCTGGGCCACGGCGCGGTTGGATCCGAACTCGGCAACGAGCGACATGCGCCGGGATGAGCAACGCGCGCCTCTTCTCGACGGTCGTCGTCCTCGGTGCCGCCTGCACCGCGCGGGGCGCCGCGCTCATCGGCTCGGCCGCGCCACCCACGACAGTCCGGTCCTCCCGAAGCAGGCCCGCCTGCCGCGAAACCCTGGGCGTTCGGCGCGAGCCCGGCACCGGGGCTGCGGCCGAGGTCACCGCAGCCTTGCGGCGGCGCTGGAAGCGAACCCCTCGATCGGGTGTCAGCATCGTCCGGAGGGCGGGCGTCGGGGAATGCACGGCTGGAACCTAGCGCTGGGAGGTGAGAGATCCCAGGCTTGTGTGTGACGTGGCAGTAGGAGTCCGTTAGCTTGATCGTTCACATCCGTATAGGGGGCGCATGGTGAGCGGGCTGACGCCTGAGCTGCAGTTCATCGCGAAGGGCATGATTCGCGGGGCGATGGGCCTGTTGGATTCGATGCGCGGCGCGCGTGACAGCGCTATCGCGTTGGGGCATGAGCTCGACCGGCAGCACGGTATGGCCGGTGACGACGATGCAGGACGGTCGTTTGCCAAGGTCTACATGCCGGCGGCATCCACGACGCTGGACACGATGGGGTTCAGTTCGCACCTACTTGGTGCCACGAGCCGGGGCCTGATGCGCAACGCCCGGGAGTTCATGGCCGTGGAGAGCCGACAGGTGTCGGCGTTCCTGGGCAAGGAAGTGGACCTCACGGTGGGCATGGGCGATCCCGGAGCCGACTGTCCGGAGAACTACCTCGGCCTTGGGCAGGAACTGCCCAAGGTGGTCGGGGAGACTGCCTGGTACACCCAGTACGCGCCGGGCGGCAGGAGCGACCGTTTCCGGGGTTCTCCGGAGAAGATCCGTGATGTCGCCGACTCGTGGCGGCAGGCGGCCTCCCTCATGCAGCGCTTCCTGGAAGATGCCCAGGCTTATGCGTCCACAGCGAGCAAGGCGCACTCGGGCGCCGCGGCCGACTCCTTCCAGTCCTACTTCAAGCAGCATGTGGGCTTCGCCGCCCCGCCGGAGAAAGCTCAGCAGGACGAGCCGGTCGTGGCCAACCTCGTGGCCGCCTGTACGCAGCTTGCCAAGGCGTGTGACCGGTACGCCGAGCATGTCGCGGCGGCGAAGGTGAAGATCCAAGAGCACAAGAACGAGCTGTTCCGGCTGGACATGCCGTGGGACCAGCCGATGTTCGGCGGCAACGGCTTCGACGGCGGACTCCATGACGCCGTCCTTAGCGACCCCTGGATCCACGATCTGGGGGAAGTCGCTCACGCCCTTGACTCCTCAGCCGCTCGCGTCCGGCTCCCCGACGGCGAAGGTCCGGGAGCGCCGGCGCTGCCGGGCGTGCCGTTCCTCCCGCCGCTCATCCGTGTCCCCGTCCCGGTACCGCTCAGACTTGCATCCCATACGGCTACCCCGGCCCTGCTGCCGATGATCAACCCTGTGGACTCCGGCATAGCCTTCGCCGACCCCATACCGCCGGTGCCCGGAACGACCAAGCCGCTCACCCCTGCCGAAGAGAAGCAGTTCCGCACATGGATGAATTCCCTCAGAGCGGGAGGATTCGCGGGCGGAGGCGGCACGAGTGCTCCGGACAACGCGTATCAGCTGCGCGTATCGGGATACCCGGAGCGTGAGGTGCCGCTGGCTGGCAAGAACCGTGGCCTGATGGTCGATGGCATTCGGCCATCCGACGGATACCTCGTGGAAGCCAAACACGTCCGCGACCCCGACTGCACGAAGAAGAGCTTCCGTTCCTTGGAACGTCTGGAGGAAACCCTGACCAAGCCGGTCAAGGTGAACTCCAAGGGAGAGCTCGCCTACGACCCCGTCATCGACTCCATGTACGCAGGCGACGAGAGCGAACTCCTGCGGTACAAGCAGGCCATGGAGAACCCCGCAAACAAGGAAGTCCGCGGCCTGGAGATCGTGACCAACGGCAAGGACAACGCGGCCTACTGGCAGTCCATGATGGCGATCACGGGCACGACCGGCTCCACACGCTACGTGCCGTAAGGCAAGAGGGAAGACTGTGTCCACTGAACGGAACATCCGCACCAATTTCGCCTTCTACCCGCCCCAAGACGCCGAGGCGGCATGGGACGCCAGCCTGGACTCCCTCGAGAGGGCTCTGCGGCAGGCGTTCCCGAACCTTGTGGTCGAGTACCGGCTCTCAGGCGTCCACGGCATCCCGGTGATTGATTTCGAGATCGAGCTGGCAGCCGACGTGTGGATCGACGGCACGGCGGCGATGCCCAAGCCCGACTACGCCTTCATCACCCTGACCAACGTGACCGCCGACGAAGCCGCCGTCTTCGCCCGGTGGCTACGGGACTCCTTTGTCCCGCAGCCGCACCTGGTGCGCTTTGCCAGCAGCCTCGCCGTGGCCAACGGCGATCAGGACCCGTGGCCGCTGCCGGCACAAGGCGGCGACGAAGAGATCGCCACGGAGCTGAGGCGACACCTCGCTTCCATCGACGACCAGGTGTAGGGGAGGGGCCCATAAGAGGGCAACGCTCTTGCGGCATCGCCGCCCACCACCATGGCTCCAGGCCGCCCAACCGAACCAGTTCCTGACCCGTCGGACATGCCCGATTCGGCAGCCGAGACGGTGGAGGAAATCCCGGTGGTGACGCGCCTTCTCGCTGGGCGGGGACTGCCGGAGCGCCCGGGCTGCCTGGTCGGTGCAGACCCGCTTTCCGCCGACGTACCGGCGGGGGCGCTTGCTGGCGGGGGTCAGGGCTTGAGCCTGCCCTTGCGGATCTTCTCGACGCAGGCGGGGCAGTACGTCTTCACGGAGGGTTTGGCCCGGCCGCGTCCCTTGTAGCCGCCCTTGCCGACGGGACGGGGCTCGCGGTTGGCGGCGGGGTGGCGGGTGGGGGATGACTCTGGAGAGGTACCAGCGGCGGGGTTCCCCCTGGGCGGCCTGGGAGGTCGTGATGTCGGATCCGTATCCGCCTCCCGGTGGGCAGCCGTCCAATTGGGGCCCGCGTTCTGGCGGTCCGCCCCCGGGCTCGACGCCGCCTTGGCCTGCCGGCAACGACCGGGCCGGTGCGACGGTGCGGGAGAAGCTGCGCACCACCACCGTCGCCGCCGTGCGTACGACGTCGTCGCCCACCAGCAGGCGGCGATGCCGGAGCAGCTGCTCGCGCTCCCGGCCGCCGAGGTCGAGGACGATGACCAGGAGCCGGAGGCCGGGCGCCGGGAGGCGATCGACATGACGGCGCTGCGGGCCCTGCGGGAGCCCTCGATCTCACGGCCGACCGGCTGCGCCGCCTTCAGGAGGCGTTCGCCAAGGCGGCCGACGACTCCCGCGTCCGCGCAGACCACTACCCCGAACAGGACGATGCCGACGTGGTGCGTCCGGTGCGCAGGGACGATCAGCAGGCGCACCGCCCGCAGGAGCCCGGACGGCACCGCGGCCGGGAGGCCGCCCACTGAGTGGACCCGAGGGTGACCACCCCGGTGCGGTGGTGCGCACCGACGATGCGGTGGGGGGCACCCCCCCCCGGGGGGCCCCCCCCCCCGGGGGGGGGGCACCCTGTCGGGTTACCCACCACCCGTCTCTTTTAAACAAAAACGAGCCCACCAGACCAGGCGTA
>NZ_JBHXTC010000066.1:0-22168 GCF_042677605.1 Streptomyces sp. NPDC127106 | reverse complement strand
GAGGACACCCATGGTGCCGTCGGTCGACGCCATACCCGTGATGACCAGGTCGTAACCGGCCTTCTCGATGGCCTTGGCCAGCCCACCGGCCAGGGGGGAGGACACCGTGTCGGTATCCCCTCCACTGAGTGGAGCCCACTCGCTGGCGGGGAAACATCGTGTGGGAGTGGACGCCATCGCCGGGGACGATGGCGTGCATCCAGCCGGTGCGCACCGCCGCATTTCCCCTTGACCTCGGCCCGTGTCAAGGGGAACGCGCCATCCTCAGCTGGTCTACTCCACCGCACCGACTCCACCCGACGCGCACCACCGCACGGGCGCGCCCCGCTCACCGAGTGGATGCGCACCGGGTGGACGGTGGTGCGCACAGGATGGACTTTGTGCGCACCGCACCCCCGCACCGAGTCCAGTCAGCGGCACCGCACCGGTGCGCACCCACCGGGTGGATGTGCACCACCGCGCCAGTGCGCATCGTGCGCGTGGCTACGGGCGCTCGGTCATGGACTGCACGGTGCGGGCCCACTCAAGGTGTTCGTCGCGCATGGTCTCCAGGGTGGCGCGGGTGTCGCCGTGGTCGTCGGGGTCGGGGATGACGTTCTCGACGAAGCGGATGATGGTGCGGGCGATCCCCAGCACGGCCGTAGTGGGGGAGTCACGTGTCCAGTCCCGCAGGGTGGACAGCAGGATGCACCCGACCTCGTCCAGGGCGAAGGAGTCCGCGTGCGGCTCCCCGTCGCCCAGGACCCCCGTGACGGGGAAGACGATGTTCTCGGCGAGCCGCAGCAACAGGAAGGCCAGCTCTGGAGTGGCCGGCGTGCGGCCGGAGGCGTAGTTCCCGCCGCCCATCTGCAGAGCGAGGAGGTAGTCGAAGGCGCGGTCGACTTCCTCCGGGGTGAGCGGGGTGCGGGCCGGTATCAGGTACGGCAAGGAGGTCTCCTCGACTGGGTGGTCGCCGCGCGGATCACGGTGACGTCCCAAGACCTTGGGGGTGGGAGCCTGTGGACAGCGGCCAGAGAAATCTCCCCCCACAAGCCGAAACGGACTGATGAGACTTTGATCCGTACTTGGCCACGTTGATTTCCAGTTGGCCAGTAACTCGCCGTCGACAGGGCAAAAGTCATGCCGGGCCTGGAGGCCAGCGGCCCCGTTGCAGGGCCGCGAAAAACCTAACGGGGCGACATGGGATGTCAGCGGGTCGCGACATGACGGGTGTCAGTAGGTGGCCGGGGTGTCGGGGGCTGGTGAGGCGGCGGGCCGTACTGGACGTCGTCGGCGAGGCCGGCGGTGTCGTCACCGGCGGTGACGAGGAGTCCGGCGTCGATGAGTCCGGCGACCGTGGATCCTTCGTGTGGAGGACCTCGCCGTCGCGGTACGCCTCGTAGAGCACGCGGGCGTCGCCCTCGCTGAGGACGTCGCGCTGGAGTGGCCGGCGGTGGGGGTCCTCGGGGCGGCGCCAGGGGTCGGTGTCGTCGACGGGTGGAGCCGGCCTCTGCCGGTCGGTGAGGACGTCCAGGCGCGGGCCGAGGGTGAAGTGGGCTGGGGCGGCCCGGCGCAGGGCGTACGGCCGAGCTCGGCATGGGCCCATGCGTGTTCGAGGGCGCCGATGGCTCGGTCTGTGTCCCAGCCGAGGGACTCGGCGAGGAAGCCGACGGTGAACGGGCGGCCGGCGTGTTCGAGGGCGTTGAGGACCGCGACGGCGTCCCATTCGGTGCCGGAAAGCCCGGGGGCTGGACGTCAGTGTAGCGGGGGTGGGCGTAGACGCGGGGGCGAGGTCGGCGGGGTGGAAGTCCAGGCGCCGGGTGAGTTTGAGGGCGACGTGCAGTGGCTGGTTGGGCAGCTGGTCGATGTCGTGCTCGTGGATGTCGAGGAGGGTGGCGAGGTCCCAGTTGGGCCCGCGTTGTGCAGGCGCCGGATCAGAGCTTCGTCCCAGGAGCGGGAGCGGTGGCGGCGGGGGCCGGGACGGCGGTTCGCGGGTCGTGGTCGTCGATGAGGACGGCGTAGAAGGCGACGGACGCGCATCCAGTCGGTGGGTGGTGATGGTGCGGTGGTGATGCGCATTGCTCCGTTATGTGGCGTGCTAGAGGGGGGCGGGTTCTCCGTGCCGGGCGGCTCGTACGGCGGCGCCTAGGAAAGTGGCCGGTTGACACGCGGTGGAACCGAGGCTCCACGCCGCGCGCACATGCTTCTGGGGGAATCCGCGGGTGCGAAGGGTGATGAGAGATGGACCCGATATCAGTGGCGGTGCTGGTGGCGTTGGCGGGGGGCGCTGGTGGTGAGGTCGGCAAGCAGGCGTGGGCGGGGCTGAGCGCGCTGGTGCGGCGCCCGTTCCGGCGCGGCCAGGGCGAATCTCCTGAGGCTCCGGTGGTCGGTTCCGGGGAGGCGGAGCTGGCCAGGCTGGAGCAGGCGCCGGACGATCCCACGCGTGCGCAGGCCTTGAGTGACACGCTGGCGGCGCGGGCCGCCGCGGACCCGGACTTCTCCGCCGGCCTGCAGCAGTGGTGGCATGAGCAGGTGAAGTTGGTACGCACCGGCGACGGCGATGTGGACAACGAGATCAGCGGCGGCACGTTCCACGGACAGGTACTGCAGGGCCGGGACTACTCCAACATCTCCTTCTCCACCCCGCCCCCGCCGCCGCCCACCCCCGGCACCAGTACCCCGCCGGAGCAGGGGTGAGTGACATGAGCGGCACATCCGGTGGCGCGGGCGGGTCGGTGTCGAGCACGATCAGCGGCGGCGTGTTTTTCCATGCGGTGATCCAGGGCCGGGACATCACCGTGCAGCTGCCACCCGAGGTCACCCCCGCCCTGTCCGGCCTGCCCGCTCCTTCCCCCACCTTCACCGGCCGCGACACCGACGTGGACGAACTGTTCCAGGGCCTGGCGCCCGACGGCGGGGAGCGGCAGCGGGCGGTGCTGGTGGCTGCGGTGGCGGGGCTGGCCGGGGTCGGCAAGACCGAACTGGTCGTGCAGACTGCCGCCCGCGCACTGAAGGAACCGGGCTGGTTCCCCGGCGGGGTGCTGTTCACTGACCTGTTCGGCTACGACACGGAACGCCGCCTGTCCCCCGAGCACGCGCTGGACGGGCTGCTGCGCGCCCTGGGGATGCCCGGCGAGCACATCCCCGCCGGTCTGCAGGACCGTACCCGCCTGTACCGCAGCGTGCTGGCCGCCTTCGCCGAACAGAACCGGCGCATTCTGGTCGTGATCGACAACGCCTCCAGCGCCGAGCAGGCCCGCCCGCTGCTGCCCACCGACGGCACCACCGCCGCCCTGCTCACCTCCCGCCATACCCTCGACGTCGACGCCCGCCTGCACGACCTGGACATCCTCGACGAGCCCGCCTCCATCGAGCTGCTGCGCCAGGCCCTGCACCAGGCCCGCGGCGCTGGCGACAGCCGCGTCGAGGACGCGCCGGAAGCAGCCGCAGCCGTCGCCCGGCTGTGCGCGGGCCTGCCGCTGGCGCTGCGGATCGCGGCTGCTCTGCTCGCCGACACCCCCGCCCGCCCGCTGACCTCCCTGGCCCACGCGCTGGAGGCGGAGCACTCCCGGCTGGAGCGGCTGCGCCGCGAGGACCGCGCCGTACGCGCCGCCTTCGACCTTTCCTACCAGCACCTCGACCCCAACCACGCCCGGCTGTTCCGGCTGCTGCCGCTCAACCCCGGACCGGACATGTCCACCGAAGCCGCCGCCCACCTGGCTGGCACCGACCCTGCGGAGGTCGAGGAGCTGCTGCAGGACTTGGTCCGCGCCCACCTGATCGAACCCGGACCTACCTGGGGCCGCTGGCGGCTGCACGACCTGGTCCGCCTCTACGCCGACCAGCACACACGCACCCACGCCGATACCGACGAGCGCGAGACCGCCAGCACCCGCCTCTTTTCCCACTACGAGACCCATGCTGAGGCCGCCGACACCCACTTGGAGACCCGGCCTGGCACCCCCTCGCCCCGCTTCCCCGACCGCGCCGCGGCCCTGGCCTGGCTGGACGCCGAACACGACAACCTCACCGCCACCGCCACCACCCTCGGCCACCCGAGGACCAGCATCGTGCTCGCCCTCGCCCTCGCCCGGTACCTCGACTACCGCCGCGCCTTCGACGACTGGATCGCCGTCACCACCACTGCTCTGGCCGTCTTCCGCGAGCATGGCGTCCGGTACGGCGAAGCCGGCGCGCTGAACAACCTCGGCAGCGCCCTGCGGGAGGTGCGCCGGTTCGACGAGGCCATCGACGCCCACACCCAGGCACTGGCCGTCTTCCGCGAGCTTGGTGTCCGGGACGGCGAAGCCCTGGCGCTGGACAGACTCGGCATCGCCCTGGCCGAGGTGCGCCGGTTCGACGAGGCCATCGACGCCCACACCCGGGCCGCCACCGTCTACCGAGACCTCGGCGACCGCCACGGCGAAGGCACGGCACTGGGCAACCTCGGCAACGTGTTGGCCGAGGTGCGCCGGTTCGACGAGGCCGTCGATGCTCTCACCCAGGCAGCCACGATCCTCCGCGACCTCGGCGACCGCTACGGGGAAGGCACGGGGCTGGGCAACCTCGGCCTCGTCCTGGCCGAGGTGCGCCGGTTCGACGAGGCCATCGACGCCCACACCCAGGCTCTGGCCGTCTACCGTGCACACGGCGACCGCCACGGCGAAGGCCAAACGCTGACCAATTTCGGCAACGCCTTGCGGGAGGTGGGTCGATTCGACGAGGCCGTCGATGCTCTCACCCAGGCAGCCACGATCCTCCGCGACCTCGGCGACCGCCACGGCGAAAGCGGGGCACTGACCAATCTCGGCAACGTCTTGCGGGAGGCACGCCGGTTCGACGAGGCCATCGATGCTCTCACCCAGGCAGCCACGATCCTGCGCGACCTCGGCGACCGCCACGGCGAAGGCGTGGCGGTGGGCAACCTCGGAAACGCCTTGGTAGGGGTGCGCCGGTTCGACGAGGCCATCGGCGCCCATACTCAGGCCCTGGCCGTCTACCGCGAGACTGGCGACCGCCACAGCGAAGCCATGGCGCTGGGCAACCTCGGCATAGCCCTGGCCGAGGTGGACCGGCTCGACGAGGCCATCGACACCCTCACCCAGGCCGCCACCACCTACCACGAGCTCGGCGACCGCCACAGCAAAGGCCAAGCGCTGACCAACCTGGGCGCCGTCCTGGCTGAGGTGGGCCGGCTCGACGAGGCCATCGGCGCCCATACTCAGGCCCTGGCCGTCTTCCGCGAGCTCGGTGACCGCCACGGCGAAGCCATGGCGCTGGGCAATCTCGGCATAGCCCTGGCTGAGGTGGGCCGGCTCGACGAGGCCATCGACACCCACGACCAGAGCCTGGCCGTCTTCCGCGAGCTCGGTGACCGCCACGATGAAGCCATGGCGCTGGGCAACCTCGGCATAGCCCTGGCTGAGGTGGGCCGGCTCGACGAGGCCATCGACACCCATACCCGGGCCGCCACCGTCTACCGCGAGACCGGCGACCGTCACAGCGAAGGCGAGGCGCTGAACAACCGCGGCTTGGCCCTGGCCGGGGCGGGCCGGCTCGACGAAGCCATCGACACCCTCACCCGGGCCGCCACCATCTTTCGCGAGACCGGCGACCACGACAGCGAAGGCGTAGTGCTGAACAGCCGCGGCCTCGTCCTGGCCGAGGCGGGCCGACCAGACGACAACCGCCGCCTTCACTTATAGGAAGCCACAAGGAGCCGCTGACACTTCGGTGAAGGAACAACTGACATTCATTCCGGTGGCAGCCGACACTCGCCGTGATCGGATTCGTCGCTGTCAGTTGTGGTCGGGTACGGAGGTACGTACACAGCCGGAAGGCCGGGCTGGTCTCCTGGGAGCGTGGAGACGCAGACCAGTGCCCTGATGCGGTCGGACATGTGCGGGCTGGACGAGCTGGTTCCGTACGGCGTCGGTGAGGTCGTACGCCGGTTTACGTGGCGGGCAGGGCAACGGCATCGGCCCGGGTTGCAGTTCCTGGTCTCGACGGGGCGGCACCACGGGTTCGAGTCGGTATCACCATCGGTCCTGGACGAGCCCCGCCACCAGCAGCCGTCCGCCCGCGGCGGCAAGCACAAGGGCAAGTGGGTGGGGCACGCGACCGGCGCATGGTGTTCTTCCAGCACGCCGACGACCACGACCGCTGGCACATGCTGCGCTGGACCGGACTGCCGGCCCAGACCCCGAGCTGGCCAACTAACGCTCAACATCCTGGCCAACCACGAATCAACGAACCTCGCTGACCTGCGGGCTTTCTGCACTCGCTGGCCAACCATCAATAAACGTCACAAGATTCGGAGTCTGCAAGAGCACCCTGTGGAACGCGATCCGTGACGTCCTGCCAGTCCTCGATGACCGTCGCATCAACATCGCCCCTGCCGAACACCGCCACCCCACCGCAGCCGACCTTCTCACTTCGGTCGGCGCCGTTATCCACCAGGTTGTTTCTTGACGGCTTCACGGTGGATCACGCAGGTCTGGACGGTGGCCTTGGGCCAGGTCGCGGTGACCGCGTCCGGCAGGCCCTTCAACCCGTCGCAGACGACGATACAGACGTCCTCGACGCCCCTGTTCCGCAGCTCGGACAGGACGGCCATCGAGGTGGTGGCGCCCTCACCCTCGGCTCCGACCCACAGCCCCAGGACGTCTTTGCGGCCGTCCATGTCGACGCCGACGGCCAGGTAGACCGGCTTGGAGACCACGGACCCGGACCTGATCTTCACCCACAGCGCGTCGATGTAGATGATCGGCCAGACCGCGTCGAGGGGCCGGTTCTGCCAGGCCACCAGCTCGTCGACCACCGCATCGGTGACCTTGCTGATCAGGTCGGGGCTGACCTCGACGCCATAGATCTGCGCGAGGTGGGAGCGGATGTCGCGCAGGCTCATCCCGCGCGCGTAGAGGGAGAGGATCCGGTCGTTGAACCCGGCCAGCCGACGGGCGTTCTTCGGGACCAAACGCGGTTCGAAGTCGCCGTTGCGGTCGCGAGGAACCGCCAGCGTGACCGCGCCGGCTTCGGTCAGGACGGTCTTGGGCGAGGTCCCGTTGCGGGAGTTCCCCGACCCGTGACCTGCCCGATCTCCACGTTCATAACCGAGGTGTTCGCTCATCTTGGCCTCCAGAGCCCGCTCCAGCACAGCCCTGGTGATCTCCGTCAGCAGCCCGCCCTCACCGAGCAGAGCCGCCCCTGAGGCATCAGCCTTGTCGAGCAACCGCTCAACAACCTCGTCGACCATCGCGTCCCCGGCCACCGCCGAGGCGACGGATTCTTGTCTGCCATGGCTCGTCCGATCCGCCCGGCCCAGAGGCCCAAGGCCGAGCCCCGGGCCAGGTTTCCACATCACGGACTTACACGATCTTTCAGACACGCTCTGTTCCGGGAGCGTCGAGCTGACGATCAGGAGCGAGAGAGAGGCCCGACCTGCAGAAGCGGCCCGAGGAAATCTACTCGGGCCGCAGTTCGGAAACTGGATACGCTTTCGCAGCCAGCCTGTGTGCCGGCCTTCAACCGGGCATGGCCGGTGACGAACCAGGGGGACCAGATGACCACTACGAAGACCGCACGGCAGAACCCGCGCCTGTCGGGCGCCCCGGACAAGCCCGTCGTCTACTTCAGCGACGAGGCGTCCGCCGTGATGAGGCCCGTGCCCGGTCCGGCCCAGCGCCTGAGGCCGCCCCTGGAGACCCTGATGTGGCAGGCGCCCCCCGCCCTGGACGACGGAGACGACGACCTGCGGTAACCGAGCGAGTGGGGGCGCGGACGTCGCCTCCCAACGGCGCTTGAGGACGAAGACCCAGGCCCGTGTCGCCGGGCGGGAAACGCCGGAATGGTTCTGCTCACCCGGCTGGTGGAGGTGGTGCAGGAGGTGAGGGCCTGGGCCCCTCGCGGGCCAGGTTCACCAGCAGACAAGACGGTGCTGGCGGTGATCCACGCTACGCGGGCCGGCCGCGACGGCGCGCACGCGCTCGCCGAAGAGCGGCAACGCCGCGGTGTGCTGTTCAAGCAGCGTCTCCTGCGTGGGTCTACCGCCTCCTGACGATCGGTGCTTCCCCCGGAGCCCACTCTCCTCGCCCCTCCATCACCCTGCCGCCCACCCGCCCGGCCCCCCGCATCGCCAGCGCCCCGCCCACACGCCAGAACACCCATCTCACATACCGATCCGATCTCCTGTGTCGATCACCCCGATCTCCCGGACGACTCCTTCGACGTGGTCCCCCACCAGTTGCTCCTGATACCGCCGGTCAGCCCCCGCCACCAACGACGAACCGGACGCCGGGCGCGGCCCGGGCGCCCGGCTTGCGGACGGCGCACCGCGGAGGAGGCTGGAGGTACTGGAGGGGGAATCCGTAACCCACATCACCCCAGGGGGTGAGGACATGCCTCATGATGACCAATACACCGCGGTGGGACCCTCCTTCACCGGTGCCGGCTTCCCGCGGGCCGGCTTCTCCACGAAGTCGACGGACACCGTCTACGGGGCCAACGTCGTCGGAACCTTCTGCGGTGTGTACGGGGAGAGCCTGGCCCCCGGCCAGGAGACGAGCCGGTCGGCCCCGGTTGACGGGGTCGGTGTGCACGGCGAGGGCAACAAGTATGGGTTGGCGGGCGTGGGCCGGACCCGCGCCGGGGTGCTCGGGATCGTCCGCCATCGCGGGCCCGCGGGAGCGGTCTTCGGCGTGGCGATGCACGGTGTGCCCGGCGTGGTGGGCCAGAGCCGCATCGACATCCGCGTGGACGGGCTGCCCACGGGAGACGTGGACCACGGCGCGGACGGCATCGGCGTCCTCGGCGAGAGCGGATCCGGAACCGGCGTGTCGGGCAACAGCGACAGCGGACCCAGTGTGTCGGGCACCAGCAACGAGGGACCCGGCGGCCGGTTCTCGTCGCCCCGGGCGGCTCAACTCCGCCTGGGGCCGTCGTCGCTGCTCACCGGCGCGCCGCCGGACGGCTTGGCAGGCGACCTGCTCGCCGTCGAGCGGGGCGGGTTCACCGCCCTGTGGTTCTGTGTCCGGGGCAAGCAGGAGGGCCGGCCTGCCGTCTGGGGCAAGGTGCACCTGGACAGGGCGTCCATCCCGAACCCGCCCCTGGAGCAGGGCGCTGAGGGCCAGGACGTGAAGAACGCCCAGGGCCTCTTTCTGGCCCACGGCCACGACCCGGGCCCCGTAGACGGCATCCTCGGGCCGCTGACCCTGGCCGCCACCAGGGCCTTCCAGGAGGACGCGGCCATCGTCGTCGACGGCCGGATAGGCCCGCAGACCTGGAGTGCCCTACTGAACCACTTCTGAGCCCCGGACACCGTCCGGTCGCGGGCGGGCGGCGCGCGGCGGTCACGCCTACAGGTCGGGCCGTACGAGCGCACGCGAGACCGGCTTGCCGTGGCGTCGGGCGTGCGCGATGCGCTCCCGCACAGCTCGGGTCGGTGAAGGCCGTGTTGGCCTGGGTGGTCCGGCGGAGGATCGACCAGATGCCTTCCACGGGGTTGAGGTCGCATGCGTAAGACGGCAGGTGGTAAGCGGTGAGCCAGTCCTGTGCGCGTAGATGAAGGCCCTCATTCGGCGGTCTTGCGAGCCGACGCCAAGCTCAAGGGCGCCGCCGAGGACCGCGTCCAGGATCTGCGTGGCGAGTCCACATGACAGGCCCGCGTGCTGCGCGACTCAGTCATTGGGCCTTCCCTGAACCGGATGAGCATACCGACGACCAGCCGGCACCCCGTCGGCACCACCGTCCAGCAGCGGCGCCGCGCGTTCGCCGCCACAGAGACTGTGGCGCTGCATCTGGCCCGAGCCGAACGTGCACAGCGGACCGGAGCAGCAGTCCTATTGCCGCAGCCCCCACCGCTGCGAACCTCGGCGTGAGAGGCCATGAGCGCCCGTTCAGGCGTCACCCTGATGGGATGGCCGGACAGCGGGTGAAGAGTTGTTGCGTCAATCGTTTGTGGGGCGCCAGATTCGGCTCCGGCGTGTCGCGATCTCAGCGCATATGACGGCGATGACGACACCGCCGACGGCGATGCTGAGGGAGCCGGCGGCCACGAGTCCGGCGGAGAGTTCACCTCCGTCGCCGATGGAGAGCAGCATCTGGCCGAGTAGGTACGTAGCCACCCCTGCGCCTGCTCCCACGACAACGAGGGGGACGGAAAGGTTCCAGAGGGCCACCTTTAGGTAGAAGTTTCTGTCGCTTCGGAACGAGGCCACGGGGCCGAGGCTTCGTGCCTGGTCGTCGAATACGGAGGCTGCACCCACGATTCCCGCGAGGACCAGGGCCAGTAGGCCGATCAGTGCTGCGTCCAGTACCCACTTGACGTAGTCGCTCCGGGCTTGCGCGCCGAGCATCCCGGATTCCACCGGCACGTCAAGCATGGGGAAGCCCAGCGTCTGGTAGGCGGCATGCCAGATTTGAACGGCTCCGATTTCGCCGGAGGTGTTGAAGACTATGAGGGAGACGTTGGCGGGGTCGGTGATGTCTGGGCGTTGGGTGGTGATGCTCACCCTGTCCGGTGAGAGGCTGAGCACTGCCAGTGCTGTGCGCGGCGTGGTCTCAACGGTCGGTATTACGTCAGTCAGCTTTGTGACAGCCGTGGGGCAGGTGGTGAGTGTTCCGAAGAATGCCAGTGAGTTGCAGTCGGCGGACAGTATCGTGCTGCCGGCCTCGCGGTAGATGAGGGCTGTGGGGTGGTCTGGGAGTTGCTGGCGGAGCTGGTCGAAGCGGGATGGATCACCTGATGCCTTGATCAGGACAGCGTTGCGGTTGTTTACGCCGGCCAAGCGCTTGGCAACGATTTCCGGGCCTTCGAGCTGGCTGGTGACGACTTGGCCCAGGGTGGTGAGGCCGAGCCCCAGGATCATTGCCGCACTGAGTACGGCGAGGACGACGGGTCTGGCGGCGAGCCACCGGCCGGCGATGAGTCCTGCTGCATCGCCTCTTCGAAGGGAATGCGAGGCGATCGCCGATCCGAGAGAGCCTGACAGGCGTCCGGCAAGGATGGGGAGGACTGCGAGTACGAGCATGACGCCGAAGAAGAAGACGACCCGGCCCGGACCGTCTGCCCGCCACGTTCCGTATAGGCACAGGGAGAACCCGATCGCGGACAGCACCCATACCGTCCGTCCGGGCGTAGCTCTGGTCTGCTGTGGGCGGGCGGTAGTTCGCTTGGGGGGTATGGCGTAGCGCAGCGCGCTGATCCCCAGTACGAAGGTGGCCGCAACAAGGATCAGCAGGGGGGTCCATAGGCGCAGTGAGGCCACATCACCGGCTGAGACGGTGTACCCGGTGAAGGGGAGGGCGGTGTCCCACAGGGTCGTCTCCCACGCAGCGGCTGCTGCCAGGAGCGAGCCCGCCAGTACAGGGGCCGCGGCTTCACCGGTGACCACCAGCAGGCGCGCTGCAGATGAAGCTCCCAGAGCCTCGAGCATCGAGATTCGGCGGTCTCTCAGCTCCGCGCCGCCGCGTACCACGACCATGAGAGAGGCCGCGGCCGGCATCACGGTGAACAGCAGGAGGAGTATCCAGAGGTCGCTGGAGGAACGTTCGAACTGGTGGCTCACGGTGAAGTAGTCGATGAACTGTGAATTCGGATGCCCGAAACCAGATATGCGTGTTCTATGACTCGTTTCACCGAAGATGCCTTCGATGGGAGAACGGGTGTACACCAGCAACTCATTGGGTTCGGTGAGGCCCGTTCGCCCGATGATCCCACCCATCGTGCCGTAGCGGGAGACCAGGGCTCCGGCCGCGTGCTGTGCAGCCTGAGGCGAAAGAAAGGCCTCGCCCTTTTCAGGCCACCTATCAAGGCCCGGCGGCGGACTGGCATCTGGCTGGAGCGGCTCCAGGAAGATGACCGATATGGCCTGACCATCGGCGTAGTCCGGGCGCTCCAGCCATAGGGCTACCGCATCTTGGCCCTGCTCGGCCATGACCGGGGAACGGGCGTCCTGTCGTTCTTGACGAGCGGCCAGACTGGCATCCACGGCCAGGAGGCTCCAAGCCACCCACAGTACGAGGAAGGATGCCGCGAACAGTCCGAAGCGGTGAACCAGGGCGGATACGCCACTCGACATCCCTACCCGGTGACCGAGTCGGAGCATGGCCACGTGCCTTCTCACCTGCGACCCTCCGAGTCCGTGAGGAGGCGTCCTTCGGTGAGTTCAAGCGTCCGGTCGGCGCGGGCGGCAATTTGAGGATTGTGGGTGACCACGATCAGCGCACACTGAAAGCGGGTGGGCAGGTCGAACAGCAGATCAGCGACGACGTCGCCCGTGCGCTGGTCTAGGGAACCAGTGGGTTCGTCCGCCAGAACCACAGAAGGCCTGCCGATGAGTGCGCGGGCGACGGCAACACGCTGACGCTCTCCGCCCGACAGTGATGCTGTGTTCTTGGATGAGGACTCCAGTACGCCGAGTTCATCCAGCAGACGCTGTGCGTCCGCGTATGCCTTCTTCGCGTTGCCTCCGGCAAGCAGGACTGGTAGCGCGGCATTCTCCAGGGGCGACAGTTCGGGTATCAGCTCACCGAACTGATAGACGGTACCCACGGTGCGCAGTCGCATTGCGGCTCGCTCGCCTGCAGATGCCTGCGAGATGTCGAGGCCGGCGATGCGGATGACACCGGACGAGGCTGCGATCAGACCGCTGAGGCAGCAAAGAAGAGTCGTCTTCCCCGAGCCGCTGGGTCCTGTCACCGCCACGGATGACCCGGCAGCAACGTTGAGGGACAGCCCGTTCAGAAGACGGCGATCACCGATGCTGTAGTGCAGGTCCTTCACTTCTACCGCGGCCGTCTTTCGATCGTGCAGGTCGGTTCTCATGCTTCCTCGTTGTCCGCCGGGCAGCGCGGAGCCGGGTGTACCGAACATTCCGGCTCCGCGCGATGAGCATGTGCTGGATCAGGGCCGGTACTTCCAGGGGCCGTACGGATCGGTTGCCCAGTCACGTATCTGCTGTGAACGGTGCTTGTTGACCCGGTTGGTGCTGCTGAGATCGACGGCGACGACGCAGGTTCCGTATCCCCCCGTCGCCCATTCGACGTGCGCGGAGTTGTCGTCCCGCGTGAAGTGAGCCTTCACAGAGTTCCCGTCCTGGTCCATGTCGCACGCTGTGGCACCACCCCAGCCGACGCCGGTGTGCCAGTCAGTGACGTCATCGCTGTAGCTGTTGTAGATGTAGGACCTGTCGGCGTTTGCGACGGGAGCGCTGAATGCGACGGCGGCTGCCACGAGGACAGCCACCTTGGCGATGCGGTGCAAGAAAGATCCTCCCCAATTGAAGGGCTCACAGGGCCCAATACGAGACGGCGGCTGGCCAACCAGCGCGTCGTCGACAACAGGGCCTCCCGGGACGGTTCGGTTCTCGCATCCCCGAACCGCCAGGAGGCCCTGTCTTCATACGTGCGCCACCGGGAGATCGCCCGGCAGGAACCCTGTTCGACTCACACGTTCCATGACCGGTCGAGATACGGCGACCGAACGGCATTCGTGTGTTGGCCGGGATCGGTGGCGCTTGGCGCCGATTCGCCGACGCCGGGACCGCTCAAGGGCTTGCGTGGGAAGCCCTCGGTCACCAGGGCCAGCGGCAGGAGCTGCACGACCGTGGGCCGGAAGGTCAAGAACCGGCGACGTGGTGGCGTCGTTGCAGGATCCACCGGTGTACGGGCGGTGTCAGACCGGCGCCCACGATGAACCCGAGTGCGACGCTCTGGCTCGCGATCGCGATAGTCCCGATGATTGCGCACAGGACCATGCCAGTCGCAACCAGGCCCGTGACCTTAACTCGCCAGGATAGCTGATTGAGCCATTTCACGGTCGAGAACGTCACGAGGTACACGGTTGAGCCGAAAGCGGCCGACGCCAGAGCGGTTAGAGTATTCATTCCGCGACCTTTCAGATTCGGAAGCCGACCTGTGTGTCTCCGGCCGCCACGGTCGGCCGTACTCCCTGTTCGGGATCACTTGGCTGCCGGTCTGTTTACCTGCAGTATCCGTCGCCGGCGCTGCCGCTGTAAGTGCCGCTTCCGGCCACGGCTGCCGCCGGCGAAAGGGGCACCAGCCCGGGGCTGACCTTAAACTTGACGCACTGATCGGTCGCGACCGCGTACCCCGCGATGCCCGCGAGGGATCGGCCCCCGACGACCGCGGCCGGGTGCGGCAGCCAGGACACAACAGTTCCGCCGAGGGCGAGGACCTTCGTCTCCTCCTTGTTGAAGTACACGGTGCCACTGATGATGCCCCAGGTGTAGTGGGGATCGGCCACCACCGGGTAGGCGGTGTCGGGGCCAGTCTCGATGGTCTGGACGAGGGTGTTGCCGTCGAGGCTGTAGCTTGTGGGGACGGCGTTGCCGTTCGCGTCCTTTGCCCAGGGAGCGTCAATGTGGCCTCGGGCGACCGCGCCTGCGCCGTTCGCGGAGGTGACGATGTCATAGCCGCCGGTTCCATCGGCGACCAGGGTGGCGCCGTCGGGCAGGCCGAGGTCGAAGCGCTGAGTGGTCGGGGCATCGGCGTTTTTGAGGGTGACCAGGGCGCGGGCTCCGCCGTCGACGGTGGCCTGGGTGGCGAGGTCGGTGTGCGCGGCCGCATTCGGATAGACGGTGGTGCCGGCTGCTGAGGTGGTGCCTGCGGCGTTGACCGCTGCGGGTAAGGTCATGGTCACTGCCGAGCCGTCAGAGGCCGCCACGGTCACCCGCCCTTCAGCGCTGGCCGGAGTGGTCACGGTGACGACCCCGCGGTCCGTCGCCATGACCGTGCCCGTGGTGCTGTCGGGGGCAACGTCGGTGGTACCGGTGGCCTTCTGGACGGTGGCCACGGCCTGGTCCGCGGTACTGACGGCGGGACCGCCATCAGCGAAGGCCGGGGCAGCAGTTCCCGCTATCAGTGCTGTGGTGAGCAGCGCAGCATGAATCGAGTTCTTGAGCTTCATGTGATGTTCCCTGATTGGCAGAGTGTCGTATTCGGTGTAGCTGAATGAACACTAGCGATCTTGACGGGACGGTCAATGAATTTGAGCAATTACTGAGGTCCCTCACCCCAGCAGCCACCAGGCGAGCGTGAAAAAGTGGACGTTTTCAAGCCGCTTTGGCGAAATGAATACCGCGCACTTGTCGTAATTCAGCGGATCATTGGCCTGATTTACCTCAGCAGCCTGTCCGGCCCACCACCGAGTCTGCGTTTCAAGTCATTTCTAGAATCGTTTCAGCCGCGGTGACCCCCGGCCGCCGGCGGAACCGATCTGGACCGCTGGCCGGACACCGCCGCCGCCGTCGCGCCGCAGCTGCCCGAGCACATCCCTGGTCGGCGCCGATGCGGGGCGCACAGTGCGGGGCCTGCCAGCCGGCGTCGTGCTGGCGCCCCGGACCGCCCCGCAGGCCCTGGTCCCAGCCGCAGCGCCGGAGGCCCCGCCGGTGCCGGTTGAATACGCGCGAGATGGCCTCAGCCGGGTTCCACCGGGCGCTCACCGCGCCATCGTGCCCGCGAGCCGGGTCGACCCGGCGATCGCGGAGGCGGTGGAGCGGCAGGCCCGCGCGATGCAGGAGCTCCGTCTACGGGCGTTCCCCGAGCCGAACCCGGTGGCCGACGACCGTCCGGCCCCGATCGAGCAGGCCCGCGCCGAGCAGCGCCGCCAGGCCGGCATCTCCCACGCCGCCGCGCTGAGCCGGGCCCGAGCCGAACGGGCCCAGCGCTTCGGAGCAGCGATTATGCTGCCGCAGCCGGCACCGCTCAGGACAACGGCTTGCTCCCCGCGTACCCAAGGTTGTGGTGGAAGTGGCCTGCACACCCCCCGGACCACGAAGGACCGGCGGCCCTGACGCGGAATCGGGCCGACGATCGGCCGGGACCTCAGGCACGGCTGTGTCAGGCGAAGGCCAGCTGGTTCAGCTCGGTGATGGTCTGTCGGCGGTCGCTGCGGGTGCGGTTCCACTTGAGGTTGGAGTAGGACACGAACTGACCCGTGGTGGGTTCGAGGAAGTCGATGGTGCAGCCCATGCCGGAATGAGTGTGGTCGCACAGGCAGGTGCAGCTCTTGTGATCGATCTTCCAACCCAACCTGGTAGGGCCGTCACCGAGGAGCCGGATGCGTTCGGGGCACGGCGGTCCGTCGGTGGTCTCCAGCCGGAATCAGCCACCGACCGAGTGCCAGGCATCGGTGCCGTTGAACGGGCCGGTGCCGGCGGTCGCCCGGATACGCCGCAGCAGGGGGGAGAAGAGCGACGGCGGTTCGAAGGGCGACCTCACGGCTGCGGTCACAGCTCCTGATCGAGCAAGGGGAGAAGTCCCGTCGGCCTGACTGGGACCGGCTGCACTCCGCGCTTACTGCCTTGTGCTCGTGGCGCACCGTGTCGGGCGTGCTGGAACGCGGGATCGGACTGCCGGCCGCGCCGCTGACGGTCATCGATGTGATCGCCCAGCGTGTGGCCCAGCACCAGGCGATGGCCAAGTTGCGCACCGAGGAGGTCCGCGAGGGCGAGCTGCTGTCCGCGAGGGTGGTCCACCGCCGGGACTGGGCCCGGTACGAGCAGGTCCGCGCTGAATGGGAGAGGCACCGCGTGACGCCCGGCATGTTCGCGGCTCCGGCCACAACGGAAGAGAAGGTTCGGGAACACGTCAACGCGTTCATTGCCACGCTCGCAGGGGAACTGGGCATCACCACCACGCTTGCCGCCGAAGCCAGGGCAGGGCGCCTGACCGCGTTCGGCGGAACCCTCACCACTCAAAGGTGATCAGGGCGGAGCCCTGGAGGGGCCACGCGCTGTGCTGGCTCGGTGGTCCCGGATCGTTGGCGATGCCTCCGCCAGGAGCGGAGGCGTCGCCGACCAGCAAGGAATCAGCCTGCTGCCGAATCGACGATCCGCAGGTGACCGCCCTTCTCGGGGCCGGTTCCTCGGGGGCGGGTGCCTGACGTGGCAGTTCACGACGGACGGCGAGGAGCGCGGCGAGGGCCTGGGCGTGAGCTGAATTCATGCCTGCCGCAGCGCGCCCTGGCTGTCAGTCCTTGGGGGTGCTCTCGACGGGGGTCGGCGATTCCGTGGTTTGGGGGGCTGGCTCGGCGGCGGCGCGGCGGTCGCGCCACTTGTCATAGAGCACGGGGTGTGAGTAGTTGCGGTGCAGAAAGTGCCGTTGAGATTGATCATGGTCGGCCAGCACACGGGATGCGGCTGCTGCTGGGGTTCGCGGAAAGGTCGCCGGGTGGCTGTTGGCGCTGGCTACGGTCCGCCTCGTGCCGGTGGAGTTTCTGACTGATGAGCAGGCCGAGGCGTACGGGACGTTCGCTGAGGAGCCGACGAGGCCCGAGCTGGAGCGGTTCTTCTTCCTGGACGACATGGACCGGGACCTGATCGCCCTGCGGCGGACGGAGCATCACCGGCTTGGGTTCGCGCTCCAGATGTGCACGGTGCGGTACATCGGGCTGTTCCTGGAGGACCCCCTGGATGTGCCGTGGCCGGTGGTGGATCATCTGGCCGAGCAGCTGGAGATCGAGGACGTCTCGCAGATCAAGCGGTATACCGAGCGCAAGCCGACGGCATACGAGCACGCGTGGGAGATCCGCGACGCGTACGGCTACCACCAGTTCGAGGATCACGAGTGGGGCCGGAAGTTCCGGGCGTTCCTGCACGGGCGGGCGTGGACGGCGCACGCGGAGGGGCCGAAGGCTCTGTTCGATCACGCGGTGGGCTGGCTGCGCAGGAACCGGGTGCTGCTGCCGGGCGTGTCGCTGCTGGCGCGGCAGGTGGCGGAGGTCCGCGCGATCGCGGAGAAGCGGCTGCACGCCACGGTTGCCAAGGCCGCCTGGCGGGCGGACCCGGCGCTGCCGGGGGACCTGGTGGCGCTGCTGAAAACGCCGGAGGGCAAGCGGTACTCGTACCTGGAGCAGCTGCGCCGGCCGCCGACGCGGACCACGGGCACCGCGATGAAGAACGCGCTCCAGCGGGTGGATGAGATCGCCGCGTTCCAGCTGGGTCGAGTGAAGCTGAACAAGATCCCGCCGAACCGGCTGGCGGCACTGGCCCGGTACGGGCTGGGCACGAAGGCGCCGAAGCAGGAGCGGGCCTCGGAGCCGAAGCGCACGGCGATGCTCACCGCGGTGATGCGGCACCTGGAGGCCAAGGCGATCGACGACGCGCTGGACCTGTTCGAGATCCTCATGGCCACTCGGTTGATCAGCACCACGAAGCGGGCCACGGACAAGGAACGCCTGTCCACCCTGCCGCAGCTGGAGAAGGCGTCCAGGATCGTTGCCAGGGCATCGAAGGTGTTCATCGAGGAGCTGGAGCTCCTGGAGGAGACCGGCTGCGACGTGGATGTGGCCGCGCTGTGGCGGGCGCTGGAGGAGGTCGCGCCGCGGGCCGAGTTGTCCAGCGCGGCGGCCACGGTGGTGAGCCTGGTCCCGGAGGACGATGACTCTGCGGAGATCGCCATGCGAGGCGCGCTGGCGCTGCGCTACAACACCGTCAAGCCGTTCTTGGCGCTGCTGGGAGAGTCGAGGGCGCTGGACGCCGCGACCAGTGGCAAGCGGGTGCTGACCGGGGTGCGGCGGCTGCCAGCCCTGGCGAGACGGCGGGTGACGGAGAAGCCGCTGCTGCCGCGCGAGATCGACGACAAGCTGGTGCCGCCGGTGTGGCGCAAGGCGGTGTACGCCAACGCCGAGCTGCCGGAGAGGGCGGTGGACCGCGACGCGTACGTGGTGTGCGTGCTGGAGCAGCTTTTCCGCGCGCTGAAGCGCCGCGACATCTTCGCCTCTCCTTCGCACCGCTGGTCTGCCCCGCGGGCCCGTCTGCTGGACGGCAAGGAGTGGGAGGCCGTGCGTGAGGACGTCCTGGCGGGCCTGAGTCTCGACGAGGACGCCGAGCAGCACCTTCGGGACCTGGTCGCCGTGCTGGATGCGGCGTGGAAGCAGATGGCCGAGCGGTTGGAGGAGGCCGGTGCCGACGCGAAGATCAGCATCGAGGTGCAGCCGAACGGGCGGGCGAAGCTGAACGTGGAGAAGCTCCACGCGCTGGGTGAGCCGAAGTCGCTGGCCTGGCTGCGCAAGCGGGTCGAGAAGATGCTCCCGAAGATCGACCTGCCGGACCTGCTGTTCGAGGTGCACTCCTGGACCGGGTTCCTGGACGCCTTCGTGCACCTGGGCGACGGCAAGACCCGCATGAAGGACCTCACCACCTCCGTGGTGGCGCTGCTGGTCTCGGAGGCGTGCAACATCGGGATGACCCCGGTCATCAACCCGAACATCGAGGCCCTGACCCGCTCCCGCCTGGTCCACGTCGACCAGTACTACCTGCGCGCCGACACCATCGCCGCGGCCAACGCCGCCCTGATCGAGGCCCAGGCGCAGGTGCCCATCGTGCAGTTCTGGGGCAAGGGACTGCTCGCCTCCGTCGACGGCCTGCGCTTCGTGGTCCCCGTCCGCACCATCAACGCCGCTCCGAGCCCCAAGTACTTCGCGAAGAAGAAGGGCATCACCTGGCTCAACGCGATCAACGACCAGGTCATCGGGATCGGGCAGATGGTGGTGCCCGGCACCCCGCGCGACTCGCTGTTCATCCTGGACGCGCTGCTGAACCTGGACGGCGGGGTGAAGCCGGAGATGGTCGCCACCGACAACGCCTCCTACTCCGACATGGTCTTCGGCATCTTCAAGATGCTCGGCTACCGCTTCTCCCCGCGCTTCAAGGACCTCGAAGACCAGCGGTTCTGGAAGGCCCAGATGCCCGGCGCCGAGCCGGTGAGCGGCTACGGGCCGCTGGAGGCGCTGGCCCGCAACAAGGTGAGTGTGAAGAAGGTGCTCACCGCCTGGCCGGACATGCTGCGGGTGGCCGGCTCCCTGGTCACCAACCAGGTCAGGGCGTACGACCTGCTGCGGATGTTCGGCCGCGAAGGGCACCCCACGCCGCTGGGGCAGGCGTTCGCCGAGTACGGGCGGATCGCCAAGACCCTGCACCTGCTCGCCGTCGTCGACCCGGTCGACGACACCTACCGCCGCCAGATGCACAAGCAGCTCACCGTCCAGGAGTCCCGCCACAAGCTCGCCCGGGACATCTCCCACGGCAAGAAGGGCACCATCCACCAGGCGTACCGGGACGGGATGGAAGACCAGCTCGGCGCGCTCGGCCTGGTCCTGAACGCCGTGGTGCTCTGGACGACCCGGTACATCGACGCCGCCGTTGCCCAGCTGCGCGCCGAGGGCCACGAGATCCGCGACGAGGACATCGCACGGCTGTCCCCGCTGAAGCACCGCAATCTCAACGTGCTGGGCCGCTACAGCTTCGCCGCCAGCGTCCCGGCCGGCGGCAGCCTGCGGCCGTTGCGTGACCCAGGCGCGGCCGGTCTCGATGACGACGAGGACGGCGCGGAGGACTGAATACGCCTGAGAGCCACCGCCGTATCCTCGCTGAATGTCATGGACGGCTCAGGCGCGGTACTCGGGCCAGCTCACAGCTGTCAGTCCAAGGTGGGCCTCGTCCTTCCGGGTGATGTCAGGGCCGTAACACAAGGCAGGCACAGCCTTCGGCGTAGGTGTCGCTCTAGTCTCCTGAGTCAGGAATTCTGTTCAGATGTGTAGGCTTGGCTTGTGGCACGTACTGGGCGGCCGAAGGCCGAGTTGACGCTGTCGGATGAGGAATTCCCCATGTGAGGGGTGTGGGTCAGGTGGAGGGCCAGGTCCCGGGCGAGCTGTGGCGAGCCACCCAGGACGAGGACGTGGCCTTCATCAGTCTGAGCATGCCGGCTGGGGCGCGGATCCTGCCGTTGGGCTCCGCGGAGGGGTGCCGGGGTCACCAGGTGCGCTCGTTCGGATTCCCGGCGCAGGCCCCGCCGGAAGGACACTTCGGCTTCGGCGTGGCCGGCGATCTGCTGCCGGGCTCGGGCAGCCGGAGTGCGGACCTGCAGCTCACCGCGGCCAACGATCTCACCACCGGGTTCAGCGGCGGGCCCGTGCTCGACGAGGTGACCGGCCTGGTCATCGGCATGCTCACGGAGATCGCCGCGCCCGACGAGTTCGAACGAGGGCAGGGCGTCGCGTATGTCACTCCGACACAGGTGTTGCGGGGGATCCTGCCCGAGCTGGTGGAGCGGGAGGTATGCCCGTACCGGGGACTGGAGCCGTTTACCGCAGAGCACGCCCGGTGGTTCCAGGGCCCGCAGGAGGCGGTACGGCAGGTCGTGACGAACCTGGCACAGCAGCGGCGGCTGACGCTGCTGCTGGGGCCGTCGGGGTCGGGCAAGGCGTCGCTGATCCAAGCGGGGGTTCTGCGGGAGTTGACGGAGGGGGAACTGCCGGGGAGTGATCGGTGGCTGGTGCTGATCGCACGGCCGAGGCAGGACCTGGCGGCAGAGATCGAACGTGCAGGGCTGCCGGGAGCCATCACCGAGGGCATCGCCGGGGCGGTCACCTGTCGGCTGGCAGCCGAGCCCGACCATCAGCGCATCCTGCTGGTCATTGACCAGTTCGAAGAGTTCTTCATCCAGACGGCCACCGGCGGAACCAGCAGTCCGTCGCAGACCAGATCGCCGCAGCGGTCGACGCACATGCCGCACTCAGCGTGATCCTGGTCATGCGGGACGACTTCTATCCCCAGCTGGCCGCCCTGGCACCAGGGTTGCTGAAAGCAGCAACGGCGGGGCTCCTCAATGTTCCGGGCACCTTGAACCAGAGAGACCTGAACGACATCATCACCCTCCGGGTCCGGGACGTGGGTCTCCATTTCCAACCAGGACTGCCTGAGCGGATCGTCTCCGACGTCCTGGCCACCAATCCCGAGGAAGCGCCCACCCAACAGGCACCCGTAACCGTGCTCCCCCTGCTGGAGCTGACGCTCAGCCAGCTGTGGCTCCGCCGCCAGGACGGCTATCTCACCCATGAGGCCTACCGTCGCCTCGGAGCGGTCAGCGGGAGCCTGACCACCTGGTGCGACAGCGCCCTCAACGAACTACCGCGCGATCAGCAGCTAACCGCGCGACGCATCCTGACCTCACTGGTGAGACCCGCCGACCGCAGACGCCGTGTCCCGGCCGTCCGCGCCCAAGTCCCCCTCGACGAACTGCGTGACCTGGCGGCGGGCCCCGACGGTGCACCCGACCGCGACGTCGACACCGTCCTAGTGCTGTGACCGTGAACGTTCACCGGGTCGCTCGTTGTGCTGGGCGGAAGTGACGACCAGCACGGGGAGGCAGGATGGCTCAACTGGTCCGG
>NZ_JBHXTC010000065.1:0-40372 GCF_042677605.1 Streptomyces sp. NPDC127106 | reverse complement strand
CCGCGGCCGTCACCGACGCCGACGGGCGCCGCGCGCAGCCGTACGCCGAGCGTGCCGTCGCCCAGCGGGCGCACCTGGGCCCGGCGATCTGCGTTTTTCTGTCCTTCCGGCCGCATCCGCGAGGGCCCCGGGGTCGTTTGCTGATACGTGCATTCATACGACCCCTCCCGCGCCCCTGCCCATCCGAGCACCGTCTCCCCGATGCGCCCCGTACGGGACCGGGACGGCGCTCCGGCCGCCCCCTCGCACACCCCCATCTACGACACGCTCTACTCGGAGTACCTGCGCGCCTTCCGGGCCCTTCCGGGCGACCGGAGCGGCGAGGAGGACCTCGCCTTCACCTCGTTCTCGTACGGCGGCTCCTACACCGGTTCCGTCGTCGGCACCGGTACGTACGGCAGCGGCTGGAGCGGCTCCGGCTGGCAGCCCGAGCCCTGGCAGCCCGCGTACCCGCCGCTTCCGCAGCCCTCGTACGCGTACGCCGCAACCGGCACCGCGACCGGCACGTACGGCAGCGGGCGGCAGCACCAGACCGGGATGCACCACATCCCGGCGGCCCTGCCGCCCGCTCCGCGCCGCGGCTACTGACCCGGGAGACCCCGGACCCGCCCGCCGCCGCTCCTCCTACTTCTTGCGCTGGGCGCCGCGCTTCTCGCGCACCCGCACGGAGATGTGGATCGGGGTGCCCTCGAAGCCGAACTCCTCGCGCAGACGGCGCTCGATGAAGCGCCGGTAGCCGTGCTCCAGGAAGCCGGAGGCGAAGAGCACGAACCGCGGCGGCTTGCTGCCCGCCTGGGTGCCGAACAGGATGCGGGGCTGCTTGCCGCCGCGGATCGGGTGCGGGTGCGCCGCGACGATCTCGCCGAGGAAGGCGTTCAGCCGGCCGGTCGGGACGCGCGTCTCCCAGCCCGCGAGAGCGGCCTCGATCGCGGGGACCAGCTTCTCCATGTGGCGGCCGGTCTTCGCCGAGACGTTGACCCGGGGCGCCCAGGCCACCTGCTGCATCTCGGTCTCGATCTCGCGCTCGAGGTAGTAGCGGCGCTCCTCGTCGAGCTCGTCCCACTTGTTGTACGCGATCACGACGGCGCGGCCGGCCTCGACGGCCATGGTGATGATGCGCTGGTCCTGGACGCTGATGTTCTCGCTCGCGTCGATCAGGATGACCGCGACCTCCGCCTTCTCGACGGCGGCGGCGGTGCGCAGCGAGGCGTAGTAGTCGGCGCCCTGCTGGAGGTGGACGCGCTTGCGGATGCCGGCGGTGTCGACGAACTTCCAGGTGACGCCGCCGAGTTCGATCAGCTCGTCGACCGGGTCCCGGGTGGTGCCGGCCAGCTCGTTGACGACGACGCGCTCCTCCTTGGCGACCTTGTTCAAGAGGGAGGACTTGCCGACGTTCGGGCGGCCGATGAGCGCGATGCGGCGCGGGCCGCCGAGCTGGGCACCGCCGAAGGACTGCGCCGGGGCCTCCGGCAGCGCCTCCAGGACGGCGTCGAGCAGGTCGCCGGTGCCGCGGCCGTGCAGCGAGGACACGGGGTAGGGCATGCCGAGGCCGAGGGACCACAGCATGGCCGCGTCGGCCTCGCCCGCCTGGCCGTCGACCTTGTTCGCGCACAGGACGACGGGCTTGCCGGCGCGGCGCAGCAGCTTGACGACCGCCTCGTCGCTGTCGGTGGCGCCGACCTTGGAGTCGACGACGAAGACGACCGCGTCGGCGGTCTCGATGGCGTACTCGGCCTGGGCGGCGACGGAGGCGTCGATGCCGAGGACGTCCTGCTCCCAGCCGCCGGTGTCGACGACCTTGAAGCGGCGGCCGGCCCATTCGGCCTCGTAGGTGACGCGGTCGCGGGTGACGCCCGGCTTGTCCTCGACGACCGCCTCGCGACGGCCGATGATGCGGTTCACCAGGGTCGACTTGCCGACGTTCGGGCGGCCGACGACGGCGAGGACGGGCAGCGGGCCGTGGCCCGCCTCCTCGATCGCGCCCTCGACCTCTTCCAGGTCGAAGCCTTCCTCCGCGGCGAGCTCCATGAACTCCGCGTACTCGGCGTCGCCGAGCGCTCCGTGGTCGTGCTGGTCGTTCATGAAGTCCGTTCCTCGTCGTTCGTGGTGATCGGTGGCAGCCGGGCGGGATCCCCGCGGCCTCCGCGGACGGTGCCCGCGGCGGCTGCCACTACTGGGTCAAGTCTCGCTCAGCGCCCGGTGAGGCGCTTGGCATCGGCCAGGTGTGCGGTGAGCCTGCTCTGGATGCGGACGGTGGCCTCGTCCAGGGCGGTACGGGTACGGCGGCCGGTGCCGTCGCCCGCGTCGAAGGGGGAACCGAAGACGATGTCGACCCGGCTCTTGAACGGCGGCAGCCCCCGTATCAGGCGTCCCTGGCGGTCGGTGCTGCCCAGGACGGCGACGGGCACGACGGGCGCGCCGGAGCGGACCGCGAAGTAGGCGAGGCCGGCGCGCAGCGAGGCGAAGTCGCCCTCGCCCCGGGTGCCCTCGGGGAAGATCCCCAGGGCGCCGCCGTTGTCGAGGACCGCCAGCGCCTTCGTGATCGCGGTGCGGTCGGTGCCCGAACGGTCGACCTTGACCTGGCCGATGCCGTCGAGGAAGGTCCCGAGCGGGCCGACGTACGCCTCCTTCTTGATCAGGAAGTGCAGCGGCCGGGGCGCCGTGCCCATGACCATGGGCCCGTCGATGTTGTGGGCGTGGTTGACGGCGAGGATGACGGGGCCCGAGGCGGGCACGCGCCAGGCTCCCAGTACGCGGGGCTTCCACAGCCCGTACATGAGCCCGACGCCGATCCGCCGGCCGACCGCCGCACCCTTGAGGGAGGGCGTGTCACTCACTTGCGGCCCGCCCCCGCCCTCTTCTCCTCGACCAGGGTCACGACGCACTCGATGACCTGCTCCAGGGTCAGCTCGGTGGTGTCCACCTCGACGGCGTCGCCGGCCTTGGCCAGCGGCGAGGTCTTGCGGCCGGAGTCGGCCGCGTCCCGCTTGATCAGGGCTTCCCGGGTGGCCGCCAGGTCGCCGGCCTCCTTGCCGCGCAGTTCGCCGTTGCGGCGGGCGGCACGGGCCTCGGCAGAGGCGGTGAGGAAGATCTTCAGGTCGGCGTCGGGGAGGACGGTGGTGCCGATGTCCCGGCCCTCGACGACGATCCCGCCCTCGGCCGCGGCGGACACGGCGATGGTGCGCTGCAGCTCGGTGATCAGGGTGCGGACCTCGGGGACGGCGCTGACGGCGCTGACCTTGGAGGTGACCTCCTGGGTGCGGATCGGGCCGGAGGCGTCCAGCCCGTCGACGGTGATCGTCGGAGCGGCCGGGTCCGTCCCGGAGACGATGGTCGGCTTGCCGGCGGCCACGGCGATGGCCTGCGGGTCGTCGGTGTCGACGCCGTTGCTGATCATCCACCAGGTGATGGCCCGGTACTGGGCACCGGTGTCCAGGTAGCGCAGCCCGAGCTTGGCGGCCACGGCCTTGGAGGTGCTGGACTTGCCCGTGCCGGAGGGACCGTCGATGGCGACGATCACGGCGGACGGAGCTGCGGTTTCCACGGTGCGGGCACCTTCCTGGTTGCGCGTGCGTGTCAGGGCGCGACAAAGCACCCCTGTCCAAGGTTACCGGCCCGCGCCACGATCACCGCCCGCCCGGTCCCGGACCAGGTCCGGGAGGCGGGCGGGGCGGGCGCGGAACCCCGGCCGGGACGGGGCGCGGAACCCGGCCGGGAGGGGCGCGGGACCCCGGTCGGGGCGGGGCGGAACCCGGTCGGGCGGGCCACCGGTCCGCGGGCGACTACTGCTGGCGCAGGGCCCAGCCGCGGTCGCGGAGCTCGGCCGTCAGTGCGGCCGCGGCCCGCGGCTCGACCATCAGCTGCACCAGGCCCGCCTGCTGCCCGGTCGCGTGCTCGATCCGGACGTCCTCGATGTTGACCCCGGCCCGGCCCGCGTCCGCGAAGATCCGGGCGAGCTCGCCCGGCTGGTCGCTGATCAGGACGGCCACCGTCTCGTACGCCATCGGTGCCGTGCCGTGCTTGCCCGGCACCCGTCCCCGGCCCGTGTTGCCGCGGCGCAGCACGTCCTCGATGCCGGACGCTCCCCCGCGCCGCTCCTCCACGTCGGCGGATTCCAGGGCCCGCAGCGCCTCGACCGTCGCGTCCAGGTCGGCGGCGATGCCGGCGAGGACGTCGGCGACCGGCCCCGGGTTCGCGGAGAGGATCTCCACCCACATCCGCGGGTCGGAGGCGGCGATCCGGGTCACGTCCCGGATCCCCTGGCCGCAGAGCCGTACGGCGGTCTCGTCCGCTTCCTCCAGGCGGGCGGCGACCATGCTCGACACCAGCTGCGGGGTGTGCGAGACGAGCGCGACCGCACGGTCGTGCGCGTCGGCGTCCATGACGACGGGGACGGCCTTGCACAGGGCGACCAGCTCCAGCGCCAGGTTCAGCACCTCGTGGTCGGTGTCCCGGGTCGGGGTCAGCACCCACGGCCGGCCTTCGAAGAGGTCCGCGGTGGCGGCGAGCGGTCCGGACTGCTCCTTGCCGGCCATGGGGTGGGTGCCGATGTAGGCGGTGGTGTCCACGCCGAGCGCCGCCAGCTCCCGCCGCGGCCCGCCCTTGACGCTGGCCACGTCCACGTACGCCCGGGCCAGGCCCCGTCCGATCGCTTCGGCCAGGGTCGCGGCCACGTGCGCCGGCGGCACGGCCACGACCGCGAGGTCGACCGTGCCGTCGGGCGCCTTGTCGGTGCCGGCGCCGAGGGAGGCGGCCGTACGGGCCTGGGCCGGGTCGTGGTCGGCCAGGTGGACGGTGATCCCGCGGGCGGACAGGGCGAGCGCCACGGAGGTGCCGATCAGTCCGGTTCCGATGACGACGGCGGTTCTCACGGGCGCTCCAGGGTTGGCGGTGTTGCGTTACGGCACGTCAGGGCCAGCCTATGCGCTCCGGGGGAAGGGTCCCGGGGCCGTCGACCGTCCGCGGGCCGTTGAGGCCGGTCGTGCGGCTGCCGAACAGCAGCCGGCTGCACGACGGCTCCTGGACCGGCGTCCGCGCCGCACCGGACCGGACTGGACCGGACAACGAAGACCGGACAACGAAGGGGGACGGCGCCCGCACCGCCCGGCGACCGGCCGCCCACGCCGTACGGAGCCGCGTCACGGGCGGGACGGGACCCCTGCGGTACAACGATCGGCATGATCTTCCACATCGTCCCGCTCGCCGACTGGACCACCGCGCCCGATCTCCCGTACGCCCCGCCCTCCCTCGACTCCGAGGGGTTCGTGCACTGCTCCGCGGACCGTCCGACGGCGCTCGGGATCGCGGACGCGCACTACCGGGACGTCCCGGGGCCGCTCCTCGCGGTCGAGTTGGACGAACGGGCCCTGACCGCGGAGGTGAGCCGGGAGGGTGAATCGGGCGCCCGCTACCCGCACGTCCACGGCCCGCTGGACCGGGCGGCCGTGATCCGCCTCTGGGAGGTGGTCCGCCGGGCCGGCGCCCCGGCGGAGCTGGCCCCTTGGGAGCCTGGTGCCTGAACGGGCGGCGCGGCGGGGTGCACCCGGGCCCGCCGCACGCCAGGATTCTCCTCGCGACCCCCCCACCCGGCGGCCCCGGCCACCCGGCGCGACCGGGCGACCCCGCCGCGGCCTTGAACGAGGAGCAGCGCATGAGCGACCCCCAGCACACCGCCCGACGCACCGTACTGGCGGCAGGAGCCGTCGCCGCCCTGTCCGGCGGCGTGCTCACCGGCTGCGGCAGCGACTCCGAGAAGTCCGCGCAGACCCCGCCGAAGGGCGAATCCCCCGAGGCCGCCACCCCCGGCCCCGCGGGCACGGCCGCGGCGTCGCCCACGACGGGCGGCGACGGGTCGCAGGCGCTCGTGAAGGCGTCGGCGGTGCCGGTGGGCGGCGGCACCGTCATCACCGCCAAGAAGCTGGTGGTCACCCAGCCGTCGGCCGGGACCTTCCGCTGTTTCACGGCGGTGTGCACGCACCAGGGCTGCCTCGTGAACAAGGTGGCGAACGGCACGATCGACTGCCCCTGCCACGGCAGCAAGTTCAACGTGTCCGACGGGGCCGTCGTCCACGGCCCGGCGACCCGCCCGCTGGCGCAGCAGAACATCGCGGTCTCCCCGTCGGGCGACATCACCCTGGCCTGACCCGCGACCCCACCCGCGGCCTGTCCCACGGCCTGTCCCGCCGCCCCACCCGCCGGCCAGCCCGGCCGGCCCGGTAATCCCTTCGCACGCCGGGGGCGCGGCTGCGTACGCTCCCCGAATGACCGCCGCACCCGCACCGACCACGCCCGCCGAAGCCCCGGACCACCACGCCCTGGTACGCGACCACACGGTCTACGCGTGCGTGATGGGCTCCCGGGCGTTCGGCCTGGCGACGGAGGCGAGCGACACCGACCGGCGCGGCGTCTTCCTCGCCCCGACGCCGCTGTTCTGGCGCTTCGAGAAGCCGCCGACCCATGTGGAGGGTCCGCGGGAGGAGGAGTTCAGCTGGGAGCTGGAACGCTTCTGCGAACTCGGCCTGCGCGCCAACCCGAACATCCTGGAGGTCCTTCACTCCCCCCTGGTGGAGACCCTCACCCCGGTCGGGGAGGACCTCCTCTCGCTCCGCGAGGCGTTCCTCTCCCGCCGGGCCCACGCCACCTTCACCCGGTACGCGTCCTCCCAGCACGCGAAGCTCCGGGCGGACGTCCGCACCCACGGCGCCCCGCGCTGGAAGCACGCCATGCACCTGGTGCGGCTGCTGCTGTCCTGCCGCGACCTGCTCCGCACGGGCCGCATGACGATCGACGCCACCCCGCACCGCGACCGCCTCCTCGCCCTGAGGCACGGCGAACTGACCTGGCAGGAGGTGGAGTCGTGGATGACCCGCCTCACGGAGGAGTCCGAGGCGGCCCTGACCACCACCCCCCTCCCGGAATCCCCGGACCACGCAGCGATCGAGTCCTTCCTCACCCGCGCCCGTCGGGCGTCGGCGCTGCGGTGGGCGATGGCGGACGACCAAGTCGTCCGGCGCCGCATGCGCGCTCGCCCCGTCGCGCAGGGCTGACGCGGCCCGGGCGTGTCACGCGTCCCAGAGGGTGGCGTGGGTGAGGAGGTCCTCGCGGTATTCGATGACCGACGTCCAGGCTTCCGGCCAGGCGTCCGCGCCGAGGTGGGCGCCGGCGAAGGCGCCGGCCAGGCAGGCGATGGAGTCCGAGTCACCGGCCGTGCAGGCGGCGCGGCGCAGGGCCGTGAGGGGCTCGTCCGGGAAGAGGAGGAAGCACTGGAGGGCCGTGGCGAGGGCTTCTTCCGCTATCCAGCCTTCGCCCGTGGTGAGGCAGGGGTCCGTTTCCGGGGACGGGTTGCGCAGGGCCGCCGTCAGCCGGTCCAGGACGGCCAGGCACTCGTCCCAGCCGCGGGCCATGAAGGACTCCGGGGTGGCGTCCGAGGCGGTGCGCATCCAGAGGTCGCCCAGCCATCGCTCGTGGTAGCGGGTGCGGTTGTCCAGGGCGTACGAGCGGAGCAGGCCGACCAGGCCCGTGACCTCCGTGCCCTGGGCCAGGAGGTACACCGCGCGGGCCGTCAGGTCCGAGGCCGCGAGGGCGGTGGGGTGGCCGTGGGTGAGGGCCGACTGGAGCTGGGCGGCGCCGGCCCGCTCCTCCTCCGTCCAGCCGGGAACGAGGCCTATCGGGGCCACGCGCATGTTGGCGCCGCAGCCCTTGGAGCCGATCTGGCTGGCGTCCCGCCAGTCCCGGGCCGGGTCCTTGAGGAGGCTGCAGGCCCGCAGGCAGGTGTTGCCGGGGGCGCGGTTGTTCTCCGGGGACTGGTACCAGTCGACGAATTCCTCGCGGACCGGCCGGGTGAGGCGGAGCGGGCCGATGGGGCCGCGGTCCGTCGCCGTGCGGATGCCGCGGGCGAGGGCCAGGGTCATCTGGGTGTCGTCCGTGACGATCGCCGGGCGGGGCAGGCGCATCTGTCGCCACGGGCCGGTCTTCGCCAGGATCGACGGGACGTCGTTGAACTCCGTCGGGAAGCCCAGGGCGTCCCCGAGGGCCAGGCCCAGGAGGGATCCCGTCGCTGCGCGTTTCGTCGCCGTCTTCGTCATGTCGTCGGGGTTCCTTCCGTGGGCGTGGGCGTGGGGCGGAGCAGCGGGGGGTGCAGGGCGGTGGCCGGGCCGGCCCGGTAGAGGGCTGCCGGTTTGCCGCGGCCGCCGGTGAGCCGGGCGGCTCCGGGCACGGCTTCGACGAAGCCGGGGGTGGCGAGGACCTTGCGGCGGAAGTTGGGCCGGTCCAGGACGGTGTCCCAGACCGTCTCGTAGACGGACTGGAGCTCCCCCAGGGTGAACTCGGGCGGGCAGAACGCGGTGGCCAGGCAGGTGTACTCCAGCTTCGCGCCGACCCGGGAGCGGGCGTCGGCGAGGATCACCGCGTGGTCGAAGGCCAGCTGCCCGGTCTTCCCCACCGGCATCCAGCTGGCGCGGTCCGCGTCGCCGCCGCCCCCTTCCGCCGGCTCGGGCATGTCCGGGACGAGAGCGGTGAAAGCCACCGACACCACCCGCATCCGGGGGTCCCGGTCCGGTTCGCTGTACGTGCGCAGCTGCTCCAGGTGGAGGGCCGCGACGACCGGATCCGGCAGGCCGGTTTCCTCGGCCAGTTCGCGACGGGCCGCCGTCTCCGCGGACTCGCGGGGCAGGACGAAGCCGCCGGGAAGCGCCCAGGCGCCGGCGTACGGGTCCTGGCCGCGCCGGATCAGCAGGACGTGGAGGGCGCCGTCGCGGACGGTGAAGACGGCCAGGTCGACCGTCACCGCGAAGGGGGCGAAGGCGTGCGGGTCGTAGTCCGGCCCCGGGTCCGTCATCGTCGTCAGCGCCTTTCCGGGAGGGGGGCGGTGAAGTGCCAGCCCTCGGCCAGGAGTTCGTCGACCGCCTCGATCGCCGTGCGCAGGCGTGCCTCCCGGTCGCCGCGGACGAGCAGGTGGCGCCGCCCGGTCCGGTCCAGCTCCTCGCGGAAGCGGTCCGTCATCCACGGCCGCAGGTGCGGGCCGTCGCGCAGGCCGTCGTCCTCGAAGGGGACGTCCGCGTGGTCCGTCAGCAGGTACAGGTCTCGCCGGCGCAGGGCGCCGATCCGCTCGACCTCCTCGTTGCGGCCGCCCACGTACCGCTCGTGCCAGATGCCGGTCGCGAAGGAGTCGGTGTCGCAGAAGAGGACGGGTGAGCCCGCGCGGGCCGCCCGGTCCTCGTCCTCGTCCTGGCGGCGGGCGATGACCGGGAACTCCTCGGAGGTGAAGTCCACGTCCTCCCAGGTCGCCGCCGGGTCGGTGGTGCGGGCGGCCGCGAGCTTCTCCTCGCTGTACCTGCGGCCGTACTCGGCGACCCAGCCCGTTTCCGCCCACACCCCGCCGCGGCCCCGGTAGTGCTCGGCGAGCGCCTGCGACAGCGTCGTCGTCCCGGTGGACTCGGCGCCGAGGACGACGACCCGCCGGGCCAGCGCGGACCGGACCGCCGGGCTGAGGTACGGCCAGCAGCGGACGGGGTCGGCGCGGACCGCCGTCCCGGAGACCGGAAAACGGCTCCGGCCGGGGTCCACGAGGACCTCCTCGGCCCCGAACCGCCGGGCGAGCTCCGTGCCGTACTCCTCCGAGGTGAACACGGCGTCCACCGGCTCGGGCACCGCGCTCCGGAAGACCGCCATGTGCGCGTCCCAGATCGCCGGGTCGTGCAGGTCCACGGGTACGTCGTCGACCGCGCCGACGACCCGGACACCCGCCCGCCGGTGCGCGTCCCGCATCCAGGCGACGCGGTCGGCGAGCGGCACCGACTCCACGGAGGCCGCGCAGACCAGTACGGTCAGCCGCTCGCACTGCGCGGCCGCGGTGTCCACCAGGTGGTGGTGGCCGGCGTGCGGCGGGTAGAACTTGCCCAGCACCAGCCCGTGGGCGTACCGCCGGTCCGTGCCGCTCATGCCGTCGCCTCCGCGGTCGTACGCCCGGCAGTGCCCGGCAGCGTGCGCCGCCAGCCGATCAGGCCGGCCACGCACAGGGCGAGGAAGCCGACGTAGAGGGCGGCGGTCAGGTACAGGCCCTTGTACGCGTACAGCGGGACGTAGACGAGGTCCGCGGCGATCCACAGCCACCACGATTCGACGAGCTTGCGGCACTGGCCGTACGTGGCCATGAGCGAGAGCCCGGTGGTCAGCGCGTCCCAGAACGGAACGGTGGAGTCCGTGGCCCAGTCCAGCAGCAGCGTGAGGGCGAGCACCCCCACCGCCCCCGCCGCGGCCAGTACGGCCCATTCGGTGCGCGTGGTGCGGCGCACCGGCAGGGCCCCGGTGGTTCCTGGTCCACCCCCGTGGGTCCAGGACCACCAGCCGTACGCGGCGAGGGCGATGAAGACGATCTGCAGGCCGGCGTCGGCGTACAGGCCGGCCCGGGTGAACAGCACGATGAAGAAGACGTTGTTGGCGATGCCGACCGGCCAGTTGGCAAGGTGCTGCCGGGCCACGAGCCAGACGCACAGGGCCCCGGTGGCGAACCCGAGTACTTCGGTCCAGCTCACGAGAGCATCGACCCCCTCACTCCCTTAATGGTCAGTCTGACTATAAACAGCACGGGAGGGGCCGGGCAAGCAAAAAGCCCGCAGTGCCACAGGGCACTGCGGGCTCCGTCGCGGACGGGCCGGGGCCGGCGTCCTACAGACCGACCTCGCGCATCAGCATGCCGACCTCGGTGTTGCTCAGGCGGCGCAGCCAACCCGACTTCTGGTCGCCCAGCTCGATCGGGCCGAAGGCGGTCCGGACGAGCTTCTCGACCGGGAAGCCGGCCTCCGCCAGCATCCGGCGGACGATGTGCTTGCGGCCCTCGTGGAGAGTCACCTCGACCATGTAGTTCTTGCCGACCTGGTCGATCACGCGGAAGTGGTCGGCGCGTGCCCAGCCGTCCTCCAGCTCGATGCCGTCCTTGAGCTTCTTGCCGATGTCGCGCGGCAGCGGGCCGGTGATGGCGGCGACGTACGTCTTCTTCACGCCGTACTTCGGGTGCGTGAGGCGGTGCGCCAGCTCACCGTGGTTGGTGAGCAGGATGACGCCCTCGGTCTCCGTGTCGAGCCGGCCCACGTGGAAGAGCCGGGTCTCGCGGTTGGTGACGTAGTCGCCCAGGCACTGCCGGCCGTCGGGGTCCTCCATGGTGGAGACGACGCCGACCGGCTTGTTCAGCACGAAGAACAGGTACGACTGGGTGGCGACGGTCAGGCCGTCGACCTTGATCTCGTCCTTGGGCAGGACGCGCTTGCCCTGCTCCGTGACGATCTCGCCGTTGACCTCGACGCGGGCCTGCTCGATCAGCTCCTCGCAGGCGCGCCGCGAGCCCATGCCCGCCCGGGCGAGCACCTTCTGCAGCCGCTCGCCCTCCTGCTCGGCACCCGGGAAGGTCTTCGGGGTCCTGATCACCGGCTTGTCGGCGTACCGGTCGCGCACCCGCTCCTCGATCCGGGCCTCGAACTCGCGCGACCGGGAGGGACCGCCGTAGCCGGCCTCGCCGCGCCGGGCGCCGCCGCCCTGGCCGCCGCCGTAGCCGCCCTGGCCACGCTGGCCGCCGCCCTGGGAGCCCGAGCCCGTGGGCTTCTTCGGGCCGCCCTTGGCGCCGCCGCGCGCGGCCGGGCCGCGGGAGCCGCGGGTGCGCTCGCCCTCGGGGCCGACGTCGTAGAGGCGCTCCTCCGGGCGCGGACGGCGCGGACGCTGCGGCGCGCCGCCCGCCCGGTCGTCGCGCGCGTTGCCTGCGCCGCGGTAGTTGCCGCGCCCGCGTCCGTCTCCGCCCTTGCGGCTGCCGCCGCCGCCCGTGTTCCGGTTGCCGCCGTTGCCGTTGCCGCTGCTTCGCATCAAAGTTCCGTCGTCTTGTCGTCTTCTTCGGTGTCCGGTGCGTCCGGATCGAACGACGGAACACCTTCCTGCGTCTCGGCTTCGATCGCGTCCGCCTCGGGGAGGAAGGGCGCGAGCTCCGGGAGCTCGTCCAGGCCGCGCAGGCCCATCCGCTCCAGAAAGTAGTTCGTCGTCCTGTACAGGATCGCACCTGTTTCGGGTTCCGTGCCCGCCTCGGCGACCAGACCCCGCTGCAGCAGGGTCCGCATGACCCCGTCGCAGTTCACTCCGCGCACCGCGGAGACCCGGGAGCGGCTGACCGGTTGCCGGTAGGCGACCACGGCCAGGGTCTCCAGGGCGGCCTGGGTCAGGCGGGCCTGTTGTCCGTCCAGGACGAACCGCTCGACGGCCGCCGCGTACCGGGGGCGGGTGTAGAACCGCCAGCCGCCGGCGACGAGCCGCAGCTCGAAGCCGCGCTGCTGGACGGTGTACTCGTCGGCGAGCTCGCGCAGGGCGTCGGCCACCTCGCGCGGGCTGCGGTCGAGGACGCGCCCGAGGTGCGCCTCGGTCGCGGGCTCGTCCACGACCATGAGGACGGCCTCCAGGGCGGGCTTCAGCGGCATCCCGGCCACACCGCCAGCGGTGTCGTCGGCCCTGCTGTCGTCGCTCATGCGCTCATTCATTCCACGTGCTCATTCCGTGACGTCCACGGGACGGTCGAACTCGTCCGTGACGACGGGCATGCCGTCGCCGTCCCCGCCGGTCCAGCGGACGGTGAGGGTCCGCAGGGCGTCTTCCTGGTCGAGGACCACCGCCTTCTCGCGGTACAGCTCCAGGAGGGCGAGGAAACGGGCGACGACGGTGAGGGTGTCGCCGGTGTCCTCGGTGAGGTCCTGGAAGGTGGCCGTGCCGCGCTGCTTGAGGAGCGCGACCACCACGGCCGCCTGCTCGCGCACGCTGACCAGCGGCGCGTGGATGTGGTCGACGTAGACCTGCGGCTTGGCCCTGGGCTGCATGGCCGTGACCGCGAGGCGGGCGAACCCTTCGGCGCCGATGCTGATGACGACGTCGGGCAGGAGCTCCGCGTGGTGGGGTTCGAGGCCGACGGTGCGGGGGTAGCGCTTGCCCTCGGCCTCGTTCCGCTCTTCCAGGATCGCGGCGATCTGCTTGTACGCGCGGTACTGGAGCAGTCGTGCGAAGAGCAGGTCCCGGGCTTCGAGGAGGGCGAGGTCCCCCTCGTCCTCGACCTCGGCGGCGGGTAGCAGCCGTGCGGCCTTGAGGTCGAGCAGGGTCGCGGCGACGACCAGGAACTCGGTGGTCTGGTCGAGGTCCCAGTCCGGGCCCATGGCGCGGATGTGCGCCATGAACTCGTCGGTGACCTGGGAGAGGGCGACCTCGGTGACGTCGAGCTTGTGCCGGGAGATCAGCTGGAGCAGCAGGTCGAAGGGCCCCTCGAAGTTGGCGAGCCGCAGCGTGAAGCGGCCGTCGCCGCCCTGCCGGGCCGCTGAGACCTCCGGCGCCTCCTGGGCCTCAGGTGTGCGCTCCGATACCGCCACAGGGGCTTCAGTGGCCGCCTGAGCGGGTTCGGGGGTGCCGCCGGTGTCGACGGGCCCCTCGTCGGACGCGGGCCGCTCGGCAGCCGTCTGCGGCCGCGCGGGCGCCACGGGCGCTACGGGTGCCACGGGCACGCCCGGGCCGCGGCCCAGGTTCCGGCGTGGCGGGCGGCCGGGTTCGGCGGGAGAGGGCATCGCAGTCCAGGGTGGTACGGAAGAACGGGCCGATCGGCCACCCCCAAGACTCCCACGAACCGGAGCCCCCGCGGCCCCCGGACCCGCCCCGCCCTGCGGCCCGGACCCGGGCAGCGCGGCCCCGAGCGCGCGATCGCCGGGCCGGCACGTGAGGCGCAGGCCGAAGGGAGGGCGGGTGCCGCCCAGGGGCGAAAGCCGCCCCCGGCCCGCAGCGCTCGGGGGGCGGCACGGGCGCCGGACGGGGCTGCCAGGAGGGCTCGGGGCCGGGGCGGAGGATCCCGACGGGGGCCCGCGGCAGGGGCGGAGCCGCTGGGGTCAGCGTCCGCGGAGGCGGCGGACCAGGATGCTCGCGTCGCCGCGGGACTCCAGGTCCGCGAGGACGACCGCCACCGCCTCGCGGACGATGCGGCCGCGGTCCACCGCGAGGCCGTGCTCGCCGCGGAGCACCAGGCGGGCGTGCTCCAGGTCCATCAGCTCCTCGGCGGAGACGTAGACCGTGATCTTCTCGTCGTGCCGCTCGCGCCCGCTGGGCCGGCGGCTCGCCGTCCGGCCCGGGGTCTTGCCGCGCCGGGCGGGCGGGGTGACAGAACCTTCCTGCGGCCGCCGCGGGGCTCCCACCACAGGGTCCGTGCGCTCCGTGCCGGCCGCCGCCTCCCGGCCGCGGCCCTCCGCCGACGGGTCGGGGGCCTGCCCCGGGGCCGCCGAGTGCTCCGACGGAGCCTCCGGGGCCTCGTCGCCGCCCCGCTTCGGCGAGGACGACTGCAGCGCCATCCCGCCGGTCGTACGGAAGAGTTCGTCGGCTCCGGGCAGACTCACTCGGCGTGACACCGGGCGAGCACCTCCCTGGCCAACTGGCGGTAGGCGGCGGCGCCGACGGAGTTCGACGCGTACGTGGTGATCGGTTCGCCGGCGACCGTGGTCTCCGGGAAGCGCACCGTACGGCCGATGACCGTGTGGTAGACGTGGTCGTCGAACGCCTCGACGACGCGCGCGAGCACCTCGCGGCTGTGCACCGTGCGGGAGTCGTACATCGTGGCGAGGATGCCGTCGAGCTCCAGCTCGGGGTTGAGCCGCTCCTGCACCTTCTCGATGGTCTCCGTGAGGAGGGCGACGCCGCGCAGGGCGAAGAACTCGCACTCCAGCGGGACGATGACCTTGTGAGCCGCCGTCAGGGCATTGACCGTCAGGAGGCCCAGCGAGGGCTGGCAGTCGATGATGATGTAGTCGTAGTCGTTCATCAGCGGCTTCAGCGCCCGCTGTAGCGTCGACTCGCGCGCGACCTCGCTGACCAGCTGCACTTCGGCAGCGGAAAGGTCGATGTTGCTCGGCAGCAGGTCCATGTTGGGGACCGCCGTCTTGAGCAGCACCTCGTCGGCCGACATGCCCCGCTCCATGAGCAGGTTGTAGACCGTCAGGTCGAGTTCCATCGGGTTCACGCCGAGGCCCACGGACAGGGCGCCCTGCGGGTCGAAGTCGACGAGCAGCACGCGGCGCCCGTACTCGGCGAGCGCGGCACCCAGGTTGATGGTGGACGTGGTCTTGCCCACGCCGCCCTTCTGGTTGCACATCGCGATGATCTTCGCGGGACCGTGGTCGGTCAGCGGACCCGGGATCGGGAAGTACGGCAGCGGCCGTCCGGTCGGGCCGATCCGCTCGCGGCGCTGGCGGGCAGCGTCGGGGGCGAGTGTGGCCGCGTACTCGGGGTCCGGCTCGTACTCCGCGTCGGGGTCGTAGAAGTGCCCCTCGGGCACCTGGTCGTAGTCGGCGAAACCAATGGGCGAATCGCCGCTGTGGTCGCCGGCCGTGGAGTTCACGTCTAGGCCGTCCATGCTCTTTTGGGGCGTCGTCATGTGCTGGTGGTTTGCGAAGGTGCGGACTGCGACGGAGCCGACAGCTTCGAGCCCGGCCGGGCCCTGGCCCCGCTCAGGCGTTCCTGCTCGACCACCCCCAGGAGTAAATGTCGACTTATTCACAAGTCGTCTTACCTCCTCGGACGTGACCAGGACACTTATCGATAGGTCAGCGTGGCACCATGCCGACGGTTGGCGACTCTATGGCGTGTCACCGCTCAGCGGCAACACAATCCACTGGACCGGCAACGATGTGTCGGCATCCGAACACCACTCTGTCAAGGGTGTCCGGCCCGCATCTGCGAAGTTTCGCAGGTGTGCGAAAGGGTTAAAGGGTTACGTTCGAGGCGAGTTGAGGGACGGACGCAGGGCTTCCGCAAACGCATCCGGCCGGACCTTGCGGGCAAGGTCCGGCCGGATACGTGAGATTGACGTCAGTCGTTGACGGGTTCGTCGGGTCAGCCGAGCAGTGCGCTGAGCTCGACGGACTCCAGGCCGTGGGCCTCGGCGACCGGGCCGTAAACGACCTTGCCGTCATGGGTGTTGAGGCCGAGCGCCAGCGCGGGGTCGCGGCGCAGCGCCTCGACCCAGCCGAGGTTCGCGAGCTGCACGATGTAGGGCATCGTGGCGTTGGTGAGCGCGTAGGTGGAGGTGTTCGGGACCGCGCCCGGCATGTTGGCGACGCAGTAGAAGACCGAGTTGTGGACCTGGAAGGTCGGCTCGGCGTGGGTGGTCGGACGGGAGTCCTCGAAGCAGCCGCCCTGGTCGATGGCAATGTCGACAAGTACACTTCCGGGCTTCATCTTGGCGACGAGCTCGTTGGTGACCAGCTTGGGGGCCTTCGCACCCGGGATCAGCACAGCGCCGATGACGAGGTCGGCCTCGACGACGGCCTTCTCCAGCTCGAAGGCGTTGGAGACGATCGTCTTGACCTTGGTGCCGAAGACCTTGTCGGCCTCGCGCAGCTTGTTGATGTCGCGGTCGAGCAGGGTCACGTGGAAGCCCATGCCGATGGCGATCTGCACCGCGTTCCAGCCGGAGACGCCGCCGCCGATCACCACGCACTCGCCGGCGTGGGTGCCGGGGACGCCGCCGGGCAGCACACCGCGGCCGCCGGCCGAGCGCATCAGGTGGTAGGCGCCGACCTGCGGGGCCAGGCGGCCGGCGACCTCGGACATCGGGGCGAGCAGCGGGAGCGCGCGGTTGGCGAGCTCGACCGTCTCGTACGCGATGGCGGTGGTGCCGGACTCCAGCAGCGCGTCCGTGCACTCGCGGGAGGCCGCCAGGTGCAGGTACGTGAAGAGGGTCTGGTCCTTGCGGAGGCGGTGGTACTCCTCGGCGATGGGCTCCTTGACCTTCAGCAGCAGGTCCGCGGTCGCCCACACCTCGTCGGCGGTGGCGAGGATCTCGGCGCCGGCGGACACGTACTCGGCGTCGGAGATCGAGGAGCCGACACCGGCGTTCTGCTCGATGAAGACCTGGTGGCCGTTGCGGACCAGCTCATGCACGCCGGCGGGCGTGATGGCGACCCGGAACTCGTTGTTCTTGACCTCGCGGGGGATGCCGACCTTCATCGTCGATCACGGTCCTTGGCTCAGGGGATATAACGGGGCACTTCCATACATACCCGTCCACAAGGCGCGCAACGGGATGCACCACAAGATGACGTGGTGGAGCCAGTCTAATGAAGGATGAGGCGCTGTCTAGCCTTGCAAACCAATAATCTCAGTCGTTACCACTGCGGATTTCGCAGGCCGCAGGGTCGTCTCCCAGCAACTTGTCGGCCGCCGAACGGTGCAGGCGCGCAGCCGCCGGATCGCCCAGCCGGTCGAGGGTGTCGGCGAGGCGCACCTGCAACGCCGCCTGAAGGCGCAGGTCCCCGGCACGACGCGCAAGATCGACTGCTTCGCGGCAGGTGTGGAGCGATTCCTCGGGCCGTCCGGCGTACTCCTGGATTCGCGCCATCTCGCTCAACGCCTTCGCCTGCCCCGGCACGTCCGCGAGTCTCCGGTAACCCGCGGCGGCGGCGCGCCAGCTGCGCAGCGCGTCCCCGTACCGGCCCGCGTGGGTGTGGGCGTTGCCGAGCCGCCCGTACAGCCGGGCTTCGTCCGCGCGTTCGCCCCGCGCCAGGGCCTGGGCCAGCGCCCGGCCGAACCAGTCGGCGGCCCGGTGCCAGTCGGTGAGCTCCTGGTAGGCGCCCCCTACGGATTCCATCGCCCGGCCGGTCGCGTACGGGTCGTTCGCCGCCCGCCCCGCGTCCAGCGCGGCCCGGTAGCGGTCGAGCGCCTCCCGGGTCCGGCCGGTCTCGGCGTCCAGGTCGGCCAGGTTCAGCAGGGCCGCGGCCTGCTCGCGGTGCAGGCTGCGGCGTTCGGCCACGTCGAGGACCAGCCGGTGCAGCCCGTACAGCTCGGGTGCGGCCGCCGCGGTGCCGCGGTGCTCGGCGAGGGCCCGGACGAGTCCGGCGACGAGCCGGCGGGCCAGGGTGTCCAGCCCGCCGTCGGCCACGGCCAGCTGGGCGGCCGCGGACAGGGCGGGCAGCCGGCTGTCGAGCCAGGTGGCGGCGGACCGCCGGTCGGGGAAGCGGAGCGCGCGCGGCATCCCTTCCAGCAGCTCCCGTACGTCCTCTCCCTCCGCGGCGGCCATGACCTCGCAGGAGTGCAGCAGGCGTACGGTGCGCTCCAGCATCCGGGCCCGGGCCAGCTGGACCTCGGCGGGCCGCTCCCGGGTCTCCAGCAGCGGGCGGATCAGCGGGACGAGGCAGCCGGGCAGCAGGAACAGGCCGTCGGAGCCGTGCCGGACGAGGCCCAGCCCGGCGAACTCCTCCAGGATGGCCTGGGCGGCGGCCACGGAGCAGCCGGCGAGGGCGGATGCGGCGTGCGAGTCGACGATGCCGGCGGGCGCGAGCGGCAGCAGCCGCAGGGTCCGCTGGGCGGGCTGCGGCAGGGACTCGTAGACGAGCCGGAATCCGCGGCCGAGCGGGCCCTCCCCGTCGGACGGCATGTCGTGCAGCTGCTTGGCGGTGTCGGAGACGGAGGCCTTGGGGTGCGCGGCGAGCCATCCGCCGACGAGGGCGAGCACGGCCGGCTGTCTGTCGCACACCTCGGCGAGCTTCTCGGCGGCGCGCGGGTCGACGGCGATCCGGGTGGTCCCCGCGCGCTGGGCGAGCATCTCGACGGCGGAGGCGTTGTCGAGGCCGCCCAGGGTGCAGGGGCGGACGTCCGGGATGCCGGTGAGGGGTCCTTCGGCGGTGAGGACGACCAGGCAGTCCGGATTGTCGGGCAGCAGGGCGTCGACCTGGTAGGGGTCGGAGGCGTCGTCGACGAGGAGGACGGCCTTCCGCCCGGTCAGCGCGGTGCGCAGGGCGGAGCTGAGCTCGTCCTCGGCGGCGCCGGGCGGGGTGGGCTCCCCGAGCCCCTCCAGGAGGGTGCGCAGGGCGCGTTCGGTGGCGATGGGCCGGCCGCCCGGCGAGGTCAGCCGGACCCGGAGCCGGCCGTCGGGGTAGTCGGCGGCGATCTCGCGGACGAAGGCCTCGGCGAGGGAGGTGCGGCCGGAGCCGGGGCGCCCGGCGATCAGCAGCAGGCGCGCCCGGGGGGCCTTGGCCTTGCGGCCGGAGAGGGTGTCGAGCCCCGTGCGCGCGATGTCCTCGCGCAGCTCCTTCAGCTCACGCCGCCGCCCGACGAAATCCGCCACGGATCCGCTCCTCTCCCTGCCTTCGGGGTGCGAGCGTAGTTCACTCTGAGCGACGACCCGTGGGGAGCGCGGCGGGCATATCGCCCGATCGGATCAGCCGATGGTCACACCGCCCTCCGTCCGGCCCGTTCGACCCGCCCGGGTCGCCGAGCCGCCGCGGGTCGGACCGCGTGCGCGCGGGTCAGACCCGGTACGGGCGGGTCAGACCCGGTACGGCCGGATAAGACCGCGAAACGGGCGGGGTCAGACCTCGTACGGGCGGGCCGGCCAGGGGGCCTGCGGGCCGCGCAGCGCGTCCGGGCCGCCCTCCGACGCCAGGGCGGCCTGGAGCGCCAGCACGCCGTTCACCAGGCCCGGGTTGCCGAGTTCGCCCGCGAGGACACCCCGGACCAGGTCGGCGAGCGGGACGCGGGACAGCTCCATGTCCGCCTCCTCCTCCGACACCTGGAAGCGCTCGCCCTCGGCCTCGGCGAGGTCGCGGGCGAGGAAGACCCGCACCGCCTCGTCCGACCCGCCGGGCGAGGAGAAGAAGTCCACCAGCACCCGCCAGTCCCCCGCCGTGACGTGCGCCTCCTCGTACAGCTCGCGCTGTGCCGCGTGCAGCGGGTTCTCGCCGGGCACGTCGAGCAGGCCCGCGGGCAGCTCCCACAGCTTCCACCGCACCGGGTGCCGGTACTGCTTGACCACCACGACCCGGCCCTCCTCGTCGAGGGCGAGGACGCACACCGAGCCCGGGTGCGCCTGGTAGTCGCGGGTGGCCACGGAGCCGTCGGGCATCCGGACCTCGTCCGTCACCACCGCCGTCTTGCGGCCCTCGAACGGCCTGCGGCTCGACAGCGTCTCCCACGACTCGGCCGTGTCCTTGATGTTCATTCCCCGAAACCCTCCACACACGCGACGGCCGGGGTGCGGATGCCCGTACCCCGGCCGTCTACGTTATGCGGTCGTCACTCGCCCGACTGGCGGCGCTCCACCGCGGCCTTCACCAGGCCGGCGAAGAGCGGGTGCGGACGGGTCGGGCGCGAGCGCAGCTCCGGGTGGGCCTGGGTGGCCACCAGGTAGGGGTGCACCTCGCGCGGGTACTCGACGTACTCGACGAGCTTGTTGTCCGGGGAGGTGCCGGAGAAGACGACGCCCGCCTTCTTCTCCAGCTCGCCGCGGTAGGCGTTGTTGACCTCGTAGCGGTGGCGGTGGCGCTCGTCCACGTACGCCTGGTCGCCGTAGACCTCGCGGACGATGGAGCCCTCGGCCAGCTTGGCCGGGTACATGCCCAGGCGCATGGTGCCGCCGAGGTCGCCGGCGCCCTCGACGAAGGCGAGCTGCTCCTCCATGGTCGAGATGACCGGGTGCGGGGTGGAGGAGTCGAACTCGGTGGAGTTGGCCTCGGGGATGCCTGCCAGGTTGCGGGCCGCCTCGATGACCACGCACTGCAGGCCCAGGCACAGGCCGAGCAGCGGGACCTTGTTCTCGCGGGCGTAGGTGATGGCGCCGACCTTGCCGTCCACGCCCCGGTCGCCGAAGCCGCCGGGGACGCAGATCGCGTCGACGTCGGACAGCTGGGCGGCGGCGCCGGCCGGCGTCTTGCAGTCGTCGGAGGTGACCCACTTGATCTGGACGCGGGCGCGGTTGGCGAAACCGCCGGCGCGCAGCGCCTCGGTCACCGACAGGTAGGCGTCGGGCAGGTCGATGTACTTGCCGACGAGCGCGACCTTGACCTCGTGGTCGGGGTTGTGGACGCGGTCGAGGAGGTCCTCCCAGACCGTCCAGTCCACGTCGCGGAACGGCAGGTCGAGCTTGCGCACGACGTACGCGTCGAGGCCCTCGGTGTGCAGGACCTTCGGGATGTCGTAGATCGACTTGGCGTCGATGGCCGCGACGACGGCCGCCTCGTCCACGTCGCACATCAGCGAGATCTTGCGCTTGATGGAGGTGGGGACGTCGCGGTCGGCGCGCAGCACGATCGCGTCGGGCTGGATGCCGATGTTGCGCAGGGCGGCGACCGAGTGCTGGGTCGGCTTGGTCTTCAGCTCGCCGGAGGGGCCGATGTAGGGCAGCAGCGAGATGTGCACGACGAAGACGTTGTCGCGGCCGACCTCGTGGCGGACCTGGCGGACGGTCTCCAGGAACGGCAGGGACTCGATGTCGCCGACGGTGCCGCCGACCTCGGTGATGACGACGTCGACGTCGTCGGTCGCCATGCGGCGGATGCGGTGCTTGATCTCGTTGGTGATGTGCGGGATGACCTGCACGGTGTCACCGAGGTACTCGCCGCGCCGCTCCTTGGCGATGACGGTGGAGTAGACCTGGCCGGTGGTGACGTTGGCCGAGCCGTCGAGGTCGACGTCGAGGAAGCGCTCGTAGTGGCCGATGTCCAGGTCGGTCTCGGCGCCGTCGTTGGTGACGAACACCTCGCCGTGCTGGAACGGGTTCATCGTGCCCGGGTCGACGTTCAGGTACGGGTCGAGCTTCTGCATCGTGACCCGAAGGCCGCGCGCCTTCAGCAGCGCACCCAGGCTGGAGGCCGTCAGGCCCTTGCCGAGGGAGGAAGCGACACCCCCGGTGACGAAGATGTGCTTGGTCGTCGTGGATTTGGGCGGCATCGCCAAGAGGGGGCTCCCGTGGTCGCGAAGTGAAGTGCGTCCGGCGCCGGCCACCGTCGAACCGGAAGGTCTCTGGGGGCGCCGAAGCTGCGGTTTCGGGGTGCCTGATGCACACAGACAGACCACCGATCCACGGGGTACCAGCCTATCAGCGCCCGGGACCCTCCGCCTCCGGGCACGCGCCGCGCCGGGCGGGCCCGAGCGCCCGCTACCGCATGGCGTACCGCCGATCGGGCGACATCCTGCCTGGTCACCCGTTTGGACGAGCGGCACTGTCCCCGAGCTCTAAGAGATCACTAGGGTGCCGGCATATCCTGCTCGGATATCGCTGCACATCGCCGCCGAGCAGTCCGGCAGACGGCGTAACCCGGCCGCATCCGGAATCATGAGCTCAGTGCGGGGATCCACACACGGGAGACCGCGCAACCGCGCAATGCAAGCGCCCTTCGGGGCGGACGTGGCCGTTTCGACTGGAGAAGCAACGTGTCCGGGCGCATCGAGGATTACGCACTGATCGGAGACACGCAGACCGCCGCACTGGTCTGCCGGGACGGGTCGGTGGACTGGCTGTGCCTGCCACGGTTCGACTCCCACGCCGTCTTCGCGAGCCTTCTCGGCACGGAGGACCACGGGTTCTGGCGGATCGGGCCGGCGGGCTCCGGGGCTCCGTACGCCGACCGCCGCCGTTACCAGGGCGACTCGCTGGTCCTGGAGTCGGAGTGGGACACCCCGGACGGCAGCGTCCGCGTGATCGACTTCATGCCGCCGCGCGAGGACCACGCCCCGCAGCTGATCCGCATCGTCGAGGGCGTCAGCGGGCGGGTGCAGATGCGCTCGGCGCTGCGGATGCGGTTCAGCTACGGGCGGGTCGTGCCCTGGGTGCACAAGGTGGACGACGTGCGGACCGTCGCCGTCGCCGGCCCCGACTCGGTCTGGCTGGACTCCGACGCGCCGACCTACGGCGAGGACCTGACGACCTACTCCGACTTCACCGTCGGCCCGGGCGACCGGGTCGCCTTCTGCATCAGCTGGCAGGCCTCGCACCGCGGCGCGCCGGAGGTCCCCGACGCCGCGGCGGCGCTCACGGCCACCACCGCGTTCTGGCGGGAATGGGTCGACCACTGCACGTACCACGGCCCCTACCGGGAGGCCGTGATCCGCTCGCTGATCACCCTCAAGGCGCTGACGTACGGGCCCACCGGCGGCATCGTCGCCGCGCCCACCACCTCCCTGCCCGAGGAGATCGGCGGCGTCCGGAACTGGGACTACCGCTACACCTGGCTGCGGGACGCGGCGATCACCCTCTCCTCGCTGCTGCGCACCGGCTACCGCGAGGAGGCCCAGGCCTGGCGCGAGTGGCTGCTGCGCGCAGTGGCCGGGGACCCGGAGAACCTGCAGATCATGTACGGGATCGCGGGCGAGCGGGAGCTCGGCGAGACCGAGCTGGACTGGCTGCCGGGCTACGAGGACTCCCGCCCGGTCCGGGTCGGCAACGGAGCCGCCCACCAGCTCCAGCTGGACGTGTACGGCGAGGTCACCGAGGCCCTGCACCTCGGCCACATGACGGGCCTGGCCCGCAACGACTACGCCCAGGGGCTCCAGCTGAAGCTGATCCGCTACCTGGAGACGCACTGGAACCAGCCGGACGAGGGCATCTGGGAGGTGCGCGGCCCGCGCCGGCACTTCGTGCACTCGAAGGTGATGGCCTGGGTGGCCGTGGACCGGACGATCAAGCTGATCGAGAGCGGGGACGCGGACGGCCCGCTGGAGCGGTGGCGCGAACTGCGCGACGAGATCCACCAGGACGTGTGCGAGAAGGGCTACGACAAGGAACGCAACACCTTCACGCAGTCCTACGGCTCGAAGGAGCTGGACGCCTCCCTGCTGCTCATCCCGCAGATGGGCTTCCTCCCGCCGGACGACAAGCGGGTCATCGGCACCATCGAGGCGATCCAGCGCGAGCTGTCCACGCCCGACGGGTTCATCCTGCGCTACCCCACCGCCGGCGAGGAGGCCGGCGTGGACGGCCTGGAGGGCGACGAGGGGGCCTTCCTGGCCTGCTCGTTCTGGATGGCCGACGACCTGGCGATGATCGGCCGGGTCGACGAGGCCCGCCACCTCTTCGAGAAGCTGCTGGGCCTGCGCAACGACCTGGGGCTGCTCGCGGAGGAGTGGGACCCGCGGCTGCAGCGGCAGGTCGGCAATTTCCCGCAGGCCTTCAGCCACGTTCCCCTGATCGACACGGCCCTGCGTCTGACGGCCAGCGGCGCGTACGGCGGCTGACCCGCGGGGCGCCCCGGACCCCGCCTCGGGGAGGTGGGATCCGGGGCGCCCGCCTACGCTGGAATGGTCCTTTGCCCTCCCGGCGGAAAGGGGCGGCCATGGCTCCCCTGTCGAAGGCGGGTACGGCGCTCGCCGCGCTCCGCGAGGATCTGGCCGGCGACGTCTTCGCACCCGGCGACGCGGGCTACGACGACGCCCGGCGCGTCTTCAACGCGATGATCGACCGCAGGCCGGCGGTCATCGCCCAGTGCGAGAGCGTCGCGGACGTCGTCACGACCGTCCGCTTCGCCCGCGACCTCGACCTGCACGTCGGGGTGCGCGGCGGCGGCCACAGCGTCGCCGGGATGGCCCTCAACGACGGCGGGGTGGTCGTGGACCTGCGCCGGATGCACAAGGTGACCGTGCACCCGGCGGCCCGGGCGGTCCGCGCCGAGGGCGGCGCCACCATGAGCCACCTGGACCGGGCCTGCCAGCCGCACGGCCTCGCCACGACGGGCGGCCGGGCCTCCACCACCGGCCTCGGCGGCTACGTACTGGGCGGCGGCAGCGGCTGGTTGGACCGGAAGTTCGGGCTGGCCATGGACAACCTGCTGGGTGTGGAGCTGGTGACCGCGGACGGCATGGTCGTCGAGGCGACGGCCGCGGAGAACCCGGAGCTGTTCTGGGCGCTGCACGGCGGCGGCGGGAACTTCGGCGTCGCCACCTCCCTCACCCTGCGGCTGCACGAGCTGCCGGCGTTCTCCTTCGCCCTGCTGCTGGCGCTGCCCGAACACGGGCCGGCCCTGGCCCGCGCCTTCCGCGAGGTCATCGAGAGCGGCCCCGACGACGTGGGCGGGGGCATCCTCTACCTGACCGGCTCGCCGGACGAGTTCATGCCACCGCACCTGGTCGGCACGCTCCTGGCCGCCGCGGTCGTCACGTACGCGGGCCCGGAGGAAGGGGTACGCAAGCTCGCGGCGCCGCTGCTGGCGGTCCCGCACGAGGTGGAGATCGTCACGGCGACCCCGTACGCGGACTTCCAGTGCATGCTCGACGACCCGCCCGACCTGCGCAACTACTGGTCCGCCGAGTACCTGACCGGCATCCCCGACGAGATGCTCGACGTGTTCTGCGCCCGCGCGTACGCCATGCCCGTGCCGTCCGGCTGCCAACACGTGCTGTTCCCGCAGGGCGGCGCGATCGCCGCCGGCCCGCCCCAGTGGCCGGTGCCGTACCGGGACGCACCGTGGGTGGTGCACCCGTTCGGGATCTGGGAGGACCCGGCGGACGACGAGCGCGCCCTCACGTGGGTCAGGGACGTACGGGCCGACGCGCAGCCGTGGAGCACGGGCGCGGTGTACCTGAACTTCACCGGCGACGAGGGCCCGGAGCGGGTCGTGGCGGGCCTCGGCGCGGAGAACCTGCGCCGGCTGGGCGAGGTGAAGCGGCAGTACGACCCGGACAACGTCTTCCGCTTCAACCACAACATCAAACCGCTGTAGCGGCGGAACGAACCGGACGGTACCGTCCCGCGGTATGGACGACCAGGGCGGGATCACCGTTCAGCGGGCACTGGAACTGCCCGGGCTGCGCAGCGGACTGCCGGAGGTGGTTGCCTGCGCCGACCGCCTGGGCCGGACCGTCCGCTGGGTCCACGCGGGCGAGGTGCCGAACATCGCGTCCCTCCTCAAGGGCGGGGAGTTGCTGCTCACCACCGGCCTCGGGCTGGGCACCCGCCCCGCCGAACAGCGCGCCTTCGTACGGCGCCTGGCCGACCGGGGCATCGCCGCGCTGGTGGTCGAACTCGGCCCGCGCTTCACCCGGCTCCCGGCGACCCTCGTGGACACGGCCCGGGCCGCCGGACTGCCCCTGGTCCAACTGCACCGCGAGGTCCCCTTCGTGGCCGTGACGGAGGAGGTCCACACCGAGATCGTCAACGGCCACTACGCGCTGCTCCAACGCGCCGAGGAAGTCCACCGCCGGTGCACGGAGGCGCTGCTCAGCGGCGGCGGCATCCCCCAGGTGCTGCACATCCTGGCCGACTTCACCGCGAACCCGGTCTTCCTGGAGACCCCCGACGGCCAACTCCTCTACGGGGCCGGCCCGGTGGCCGGGGAGGCGGCCGCGGATCCGCTCCAGGTGTGGGAAGGGCTGCGCGGCCAGCGCGAGGCCGGGCCGTCCGGCCACGCCGTCGTCGTCGACGTGCCCGGCGGCGGCCACGGCACCGGCTCGGTGCGGGCCAGGCTCGTGCTCCTCGGGGTGTCGGCGCCGCTGATGCCCGTGCACCGCATGGCCGCCGAGCGGACCGCCGGAGTGCTCGCCGTCGTCCTCATGCAGGCCCGGCAGGAGGAAGAACTCGCCGCCCGCGGCCGCGGCGACTTCCTCACCGACCTGGCCGAAGGGCGGATCTCCGCGGAGGACGCCCCCGCCCAGGCCCGGATCCTGGGCTTCCGCCCCGGGGCCGGACCCCTGCTGCCCGTCGTGATGCGGCTGTCGACGGACCTGGGCCCGGCGGGGAACTGGGCGGTCCTCGCCCGGGCCGTCCTCGAGGAGCTGTCCGCGGTCGGCGTGCCGGTGCTGCTCGGGGTCCGACCCGTCGAAGGGCGCGTGCCGCTGCTGGTGTCACTGCGGGCCGAGTCCGAGCGGACCGCCGTCGCGGACCGGGTCGCGGCCGCCCTGCGGGCCGGGGTGGAACGGGCCGGCCTCGACCGGGCCACGGCCCCGCCGGCCGTGGTGGTCGGGGTCGCGGGCGGCTGGGCGGCCGTCTCCGCCGGGCTGCGGCATGCGGCGGAGACCGCCACCGCCGCCCACGGGCTGCCCGCCCGGCCCTGGTACGACGCCCGGCGCCTCGACATCGACCTGCTGCTGTGGCGGCTGCGGGAGCATCCCGACCTGGCGGCCTTCGTGGACCGGGCGATCGGAGCCCTGCGGGCCCACGACACCACGTCGCGGCCGCCGCTGCTGCCCACGCTGGAGACGTATCTGGCGCATGCCGGCAGGAAGGCGGAGACGGCGCGGGAGCTGCACCTGAACCGCCAGACGCTGTACAACCGCCTGGCGCGGATCTCGGAGCTCCTGGGCACGGACCTCGACGACCCGGAGACGGTCCTCTCCCTCAGCCTGGCGCTCCGCGCCCGCCGCCACGCCACGCCTTCCTGACGCGCCCCTCGCACCGGTCGGCGCCGGCGCCGAACTCCGTCCGGCGGAGCCCGGCCGGTGGTTCCACCACCGCCGTCCCGGACGCCGACCCGTTGCAAGGCTCAGCCCCCGCCCCTGCCCCCGCGGGGTCCGGGGCGGAGCCCCGGTTTCGGGAAGGGGGGGGGCGGGGGAACCGCTACGCGCACCGGCAGCGGGCAGCATGTGGCGGCAGCGGCAGCGGCCGCGTGGGGCGGCGGGCAGTGGCGGCGGCGGGCCACCAGCTCGTCGTAGACGGAGAGGACCTGGGCCACCGTGTCGTCCTCCGACGGCCACGTCGCCGCCTGGGCCCGGCCCGCGGCCGCCAGCTCCGAGCAGCGGTCCGGATCCGCCAGGAGTCGGACCACCGCCGTCGCCAGGGCGGCCGCATCCCCGTAGGGGACCAGCACCCCGGCGTCCCCGACCAACTCCGGCACACCCCCGACCGCACAGGCGACCAACGGCACGCCGAGCCTGAGCGCCTCCTGCGCGAGCAGCGACCGCGACTCCCACCGGCTGGGCAGCACCGCCACATCGGCGGCGGCGAGCAGCTGCACGGCGTCCCGGCGCCGCCCCAGCAGCCGTACCGGGAGCCCCTCGGCCTCGATCCGCCGGGACAGTTCGGCTCGCTGCGGGCCCTCCCCCGCGATCACCACGAGCGGTAGCGGTTCCAGGGCCCGCCAGGAGCGCGCCGCGTCCAGCAGCACGGAGTACCCGCGGTGCGGGACGAGGCTTCCGATCGCGATGACCAGCGGCCGCCCGACGGCACCGAGCTCGGCCCGCACCTTGCCCGGATCCGCGACGGGGGCGGGGGCGCCGCCGGGGGCGGTCGGGGCGGCGGGCCGGGCCAGCCGGGCGTCCCGGGCTCCGCGGGCCCGCGCCAGGTCCACCTGGTCGGAGGAGGCGCCCAGGACCACGGCCGCGGCGCGCGCCACCTGGCGTTCCACCAGCCGGCCCAGCCGCCCGAGCGGGCCCTCGGCGGCCGGTCCGCGGCCCTGCCAGGTCACCACCAGCGGCACCCGGCGCCCGCGCAGCGCCAGCAGGGCCCGTACCGCCGCCGGCACGCCGTGCGCGTGCACGACGTCCGCTCCGGCGCAGGCGGCCCGGAGCGCGCTCACCGCGTCGGGCGCGAACTGTGCCCCGGCGCCGGTGAAGTCGTACTCTCCTTCCGCCTCCACGGGGGCGCACACGGTGACCCGTACCCCGCGCGCGGCGAGCCCGGTCGCGAGGGACCGCACGTGCGCGCTGCTGTCCGCGCCGGTACCGCCGAGCACCTGGACGGTGCGCAGGGGCGGCCGGCCGTACGGCTGTGCGGGGGCCGGAAACGGGACGGGGGAGCTGCTCACGGGCCGAAGCTCCTGGATGAGGGGGCAGAGACGCCGCCCAGGATGCCAGTCCGCACGCGCGTTCCGGGACCATACGGGTGCGGATCCCGCACGAGATACCGTCACACGCCCCCGAGCCTCACCCACACGGCGTAGCGCCTCGTCATCCCGGCGCCACCTTCGCGCCACCCCACGCCTCCCCACTCGCCACCCCTCGCCGCATACGCCGCGGCCCCCCGCCGACGCGCCTCCACGCGGGGCGCGCACGGACGCGTACGGACGCGTACGAACATGTACGGACGCACGGTCCGGCGCACGTGCCGAGGGCCCGGGGCGCCGTACGCCCCGGGCCCTCGCGCTCGCTCCGCTACGCGTCGGCGCGTGCCGCCGCCAGCAGTTCCTCGGCGTGCGCCCGCGCGGACACCGAGTCCTCGTGGCCCGCCAGCATGCGCGACAGCTCGCGGACGCGGTCCTCGCCCTCCAGGACGGTGACGCCGCTGCGGGTCACCGAGCCGTCGTTGGTCTTCTCGACCAGCAGCTGCCGGTCCGCGAAGGCGGCCACCTGCGGCAGGTGGGTGACGACGACGACCTGTGCCGACTTGGCGAGCTTCGCCAGGCGTCGGCCGATCTCGACGGCCGCCTTGCCGCCGACGCCCGCGTCGACCTCGTCGAAGAGGTACGTCGGCACGGGGTCGGAGCCCGCGAAGACGACCTCGACGGCCAGCATCACGCGCGAGAGTTCACCGCCGGAGGCGCCCTTGGCGATCGGCCGCGGCTGCGCGCCCGGGTGCGGCGCGAGCAGCAGCTCGACCTCGTCGGCGCCCGAGGGGCCGTACGCGACGCGCCGGCCGCCGACCTCGACGCCGTCCTCGTCCGCCGCCTGCCGGACGTCGATGGTCACCCGGGCGTGCGGCATCGCCAGCGAGGCCAGCTCCTCCGTCACGGCGGAGGCGAACCGCGTGGCCGCCTCCGTCCGGGCGTCCGTCAGGGCCTGCGCCAGCTGCGACAGTTCGGCGGCGAGCCCGTCCCGCTCGGCGGTGAGCTCGGTGATCCGCTCGTCGTCGCCGTCGAGCTCCAGCAGCCGCGCCGAGCCCTCCTCGGCCCACCGGAGCACGGCGTCGATCGAGTCGCCGTACTTGCGCGTGAGCTGGGTCAGGGCCGCACGCCGCTCCTCCACCGCGGCGAGCCGCAGCGGATCGGCGTCGAGGTCGTCGGCGTAGCCGGCCAGCTCGCCGGCCACGTCGGCCAGCAGGATCTGCAGCTCCCCGATCCGCTCGGCGAGCGAGCCGAGCACCGGGTCGTGGGACCGTACGGCCTCCAGGGCCCGGTGCGCGCCCGCGACGAGGGTGTTCGCGTCGACGCCCTCCGGGTCCTCGACGTCGCCGGCGAGCGCCGCGTGCGCGATCTGCGCCGCCGAGGCCAGCGCTTCGGCGTGGCCGAGCCGCTCGGCCTCCGCCGCCAGCTCCGCGTCCTCACCGGCCAGCGGCTCGACGGCTGCGATCTCCTCCAGCCCGAAGCGGAGCAGATCGGCCTCCTGGGCCCGTTCCCGGGCCCGGGTGGTGATCTCGTCGAGCTCGGTGGCGACGGCGCGCAGCCGCCGGTACGCGGACGCGTACTTCTCCAGCGGGACCGCGACGGCGTCGCCCGCGTACCGGTCGAGGGCCTGCCGCTGCCGGGCGGGCCGCAGCAGGCCCTGCTGGTCGGTCTGCCCGTGGACGGCGATCAGGTCGTCGGCGAGTTCGCCGAGCAGGCCGACGGGCACGGACCGGCCGCCGACGTGGGCGCGGGAGCGTCCCTCGGCGGACACGGTCCGGCTGATCAGCAGGGTGCCGTCGTCCAGCTCGGCTCCGGCCTCCTCGGCCCGTACGGCCGCGGGCGCGCCGGGGCGCATGACGATCCGGCCCTCCACGACCGCCGCCTTGGCGCCGATCCGTACGAGGGCCGGGTCCGCGCGCCCGCCGAGCAGCAGCCCGAGGCTGGTGACGACCATCGTCTTGCCCGCGCCGGTCTCGCCGGTGACCGCGGTGAAACCGGGCGACAGCTCGACCACCGCGTCGTCGATGACCCCGAGCGACCGTATCCGCATCTCCTCAAGCACGGGACGACCATACCGAGGTTTGGCGGGTGGCATGTGACGTCACCCATCGGGAATTCTCCGAACGGATGTGCTATTAACGACACCCGGCGGGGCTTCGCCCGCCGGGTCCGCTCCGGAGCTAGTGGGGCGCGCCGCGCCAACCCGACACGGGCAGCGCGAACTTGGCGACGAGCCGGTCCGTGAACGACGCGTGGTGCAGCCGGGCGAGTCGCACCGGCACCGCGCCGCGCCGGACCTCGACCCGGGCCCCGGCCGGCAGCTCCAGGGTGCGCCGGCCGTCGCACCACAGCACCCCGTGCGGGACGCCGGCCTGCACCTCCACGGCCAGCACCGAGTCCGGCGAGGTCACCAGCGGCTTGGCGAACAGCGCGTGGGCACTGATCGGCACCATCAGCAGCGCCTCCACCTCCGGCCAGACCACCGGTCCGCCCGCCGAGAAGGCGTACGCCGTCGACCCGGTCGGGGTGGCGCAGACGATCCCGTCGCAGCCGAAGCCGGACACCGGGCGCCCGTCGATCTCCAGGACCACCTCCAGCATCCGCTCGGGGGCCACCTTCTGGACCGCGGCCTCGTTCAACGCCCAGTCGCGGTGGACGACGTCGCCGTTGGTCCGCACGAGCACGTCGAGCGTCATGCGGTCCTCGACCTCGTACGCCCGCGTCACCACCCGGTCGACGACCTTGTCCAGGTCGTCCCGTTCGGCCTCGGCGAGGAAGCCCACGTGCCCCAGGTTGACGCCCAGCATCGGCACCCCCGAGCCGCGCGCGAACTCCGCGCCGCGCAGCAGGGTCCCGTCGCCGCCCAGCACGATCAGCAGCTCACACCCTTCGAGCGCCTCCGGCGTGCCCTCCGCCACGAGTTCGACCTCGGGCGGCAGCGGCAGGTCCCGCGCCTCGTGCTCCAGGACGCGCACGCCCAGGCCGCTCCTCAGCAGCCCCTGCACGACCAGCTCGGCGCTGCGGACGGCCGCGGGCCGTCCGGTGTGCGCGACCAGGAACACGGTCCGGCCCACCGGGCGACGCCCTCCCCCTTCCGCGGCCGCCACCCCCTGCGAACCCGCACGACCCGTTGATGTTGAAGCTGTTGAACCGTTCGATCCCGCTGAATCTGTCACTGCGGCCCCTCCGCCACTGCACGGTCGACATCCTCCGGGTCGAGTGCCGGTGCCCCCGCCCGCAGCCACAGAAAGTACTCGACGTTCCCGGACGGGCCCGGCAGCGGACTCGCGGTCACGCCGAGCACCCCCAGCCCCAGCGCCGCCGCCTGCGCGGCGACCCCGCGCACCGCCTCCGCCCGCAGCTCGGGGCTGCGCACCACGCCACCGCTGCCGAGCCGCTCCTTGCCGACCTCGAACTGCGGCTTGACCATCAGCACCAGGTCCGCGTCCGGCGCGCAGCAGGCGACGAGCGCCGGCAGCACCAGGCCGATCGAGATGAAGGACAGGTCGCCGACGACAAGGTCGACGGGGATCCCGTCGATCTGCTCCACGGTGAGCTCGCGGACGTTCGTACGGTCCTTCACGGTGACCCGGTCGTCGCTCTGCAGCGACCAGGCGAGCTGCCCGTAGCCGACGTCGACGGCCATGACGTGGGCCACGCCGGCCCGCAGCAGCACGTCCGTGAACCCGCCGGTGGAGGCGCCGGCGTCCAGGGCCCGGCGGCCCTCGACGGCGAGTCCCCGCGGCTGGAAAGCGGCGAGGGCGCCGGCCAGCTTGTGGCCGCCCCGGGAGACGTAGTCGGGGTCGCCGTCGTCCTTGAGGACGACGAGGGCCGCGCTGGTCTCGACCTGGGTGGCCGGCTTCGTCGCGGTGGTCCCGCCGACGGTGACCCGGCCCGCGGCGATCAGCTGCGCGGCGTGCTCCCGCGAGCGGGCCATGCTGCGGCGTACCAGTTCGGCGTCCAGGCGGCGGCGTGCCACTCCTGCCACGTTCGGTTCAGCTCCTGTTTTCGTACGGTCCGGGGACGGGCGGTGCGTCCAGCGCCGTCAGCGCGTCACGCAGGCCCCTGTGCACATCCTCGTACACGGCGGCGTGTCCGTCCGCCGTGAGGTGGTCGGCGTCGGCCAGCCGCTCCAGGTGCGCGTCCACCACGGGGTGCCCGGTGGGTGTGCGGGCGATGCCCAGCGGCGCGGGCCCCGCGCGCCCGTCGGCAGCGGCCTGCGCGGCCCGGTCCGCCTCGCCGGGCCCGTCGCCGGAGGCGCCGTCGAGTACGTCAGGTCCGTCACAGGCCCCGGCATCCGCGGAGGGCTCCGGCGGCTCGGGGGTCCCGGCTGCGTCGGGCGCTTCGTCGCTCATGCCCCGACGCTACCCCGAAGCGTGCGAGCGGCCACCCGCGGCTCTGCGGTACGGTCGAGATCACGATGGCTACGATCGAGGACTGCCGAACGGCACTGGACCGACTCTCCGACAACCTGGCGCGGGCCGACGGCGACGTGCGCGGCGCGGCCGCCCTCGACCGCTCCCTGAGCTGCCACATCACCGACCTCGACCGGACCTTCACGGGCCGTCTCGACGGCGGGCGGATCAGGGTCGAGGCGGTCGCCCCCGGCCCGCCGGCCGCGAAGGCGCAGATCCGGCTCGCCATGACCGGCGACGACCTGGTCGCGATGGTCGCCGGCGAGCTGGCGTTCGCCAAGGCCTGGGCCTCCGGCCGGGTCCGGCTGGAGGCGGGCGTACGCGACCTGTTCCGGCTCCGCAACCTGCTCTGAGCGGTCCCGGGGAAGCCGCTCGGCGGCGACGACGGCGCCCACGCGGCCGGCCGGGCCGGCCGCCCTCAGGCGGTGGCGGCCTCGGCCCGGGCCGTGCGTGCGGAGGTGCGCGCCGCCGGGATCACCAGCGGCGTCCCCGTCTCCGGGTCGTCGATGATCCGGCAGCGCAGCCCGAAGACCTTCTCCACCAGCTCGGCGGTGACCACCTCGGCGGGCGGGCCCTCCGCGACGACCTTCCCGCCCCGCATGGCGATCAGGTGCGTGGCGTAGCGGGCGGCGTGGTTGAGGTCGTGCAGGACGGCGACGAGGGTCCGCCCCTGGTTCTCGTGGAGCTCGGCGCACAGGTCCAGCACGTCGATCTGGTGCTGGATGTCCAGGTAGGTGGTCGGCTCGTCCAGCAGCAGCAGCGGCGTCTGCTGCGCGAGTGCCATGGCGATCCACACGCGCTGGCGCTGCCCGCCCGACAGCTCGTCCACGCTCCGGTCGGCGAGCTCGGCGACCCCGGTCGAGGCCATCGACTCCAGGACGATCCGCTCGTCCTCCTTCGACCACTGCCGCAGCAGCCCCTGGTGGGGGTAGCGACCGCGCGCGACGAGGTCGGCGACGGTGATCCCGTCCGGGGCCACGGAGGACTGCGGGAGCAGGCCCAGGGTCTTCGCGACCTTCTTCGCCGGCATGGAGCCGATGGCCTGCCCGTCGAGCAGCACCTGCCCGGCGGCGGGCTTCAGCATCCGGGAGAGGGCGCGCAGGAGCGTGGACTTGCCGCACGCGTTGGGTCCGACGATCACCGTGAAGGAGTTGTCGGGGATCTCCACGGACAGGTTCTCGGCGATGACCCGCTGCTCGTAGCCGAGGGTCACGTTCTGCGCGGTCAGCCGCTGCTGCACCTGCGTACTCCTTGAGTTGGTCATATACGTCCCGCCTTGCGCTCGGTGACGAGCAGCCAGAGCAGATAGACACCGCCGACGAGCCCGGTCAGGACGCCCACGGGCAGCTGGTCGGCGCCGAACGCCCGCTGCGAGGCCCAGTCGGACAGCATCAGCAGGACGGAGCCCATGAGCGCGCCGGTGAGCAGGTTCGACCCGGGCGAGCGGGTCAGGCGGCGGGCCAGCTGGGGCGCGGCGAGCGCGACGAAGCTGATCGGCCCGGCCGCGGCGGCGGCCGCCGTGGTGAGGAGGACCGCCGCCAGCATGAGCAGCATCCGCATGCGTTCGACCCGTACCCCGAGGGCGTGCGCGGCGTCGTCGCCCATCTCGGTCATCCGCAGGGCCCGGCCCTGCCCGAGGACCAGCGGGAACAGCACCGCACAGGTCACCAGCAGCGGCCACACCTGGCTCCAGTCCCGGCCGGCGAGCGAGCCGGTGAGCCAGACCATCGCCCGGGTGGCCTCGACGAGCTGGGCCTTGGTCAGCAGGTACTGGATGGCGGCGACGAGCATGGCGGAGGTGCCGATGCCGACGAGGACCAGCCGGTAGCCGTTGATGCCGCGCTTGTACGACACGAGGTAGATGAAGACGCCCGTGAGGACGCCGCCGGCCAGCGCCCCGCCCGCCACCGCGTTCGCGTCGCCCTTGAACACCACGATCACGACGAGGGCGCCGACGGCCGAGCCGTAGTGGAAGCCGAGCAGGTCCGGGGAGCCGAGCGGGTTGCGGGACAGGGACTGGAAGATCGCCCCGGCCATGCCGAGCGCGGCGCCGACGAGCAGGGCGACGAGGACCCGCGGCAGCCGCAGGTCGTTGACGATGAAGTCGTGCGCGGGCGAGCCGTTGCCCAGCAGGGTCTGTACGACGTCGCCCGGCGCGATCTCGAAGTCGCCGGTGCCGATCAGCAGGACGGCCAGCGCCGCCACGGCGGCGGTGAGCAGCAGCCCGGCGGCCAGCGCCCGCGGTTCCACGCGCAGCGACAGCCCGGCGGGGCCGCGCAGGGTCCGGGTCGGGGAGCCGAACCGGGTTCGGCCCGGTCGGAGTTCGACGGTCACAGCTGGGCCATCCTCTTGCGCCGGACGAGGTAGATGAAGACGGGTCCCCCGATGAGGGCGGTGACGATGCCGACCTGGAGCTCGGCGGGCCGGGTGACGACCCGGCCGATGACGTCCGCGCCCAGCAGGAGGACGGGCGACAGCACCGCCGAGTAGGCGAGCAGCCACCGCATGTCGGGCCCGGTGATGATCCGGGCCAGGTGCGGGATCATCAGCCCGATGAAGACGATCGGCCCGCAGGCGGCGGTCGCGGCCCCGCACAGCAGGGTGACGGCGACCATGGCCGCGATCCGGGTCCGCGTCAGGTGCGCGCCGAGGGCCCGCGCCGTGTCGTCGCCCAGGGCCATCGCGTTGAGCGGCCGGCCCAGTGCCAGCGCGAGGACCGCGCCGACGACGAGGAACGGGGCCACGTGCCGGACGGTGTCCATGTTGGCCGAGGCCAGCGAGCCGACCGTCCAGAAGCGGAGCTTGTCGAGCGCCTTGCTGTCCATCAGCTGCACGGCGTTGATGTAGCCGACGAGGGCCGCGCTGGCCGCCGTACCCGCGAGGGCGAGGCGCACCGGCGTCGCACTGCGGCTGCCGCCGAGCACGTACACGACGACGGAGACGACGGCGGCGCCCAGCAGGGCCCACCACACGAACGCGGTGAGGCTGGAGGCCCCGAGGAAGCTGATGGCCGACACGACGGCGGCCGCGGCCCCCGCGTTGACGCCGAGGATGCCGGGCTCGGCCAGCGGGTTGCGGGTCAGCGCCTGCATCACCGCGCCGGACAGCCCGAGTCCGACCCCGACCATCAGCCCGAGGAGGGTGCGCGGGATCCGCAGATCGCGCACCACCACGTCGGAGGGTGTCCCCGCGTAGTGGAACAGGCCGTGCCAGACCTCTTCGAGGGGCATCTGCTTGGCGCCGACCGCGATGCTCGCCACCGCGACGAGGGCCAGCACCGCGAAGGCGCCGATCAGGCCGGCGGCGCGCGCCGCGTGCCGTGGGCGCGGGGCAGCGACCGGCGTCGCCGCGCTCTGTTCAGGGGGACTCTCGACCAACACGGAGGTTAGGTTAGCCTACCCTCCGCATTTTCTTGATCCCTGCTCTCCCTGATTCTGGCGCCTACAACCCCGTCCTGGCCAGGGCCTTCCCCGCATCCAGCGTGCAGGAGCCGTCCCCCGCCCACGTCCACGCGGCCGCGCACAGCGCTCGCAGCCCGTCGACCGGGTCGCCCTCGCCGCGCAGTTCGAGTACGCCGTCCCCGGCGACCGCGTTCCAGCCCCCGCAGCGGAAGCCGTCCGCGCCGGCCGTGACCCCGGGCTGCCCGGTGAGCAGGCCGCGCAGGTCCAGGTCCACGTACGTCGGCCGGTGCCGGGGCTCGGCCCGCAGCAGCTGCGCCCCGTCCGCGATGCCGGTCAGCACCAGCAGCGAGTCCACCTCGCCGTTGAACGCCCCCTCGATGTCGGTGTCGAGCCGGTCCCCGACCACCAGCGGCCGCCTGGCCCCGGTCCGCAGCACCGTCTCCCGGTGCATCGGGGGCAGCGGCTTCCCCGCCACCTGCGGCGCGGCGCCCGTGGCGATCCGGACGACCTCCACCGCCGCCCCGTTGCCCGGGCCGATGCCCCGCCCCGTCGGGATCGTCAGGTCGGTGTTGGACGCGTACCACGGCACCCCGCGGTTGACCGCGTACGCGGCCTCCGCCAGCCGCCCCCACGGCAGTTCGGGACCCCCGTACCCCTGGACGACCGCGGCGAGCCCCTCCTCGTCGGCTGAGTCCACCGGCACCAGCCCGCGCTCGCGCAGCGCGACCCGCAGCCCCTCCCCGCCGATCACCAGCACCTTCGCACCGGGCGCCACCTGCTCCGAGATCAGCCGGGCCACGGCCTGCGCCGAGGTGATCACTTCGCCGGCCTCGGTCGGGATCCCCAGCTCGTCCAGGTGCGCGGCGACGGCGTCGGGCGTCCGCAGCGCGTTGTTGGTGACGTACGCCAGGTGCATGCCGCCGGCCCGGGCCGCCGCCAGTGAGTCCACCGCGTGCCCGATGGCCTCGCCGCCCGCGTACACGACACCGTCGAGATCCAGCAGAGCCGTGTCGTACACCTGGTGCAGGGCGAGTTCGCTGCCTGCCGGACTGGTCCTGCTCTGCCGGGTCATCCTGTCCACTCCCTGTCGGCCTGATCCGCGTGATCTTCGATCGTTCTCGGCCACACGCCCACCGAGGTCTTCCTCACTCGATCATCCCGCATCGCGAGACGCGCCTTACCATGCACCAATGACCACTTCCGCCACCACGCACGACGGGCTGCGCCTGATCCCCTTCCACGGACTGCGCTACGTCCCGGAACGCGTCGGCAGCCTGGCGGCCGTCACCTCGCCGCCGTACGACGTGGTGGTGCGCCCCGACGGCGTCGACTACCTGCAGTCCGCCGACCCGCACAACATCGTCCGCCTCATCCTCCCGCAGGCGGACACGCCGGACGCCCGCAACGAGCAGGCCGCGCAGACCCTGCACGACTGGCTGGCCAAGGGCGTCCTGAGCGCGGATCCGGAGCCGGCCCTGTACGTCTACGAGCAGCGGGTGGGCCGCCTGCTCCAGCGCGGCATCATCGGGGCCCTGGCCCTGTCCCCGGCCGACGCCGGCATCGTCCTCCCGCACGAGGACGTCATGCCGCACGTGGTCACGGACCGGGCCGGGCTGATGCGGGCCACGTCCGCGAACCTGGAGCCGCTGCTGCTCACGTACCGGGGCGGCGACGTCTCGACCGGCGCGGCCGAGGTCGTCGAACGGACGGCGCGGGACGCCCCGCTGCTGGCCACGACCACGGAGGACGGCGTCGAGCACCGGCTGTGGGCCGTCACCGGCCCCGCGGACCAGGACGCCATCACCGCGGACCTCCGCCACCGCCAGGCTCTGATCGCCGACGGCCACCACCGCTGGGCGACGTACCTGCGCCTCCAGCAGGAGCACGCGTCCCCGACGCCGTGGGACTTCGGCCTCGTGCTGCTCGTGGACACGGTCCGCTACCCGCTCCAGGTGCGTGCCATCCACCGCATGCTGCACCGCCTTCCGCTCGCGGAGGCCCTGGCCGCCGTCGAGGGGAGCTTCCGCGTCCGCCAGGTCGAGGGCCCGCTGCCGCTGGCCCTGGAGGCCCTGGGGGACGCCGCCGAACGGGGCAATGCCTTCCTCCTCACGGGCGACGGAACCTTCCACCTGGTCAGCGACCCGGATCCGGAGCTCCTGGACCGGACCGTGCGCCGCGACCGCCCCGCGGCCTGGCGCCGGCTGGACGCGACCGTGCTGCACGCGACGCTCCTCGACACCCTGTGGCAGATCCCGGACACGCCGGACCAGATCACGTACATCCACGACGCGGCGGCCACCGTCGCCATGGCCGAGCGGCACGGCGGCACCGCGGTCCTGCTGTACCCCGTGCGCGAGGAGGTCGTACGGGACCTGGCCCGCCAGGGCGTGACGATGCCCCGCAAGTCGACCTCGTTCGGCCCGAAGCCGGCGACGGGCCTGGTCCTGCGCAGCCTGGACTGACGCGGCACGCGGGCTGACGCCGGAAACGGCGGAGGGCGGCACCCCCGAGGGGGTGCCGCCCTCCATCACTCGGTCAGCGCTCAGGCCTTGTCGCCGTCCCGGCCCTCGTCCTCCACGACCACGACCTCGTCGGCGATGTCGACGTCAGCGTCGGCTTCGACGTCGGCTTCGACCTCCGCGTCGGCATCGGCATCGGCATCGGCGTCCGCCTCGGACTGCGCGATCGGCTCGTACTCGTCGTCGTCCTCGTCGTAGTACTCGGTCTGGTCGGAGGCACGCTCGGCGCGGGCCACCTCGGCGGGGTCCTGGCCGTCGAGCTCGTCCTCGTCCCCCTCCTCGTCGCTGTCCAGCGCGTCGACGAACTCGACGCCGTCCAGCTCGGCGAGGCGGTCGGAGGCGTCCGTCGTGCCGTCCCGGTCCGCCTCGATGGCCTTGGCGAACCACTCGCGGGCCTCGTCCTCACGGCCGGCCGCGAGGAGGGCGTCGGCGTAGGCGTACCGCAGGCGCGCGGTCCACGGCTGCACGGCGTTGGAGGCCAGCTCCGGGCTCTGCAGGGTGACGATGGCGGCGTCGAGCTGCCCCATGTCACGCCGCGCGCCGGCGGCGACCAGGCGCATCTCGACCTGGCCGGCCCTGTCGAGCTTCTGCACCTCGGGCTCGCCTGCCATGGCCAGGGCCCGCTCCGGGCGGCCGAGGCCGCGCTCGCAGTCGGCCATGATGGGCCACAGCTCGACGGAGCCGGTCATGCGCTTGGCGGCGCGGAACTCCGCGAGCGCCTCGCTGTACTTCTGCACGGCGTACGCGGAGAAGCCGGCGGCCTCGCGGACGGCGGCGACACGGGAGGCGAGCCGCAGGGCGATGCGCGAGTACGCGTATGCCCGCTCCGGCTCCTCGTCGATCAGCCGGGCGACCATGACCAGGTTCCGGGAGACCTCCTCGGCCAGCCCCTTGGGCAGGCTCAGGAGTTCCTGGCGGACGTCGGCGTCGATCTCCATGCCGGTGACGTCCTCGTCGATCGGCAGGCGCTTGACCGGCTCGCGGTCCCGGTCCCGGTCGCGGTCCGGCCGGCCGCCGTCGCGGTCGCGGTCGCCACGGTAGCCGCCACGGTCGTCGCGGCCGCGGAACCCGCCGCGGTCGCGGTCGTCGCGACGCCCGTAGGAGGGACGGTCGCCACGGTCGTCACGACGGTAGCCGCCACGGTCACCGCGGTCACCACGGTCACCGCGGTCGTCACGACGCGGGTACGAGGGGCGCTCACCGCGGTCGTCACGACGCGGGTACGAGGGACGGTCCTCACGACGCCCGTACGAGGGACGGTCCTCGCGACGCTCGTCGCGCCGGAACCCACCGCGCTCGTCATCCCGACGCGGGTACGACGGACGCTCACCGCGGTCGTCACGACGCGGGTACGAGGGGCGCTCGCCCCGGTCGTCACGACGCGGGTACGAGGGGCGCTCGCCCCGGTCGTCACGACGCGGGTAGGACGGACGGTCCTCACGACGCCCGTACGAGGGACGGTCCTCGCGACGCTCGTCGCGCCGGAACCCACCGCGCTCGTCATCCCGACGCGGGTACGACGG
>NZ_JBHXTC010000064.1:37596-40415 GCF_042677605.1 Streptomyces sp. NPDC127106 | reverse complement strand
CCTCGATCCGCCTCGGCCCCCGGGCCGTGGACCCGCCGGCGGCGGCGGGCGCGTGGCCGGTCCCCCGGTAGACGTCGGGGGGGGGGCGGCCCGCGGCCCCCCCCGGATCCGGCACCCCGCCCCACGCCCTCTACGTACTCGCCCAAGACGCGGCAGAAGGCGCGCGACCCCGGGTCGTCGCCACCCTCCTCGACACCGCACGCCGCCAGACCGCCACCGACCTCACGATCCGTGACGGCACCATCACCGCGCAGCTCCTCGGCTACTCCTCACCCGAGGTCCCCCGCTACAGCCCCGACGTGAAACAGCTCGCCAAGTGGCGCTGGAGCGGCGGAAAATTCCGCCAGGAGCTGACGCAGTCGCCCGCCGGGAGTGTTTGAACCGTCACTCCGCGTCGGGGCCGTACACCTCGACCCCGTCCGCTGCGCGCCTCACGTGGATGCAGTCGCCCGGGCAGTCCTTCACCGAATCCACCACGTCCTGAAGCAGCGGCAACGGAACCGGAGTGCTCGCCCCCGGCTCCACCAGCAACTCGTCCTCGGGGCTCTTCACGTACGCCAAACCATCGATGTCCAGCTCGAACACCTCCGGCGCGTACTGCACGCAGATCCCGTCACCGGTGCACAGGTCCTGATCGATCCAGACCTCCAGCGGCTCCCCGGCCCGCCCCGCGCCGTCGACGCCCCCGCCGGTTGCCTCCTGCTGCACGGTCATATCTCCTGCCGTTCCTGCCCTGAATGATCCGCTCCCCGCCACGCATCGGCGGCAAGTCGCGCCCGCGCTGGCGGGTGTTGAACTCCTCGACCTTACAACCGGCTGCTTTCCGATGTTGAAGGGTGGGTATTCACCTGGCGTGAGGGAGTACGCAAGGGTGAAGATCGGACACACCTCTACCGTCTTTGTGATCTAGGGGTTTCAATCACCACCAGCCCAGGTAGGGTCAGGAAGCGTCCAGCTCCCCTTGGAGGAGGTGAGGACCGTGGCAGCCCACGACGACGACATCAACCGCGGCATCCGGCCGGGGCGCGGGTCTGAGGACCCCGCCGGCCAGGTTGCCTATCTCGAGCAGGAAATCGCCGTCCTGCGACGTAAGCTCGCCGACTCTCCGCGACACACGAGGATTCTCGAAGAGCGGATCGTCGAGCTCCAGACAAACCTGGCCGGCGTCTCCGCACAAAACGAACGACTGGCAAATACCCTCCGTGAGGCACGCGACCAGATCGTCGCCCTCAAGGAGGAAGTCGACCGGCTCGCACAGCCGCCGGCCGGATTCGGTGTCTTCCTGCAGGCGAACGAGGACGGCACCGTCGACATCTTCACGGGGGGCCGCAAGCTCCGCGTGAACGTCAGCCCCAGCGTCGACCCGGACGAGCTCCGGCGCGGCCAGGAAGTCATGCTCAACGAGGCCCTCAACGTGGTCGAGGCCATGGAATTCGAGCGGGCCGGGGACATCGTCACCCTCAAGGAGATCCTCGAGGACGGCGAGCGCGCCCTGGTCATCGGGCACACCGACGAGGAACGGGTGGTCAGGCTCGCCGAGCCGCTGCTGGACGCCACCATCCGCCCCGGCGACGCCCTCCTGCTCGAACCCCGCTCCGGCTACGTCTACGAGGTCGTCCCCAAGAGCGAGGTCGAGGAACTCGTCCTCGAAGAGGTCCCGGACATCGACTACGACAAGATCGGCGGCCTGGGCGACCAGATCGAGCTGATCCGCGACGCGGTCGAGCTCCCCTACCTCTACCCCGACCTGTTCAAGGAGCACGAACTGCGGCCGCCCAAGGGCATCCTGCTCTACGGCCCGCCCGGCTGCGGCAAGACGCTCATCGCCAAGGCCGTCGCCAACTCCCTTGCCAAGAAGGTCGCCGAGGTCACCGGCCAACCCGCCGGAAAGTCCTACTTCCTGAACATCAAGGGCCCCGAGCTCCTCAACAAGTACGTGGGCGAGACCGAACGGCACATCCGCCTCGTCTTCCAACGCGCCCGGGAGAAGGCCGGCGAGGGCACCCCCGTCATCGTCTTCTTCGACGAGATGGAATCCCTCTTCCGCACCCGCGGATCCGGAGTCAGCTCCGACGTCGAGAACACCATCGTCCCCCAGCTCCTCGCCGAGATCGACGGCGTGGAAGGCCTGGAGAACGTCATCGTCATCGGCGCCTCCAACCGCGAGGACATGATCGACCCGGCGATCCTCCGGCCCGGCCGCCTCGACGTGAAGATCAAGATCGAGCGCCCCGACGCCGAAGCCGCACGGGACATCTTCGCCAAGTACCTCAAGGCCTCGCTGCCCCTGCACGCCGACGACCTGGCCGAACACCAGGGCTCGCCCGACGTCGCCGTCCACAGCATGATCCAGACCGTCGTCGAGCAGATGTACGCCGAAACCGAGGAAAACCGCTTCCTCGAGGTCACGTACGCCAACGGCGACAAGGAAGTCCTGTACTTCAAGGACTTCAACTCCGGCGCGATGATCCAGAACATCGTCGACCGGGCCAAGAAGATGGCCATCAAGGCCTTCCTCGAACACAACCAGAAGGGCCTCAGGGTCTCCCACCTCCTCCAGGCCTGCGTGGACGAGTTCAAGGAGAACGAGGACCTGCCCAACACCACCAACCCCGACGACTGGGCCCGGATCTCCGGAAAGAAGGGCGAGCGGATCGTCTTCATCCGCACCCTCGTCACCGGAAAGCAGGGCGCAGACACCGGACGCTCCATCGACACGGTGGCGAACACCGGCCAGTACCTCTGATCGGAGGGCGGGGGGGGGGGGGGGGGGGGCGGGGGCGCGCCCCGCCCCCCGAGGAGAGGAGAACACAACCCCG
>NZ_JBHXTC010000064.1:0-37586 GCF_042677605.1 Streptomyces sp. NPDC127106 | reverse complement strand
CGCTCCACCCACAGGGTGCCTAACACGGCCCCCCACCGGGGGGGGGGGGCGGGGGGGGGGGGCCCCCCGGCCCCCCGCCCCCCGACTGCTTTGCCGACAGCATCACCGACCGCTTTTCAGCCGTGACGGGGCGCAGCCGAGGATTGAAATGATCTCCCCACCGGCGTGGAGTGGTTCTAGGCTCATCCGTACCGACGCATCCGCAGTGCGGGGTCGGGCACCGCACACGCACCGGACCACCAGCGGTACTTGAGCGCCGCTCCCGAACGGGGGCGCCGCCGGGCAAGGAGGGCCGCATGACCGTACGGCGAGTAATGGGGATCGAGACGGAGTACGGGATCTCCGTCCCCGGTCACCCGAACGCCAATGCCATGCTCACCTCGTCCCAGATCGTCAACGCCTACGCGGCGGCGATGCACCGGGCGCGACGCGCCCGCTGGGACTTCGAGGAGGAGAACCCGCTGCGGGACGCCCGCGGCTTCGACCTCGCCCGCGAGGCCGCCGACAGCAGCCAGCTCACCGACGAGGACATCGGCCTGGCCAACGTCATCCTGACCAACGGCGCACGACTCTACGTCGACCACGCCCACCCCGAGTACAGCTCCCCGGAAGTCACCAACCCGCTCGACGCCGTCCTCTGGGACAAGGCCGGCGAGCGGATCATGGCCGAAGCCGCCGTACGCGCCGCCCAGCTCCCCGGCGCCCAACCGATCCAGCTCTACAAGAACAACACCGACAACAAGGGCGCCTCCTACGGCACGCACGAGAACTACCTGATGAAGCGGGAAACCCCCTTCTCGGAGATCGTGCGCCACCTCACCCCCTTCTTCGTCTGCCGCCAGGTGATCACCGGCGCCGGCCGCATCGGCATCGGCCAGGACGGCCGCGAACACGGCTTCCAGATCAGCCAGCGCGCGGACTACTTCGAGGTCGAGGTCGGCCTGGAGACCACCCTCAAGCGGCCCATCATCAACACCCGCGACGAGCCCCACTCGGACGCCGAGAAGTACCGCCGCCTCCACGTGATCATCGGCGACGCCAACCTCTCCGAGATCTCCACCTACCTCAAGCTCGGCACGACGGCCCTGGTCCTCTCCATGATCGAAGACGGCTTCATCACCGTCGACCTCGCCGTCGACCAGCCCGTACGCACCCTGCACCAGGTCTCCCACGACCCCGACCTGCGCCACCTGATCACGCTGCGCAGCGGCCGCACCCTGACCGCCGTGCAACTGCAGATGGAGTACTTCGAGCTGGCGCGGAAGTACGTGGAGGAGCGGTTCGGAGCCGACGCGGACGAGCAGACCAAGGACGTGCTCACCCGCTGGGAGGACGTCCTGGGGCGGCTGGAGAGCGACCCGATGAGCCTCGCGGGCGAGCTGGACTGGATCGCCAAGCGGCAGATCCTGGAGGGCTACCGGCGCCGTGACGGGCTCGGCTGGGACGCCGCCCGGCTGCACCTGGTCGACCTCCAGTACGCGGACGTACGGCCCGACAAGGGCCTGTACAACCGCCTCGTGGCCCGCGGCAAGATGAAGCGGCTGGTGGACGAGCCCGCCGTGGAGCGCGCCGCCGCGAAGCCGCCGGAGGACACCCGGGCGTACTTCCGGGGCCGGTGCCTGGAGCAGTACGCGGACGACGTGGCCGCGGCCTCCTGGGATTCGGTGATCTTCGACCTGCCGGGCCGCGACTCCCTCCAGCGCGTCCCGACGCTGGAACCCCTGCGGGGTACCCGCAAGCACGTGAAGGAGCTCCTTGACCGCTGCCGGACGGCGGAGGACCTGGTGCGGGTGCTCAGCGGGAACTGAACCGTGGCGGAGAGGGGGCCTGAAAGCCCCCTCTCCCGGGAATCATGGGAACACCCGGACGTTGTCAAAGTACCGGGACGAAAGCCCGGCCCTCCTTGTAGGGTCCGAAGTAGGGTCTGATCTTGAGGGATCCCGAATCCCGGGGTCCCTCGTCACGAGCGTGCGAACCGAGCGGGGTGAGGTAGACATGGCGACCAAGGACACCGGCGGCGGACAGCAGAAGGCCACTCGCTCGACCGAGGAGGTCGAGGAGCAGGCCGCGGAAGCACAGTCCGACCTCAAGGAGCGGCAGGAAAAGCTCTCCGACGACGTCGACTCCGTCCTGGACGAAATCGACGACGTCTTGGAGGAGAACGCAGAGGACTTCGTGCGGAGTTTCGTGCAAAAAGGTGGCCAGTAAGGCCTTTTTACCTTCGAATCCAAGGCGGGGTGGGGGTGTCGGAAGACCAGCGGCCGAAGCGGTGCGTGCGGTGCGGTGAGGCTAAGCCGCGCGCATCCTTCGCCATCAAGCGGTCGAACCTTGATGGCCTGCAGCGTGAATGCCGCGACTGCATGGCCGACTACCACCGCGACCGGCAGATATCAAGCCCCACTCGGAGTGGCATCGGAACGCCACGGCCTCCGACGGCCTGTCGACGCGGTGCAAGGCGTGCCGGGCCATCGAAAGCCGGGCAGGCCACCTCAAGCGTTCGTACAACATGACTGAGGCCGAGCGCGACGAGATGATCGCCGCGCAGGGCGGTGTCTGCTGTATCTGCCTGAAGGCTCCAGCGGTACATGTGGATCATTGCCACACGACGGGTAAGGTCCGTGGCGTACTTTGCTTCAACTGCAACACGGCCATCGGCAAGTTGGGAGACGATCCCGATGCCGCTCGTCGGGTCGTTTCATATCTGGAGGGACACGCGTGGAAGCCAACAATCGTGGCACAGGGCGTCTTCCGGCAGCCTTCCTGACGCCGGGGTCGTCGTCCTTCATGGACTTCTTGGGTGCGCACGCGCCCGAGATGCTGCCGGGCAACCGGAAGCTTCCGGAGGGGATCGTCGAGGCGCCGCACGGCACGACCATCGTTGCCGTCACCTTTCCCGGCGGGGTGGTCCTCGCCGGTGACCGGCGGGCGACGATGGGCAACATGATCGCGCAGCGGGACATCGAGAAGGTGTTCCCGGCGGACGAGTACTCCGCGGTCGGCATCGCCGGCACGGCCGGCCTGGCCGTGGAGATGGTGAAGCTGTTCCAGCTGGAGCTGGAGCACTTCGAGAAGGTGGAGGGGGCGACCCTCTCCCTGGAGGGCAAGGCGAACCGGCTCTCCACCATGATCCGGAGCAATCTGGGCATGGCCATGCAGGGCCTGGCCGTGGTCCCGCTCTTCGCGGGCTACGACGAGGGCAAGGAGAAGGGCCGCATCTTCTCCTACGACGTGACCGGCGGCCGCTCCGAGGAGCACGGGTACGCGGCCACGGGTTCGGGTTCGATCTTCGCCCGTGGGTCGATGAAGAAGCTGTACCGGCCGGACCTGACGGAGGAGCAGGCCACCACGCTGGTCGTCCAGGCGCTGTACGACGCCGCCGACGACGACTCGGCGACGGGTGGTCCGGACCTCTACCGCAACATCTATCCGATCGTCACCGTCATCACCGACGAGGGCTTCCGGCGGCTGACCGAGGAGGAGTCCCAGGCTCTGGCCCGCAAGGTCACCGACCGCCGCCTCCAGGAGCCGGACGGCCCGCGCGCCGCCCTGCTCTGATCCGTAACAGCCCCTCAGGAGCCCAGAAGAAAGGGACGGTCAGCCGGTGTCGACTCCGTTCTACGTCTCCCCGCAGCAGGCGATGGCCGACCGGGCGGAATACGCCCGCAAGGGCATCGCCCGCGGCCGCAGCCTTGTCGTGCTGCAGTACGCCGACGGCATCGTGTTCGTCGGCGAGAACCCGTCCCGTGCGCTGCACAAGTTCAGCGAGATCTACGACCGGATCGGCTTCGCGGCCGCCGGGAAGTACAACGAGTACGAGAACCTGCGGATCGGTGGTGTGCGCTACGCGGACCTGCGCGGGTACACCTACGACCGCGACGACGTGACGGCCCGTGGGCTGGCGAACGTGTACGCGCAGACGCTGGGCACGATCTTCTCCAGCGCCGGTGAGAAGCCGTACGAGGTGGAGCTGGTCGTGGCCGAGGTCGGCACGACCGCTGCGGGTGACCAGATCTACCGGCTGCCGCACGACGGGTCGATCGTGGACGAGCACGGTTCGGTCGCGGTCGGCGGGAACGCCGAGCAGATCAGTAGTTACCTCGACCAGCGGCACCGGGAGGGGATGACCCTGTCCGAGGCGCTGAAGCTGGCGGTGCAGGCGCTGTCCAGCCAGGCGAACGGTGCGGACAAGACCATTCCGGCGGAGCGGCTGGAGGTTGCGGTGCTGGACCGGACGCGGTCGCAGCAGCGGAAGTTCAAGCGGATCCGGGGCCGGCAGTTGGCGCGGCTGCTGGAGGCGGATGTTCCGGCGGCGGCGCAGGCCGACGCGGTCTCGAACGACGAGGCTCCGGAGGACGACGCCGAGTAGGCGCCGCCCCGGCTCTCGGCACTTCCCGCCCCGGTCCTGCCTCTTCGGAGGTGGGGCCGGGGCGTTTCGCGTTTCCGCGGGATGTCAGGGGCGGGTGGTCGGCGGGGGTGCGGTGGAGGCGCGTACGACGAGGTCGACGGGGATGTCGGGGGCGGTCCATCCGGTGCCGTCCAGGATGGCGAGGAGGGCGGCCATGCCTTGTTCTCCGACGCGTTCGGCGGGCAGGCGGACGGTGGTGAGCTCGGGTTCGACGGCGGTGGCGAGGGCCAGGTCGTCGATGCCGGTCACGGAGAGGTCGTCGGGGATGCGCAGGCCGAGGCGGCGGGCGGCCTTGCAGGCGCCGACGGCCAGGATGTCGTCGTCGCAGACGATGGCGGTGGGCCGGTCGGCGGGGGTGGCGAGGGCGGCTTCGATGGCGGTGCGGGCTTCGGCGACGCCGAGGGGGGCCCGTACGGTGCGGAGCTCGGCGTGGGGACCGAGGTGGCGGGCGAGGGCCTGGGCGCGGTTGTCGAAGGTCCAGGAGTCGACGTCGGCGGCGAAGTGGAGGAAGCGGCGGTGTCCGAGGGCGAGGAGGTGTTCGGTGACCTGGCGCATGCCGTCGGCCATGGCGAGGTTGACGTGGGCGGCGGCGCGGCCGGAGCCGGGGGCGCTGTCGAGCATGACGAGGGGGAGGCCGTCGCCGCCGATGGCGTCGAGGGCGCCGGCGGCCATGGAGGAGGCGATGACGCCGTCGAGGGCGGCGCGGGCGGAGGCGAAGGGGTCGCGGGCGGGGCCGGTGCCGTCGGGGGAGGGGTAGAGGACGACTCCGAAGCCGTGGGCGGCGGCGACGCGGGCGGCTCCGGTGTAGACGCGGGCGAAGAATTCGTTGGTGAGGGCGGGGACGACGAGGAGGGCGGTGCGGGTGCTGCCGAGGCGGAGGTTGCGGGCGGCGAGGTTGGGGCGGTAGCCGAGGTCGGCGGCGGCGGTGCGGACGAGGTCGGCGGTGCGTGCGGAGACGCGGCCGCGCCATTTGTCGCCGAGGACGAGGGAGACGGTGGCCTGGGAGACCCCGGCGGCGGTGGCGACGTCGCGGCTGGTGGGTCTCGTCACACGGTTCTCCTGTAGTGCGAGGTGGGAGGGGTGGGGCCGGTTGTGCGGCTGGACCCCCGGGCTGTGGCCATGGTACGTATGACTCGCTCAGTTATACGTATTACCCCGGCAGGTCCGGGCAGAAGGGGGCGCTAGATGGCCGCGGGATACGCGGAGCTGCTCAGGACCAGGCACGCGGCGCGGCTGCTGGCGGGCACGCTCGTCGGTCGGCTGCCGAACGCCACGGCCGCGATCGCGATCGTGCTCTTCGTGCGGGCCGAGGGCGGGAGCTACAGTCTCGCAGGCGCGCTGGCCGCCGTGTACGGCGTGGCCAACGCCGTGGGGCAGCCGCTGCTCGGCCGCGCCGTCGACCTGTACGGCCAGCCCCGGGTCCAGCTGCCCTCGGCCGTGGTGGCGGCGCTGGGCATGGCGTGGCTGGCGTGGGCGGGTACCGGCTCGGCGCTGGTCGCGTACGCCGCGATGGTGGTGGCGGGGTTCTTCTCGCCGCCGCTGGAGGGCGGGCTGCGGGCGCTGTGGCCCAGTGTGCTGGGCGACCGGGAGGACCGGGTGCACGCTGCGTACGCGCTGGACGCGGTGGCGCAGGAGATCATGTACGCGGTCGGGCCGCTGATCGTGACGGTGTCGATCGCGCTGTGGAGCCCGGCCGGGGCGCTGTTGCTGATCAATGCTCTGGGTGTGCTGGGTGCGCTGTCCGTGGTGGTGTCGGAGCCGTCGCGTACGTGGCGTTCCGAGCCGCGTGAGGCGCACTGGCTGGGGGCGCTGCGTTCGCCGGGGCTGCGGGCGCTGTTGGGTGCCTTCTTCTTCGTGGGGATGGCGCTCGGCTCGATCACGGTGGCTGCGTCCGCCTATTCCGACCGCAACGGTGGCCAGGCGGTCTACGGCTGGCTGATGGCCGCGCTGGGTCTGGGTGCGCTGGTCGGCGGTGTGGTGTACGGGGCCCGGCAGTGGGGCGGGGCGCCGGAGCGGCGGTTGCGGCTGTTGGTGGCGCTGCTGGCGTTGGGGTACCTGCCGTTGCTGTTGACGCCGGGCCCGGTGGCCATGACGGCGCTGACGGCTCTGGCGGGGGTGTTCCTGGCGCCCACCATCGCTTGTGCGTTCATCGTCGTGGACCGGCATGCTCCGGTGGGTACGGTGACGGAGGCGTTCTCCTGGTTGGTGACGTTCTTCGGTGTGGGTGCGGCCGCGGGTACGGCGGTGGCGGGTCCGGCCGTGGAACTGGGCGGCACGGTGACCGGGTTCGGTGTGGCCGGTGCGGGCGGTGCGGCGGCCCTGGTGGTGCTGACGGCCACTCAGCGGATCCTCGCTGCTCCCGGTCGGTCCCGGACCGTGACGGGGTCCGCGGCGGGCCTTGCGGAGGCGGCGGAGGGCCGGCTCGTGGGGAACTGATCGAAACGGCGTTCCCGAAGCCGGTTTCAGAAGAGGGCCAAAGGCGTAATGTTCAGTCATGGACCGCCGCATTTTCGGGCTGGAGAACGAGTACGGCGTCACGTGCACGTTCAGGGGACAGCGCCGGCTGTCTCCTGACGAAGTGGCGCGCTACCTCTTCCGCCGTGTCGTGTCATGGGGCCGCAGCAGCAATGTGTTCCTGCGGAACGGCGCCCGCCTGTACCTGGACGTGGGATCGCATCCGGAATATGCAACGCCCGAATGTGACAACGTGACCGAACTGGTCACCCACGACAAGGCCGGCGAGCGCATTCTCGAAGGTCTGTTGGTCGATGCCGAACGCCGCCTGCACGAGGAGGGAATCGCGGGCGACGTCTACCTCTTCAAGAACAACACCGACTCGGCGGGAAACTCGTACGGCTGCCACGAGAACTATCTGGTGGCGCGGCACGGGGAATTCTCCCGTCTGGCGGACATCCTCATTCCGTTCCTCGTCACGCGGCAGCTGATCTGCGGGGCGGGCAAGGTGCTGCAGACGCCGCGGGGTGCGGTGTACTGCGTGAGTCAGCGGGCGGAGCACATCTGGGAGGGCGTCAGCTCCGCTACGACGCGTTCCCGGCCGATCATCAACACGCGTGACGAGCCGCACGCGGATGCCGAGCGGTACCGCCGGTTGCACGTGATCGTCGGGGACTCGAACATGTCCGAGACGACGATGCTGCTGAAGGTCGGGGCCACCGACCTGGTGCTGCGGATGATCGAGGCGGGTACGGTGATGCGGGACCTGACCCTGGAGAACCCGATCCGGGCGATCCGCGAGGTCAGTCACGACATCACCGGCCAGCGCAAGGTGCGCCTGGCGAGCGGGCGCGAGGCCTCGGCGTTGGAGATCCAGCGGGAGTACTACGACAAGGCGGTGGACTTCGCCGAGCGCCGGGGGATCCGGTCGGGCACGGTGGAGCAGGTGTTGGAGCTGTGGGGCCGGACGCTGGACGCGGTGGAGTCGCAGGATCTGGACCGGATCGCGACGGAGATCGACTGGGTCATGAAGTACCAGTTGATCGAGCGGTACCGGGCCAAGCACGGCATGACCATGTCGAATCCGCGGGTGGCCCAGATAGACCTCGCGTACCACGACATCCATCGCCGGCGCGGGCTGTACTACCTGCTGGAGCGCAAGGGGCAGGCGGCGCGGATCTGCAATGACCTCAAGATCTTCGAGGGGAAGTCGGTGCCTCCGCAGACGACGCGGGCGCGGTTGCGGGGCGACTTCATCCGGCGGGCGCAGGAGCAGCGGCGGGACTTCACCGTCGACTGGGTGCACCTGAAGTTGAACGACCAGGCGCAGCGGACGGTGTTGTGCAAGGACCCGTTCCGGGCGGTCGACGACCGGGTGGAGAAGCTGATCGCCGGCATGTGACATCGCACTGATTGTGGCCAGGGCCTCGTGCGGATCTCGTACGGGGCCCCCGGCACGCCTTAGAGTGGCGACGACCGTTGCCGTCTGAGATCTGAGGAACACGTGCGCCGACTTGCCGGCCTGCTGGTCGTACCCGCTCTGCTGCTGTCCACGGCAGCCTGTGGCGACAGCGGCTCCGACTCCGCCGACATGAAGAACGGGGTGCCCGCGATCACCGGGGGTGCCAAGTTCGGAGAGACCCCGAAGCTGTCCAAGGGCGAGGGCGACCCGCCGAAGGAGCTGAAGGTGGAGACCATCAGCGAGGGCACCGGCCCGGCGCTGAAGAAGGGCGATGTCGCCCAGGTCAACTACCTCGGCCAGGTCTGGGACGGCAAGGAGCCGTTCGACCAGAGCTTCGGCAAGGGCAAGCCGTTCGAGGTGACGATCGGCGCCGGCATGGTCATCAAGGGCTGGGACCAGGGCCTGGAGGGCAAGAAGGTCGGTAGCCGCCTGGAACTGGTGATCCCGCCGGACCTGGGCTACGGAGCCAAGGGCTCCGGCGACAAGATCAAGCCGAATGCCACGCTGGTCTTCGTCGTGGACATCGTCAAGGGCACCAGCGTCCCGGCCTCCGCCACGGGCAAGGAGGTCCCGCAGGAGGACAAGGCCCTGGCCAAGATCGGCACCAACACGGACGGCAAGGAAGTCTCCGTGACCGTGCCGAAGGACGGCGAGCCGCCGGCCAAGCTGGTCTCGAACTACGTGCTGGAGGGTGACGGCCCGGCCGTCAAGGACACCGACAGCGTCGTCGTGAAGTTCCACGGCAAGACGTGGAAGGACGACAAGACCTTCGAGAGCACCTACGCCCTCGACCAGACGGTGACCTGGCCGATCGACCAGATTTCGGTCAAGGGCCTCAAGGAGGGCCTGGTCGGCAAGAAGGTCGGCAGTCGCATCCTGCTGGTCATCCCGCCGGACCAGGGTTTCGGGGCCGAGGCCCGGGGCACGATCCCGGCGAACTCGACGCTGGTGTTCAGCCTCGACATCCTCGCGGTGATGTAAGACTGTCCCGGTTGTCCCCCCGGCCACCGTCGGGGGGGCCCGTACGTTTTTCTGAGGAGCAGTTCCGTGAGCGACAAGCTCGAGAAGCCCGAGATCGACTTCCCCGAGGGTCCGGCCCCGAAGGACCTCGAGATCGTGGACATCTGGGAGGGCGACGGCCCGGTGGCCGAGGCCGGCCAGAAGGTCTCCGTCCACTACGTCGGCGTGGCCTTCTCCACCGGCGAGGAGTTCGACGCCTCCTGGAACCGCGGCGCCCCGCTGCCGTTCATCCTGGGCATCGGCCAGGTCATCCAGGGCTGGGACCGCGGCGTCCAGGGCATGAAGGTCGGCGGCCGCCGCAAGCTGACCATCCCCGCCCACCTCGCCTACGGCGACCACAGCCCGACCCCGGCCATCAAGCCGGGCGAGACGCTGATCTTCGTCTGCGACCTGATGGGCGTCGGCTGAACCGGCCGCCCCTGACGGGCCGAAGGGCCCCCGCCGTGAGGCGGGGGCCCTCGCTTTTGCCCGGGAGCGCCGGGACGGTACGGTCAACGGTCACGGACACGCACGGGAAGAAGGGCGGAAGGGCGTCGATGGCGATTGCCAAGGCCGAGCGGCTGATGAATCTGGCGCTGTGCCTGCTGGGGACCCGCCGGCCACTGAGCAAGCGCGAGCTGCGCGGCTCCATCGAGGCGTACATGGAAGCGGGCAACGACGAGTCCTTCAACCGCATGTTCGAGCGGGACAAGGACGATCTGCGTGAGCTCGGTCTCGTCATCGAGACGGTGGAGAACCTGGAGGGCGAGACCGGCTACCTGGCCCGCCGCGACAGCAACCGGCTGCCGCCCGTCTCCCTGGACGCCGAGGAGGCCGCGGCCCTGGGCCTGGCGGCCAAGGTCTGGCAGCAGGCCCGCCTCGCCGGGGCGGCCAGTGGCGCCCTGCAGAAGCTGCGGGCCGGCGGCATGCCGGAGGCGGAGGACCCGTACGAGGGCCAGCACAGCGCCATCGAGCCGCGCATCCCGGTCCACGAGGCGGCCTTCGAGCCCCTGATGCTGGCCTGCCGCGACCGGCGGCCCGTGGTCTTCGACTACCGCAAGTCCACCGCCGCCCGGCCGGAGACCCGGAGCGTGGAGCCCTGGGCCCTGGAGTGCTGGCGCGGCCACTGGTACCTGGCCGGACACGACCGCGACCGGGGGGAGGAGCGCGTGTTCCGGCTCTCCCGGATCACTGGCAAGGTCCGCTCCCGGGCCGGCTCGTACACCGCCGAGGTCCCGGACGTGGTCACCGTGCGGGAGACCGTGGCGGGCTGGGCCGGGGAGAGCGCGGACCGCACCGCCGTGATCCGGCTGCGGGCCGGCGCCGGCTACCCGCTGCGGGCCAAGGCCACCGCCACGCGCGAGGGCGTCGCGGACGGCTGGGACGAGCTGGAGATCCCGTACGGGCACGGGCTGGACGCCTGGCTCGTGGAGTTCGGGCCGGACGTCGTGGTGGTGGAACCCGCCGGCCTGCGGGCGGACGTGGTGGACCGGCTGCGCGCCGTCGCCGCGGGCTGAGGCCGCCCCGGGCCGCAGGGAGGCGGCCCGGCGGGCGGCCGCGGGCCGGATCCGCGCCCGCACCGGCGGCGCACCGGCCCCCGCACCCGATCCCGCCCGTCCACCGCACCATCCGCACACCGCACCGAATCCACGACGTGCCCTGAGGGGGAGACCTACCAGCATGGCCGCCAACGCCATCGACCAGACCCGCCGGATGCTGTCCCTGGTGACCTATCTGCGCGAGCGCCCCGGGGCGCACGTCGCCGACGTCGCCCGCGCCTTCGGGATCACGGAGGACGAGCTGATCTCGGACCTCGACGTGCTGCCGATGTGCGGCACCAGCTTCCGGGGCGGCGACCTGCTCGACATCGACACCGACGGCGAGCGCATCTGGTGGCACAACGCCGACGCCTCGGGGGAGTCCACCGCCGAGCCGCTGCGCCTGGCCGCCGACGAGGCCACGGCCCTGCTGGTGGCGGCCCGCGCCGTGGCCACGCTGCCGGGGCTGCGCGAGAGCGACCGGGACGCCCTGCTGCGGGCCACCGCCAAGCTGGAGGCGGCCGCCGGGGAGGCCGCCGGGGCCAGCTCCCGGCTGTCGGTGACCTTCGAGGCGGAGGGCGGGGTCTTCGCCGACGTCGACCGGGCCATCGCCGAGCGCCGGCGGCTGTGGCTGCGCTACTACTCGCCCGCGCGCGACGAGCTCACCGAGCGCACCGTCGACCCGATCCGGCTCTTCGCGGTGGGCCACACGTACATGGAGGGGTGGTGCCACCTCTCCGAGGCGCGGCGCACCTTCCGCCTCGACCGGGTGGCCGAGATCCGCCTGCTCGACGAGCGTTCCGAGCCGCCCGCCATCGAGCCGCGGGACCTGTCCGTGGGGCTGGTGCAGCCGGCCGCCGAGGACCCGCAGGTCGTCGTCGAGGTCGGGCCGGCCGGCCGCTGGGTGGCCGAGTACTACCCGCACGACCGTGCCGAGGAACTCGCCAACGGCGGCCTGCGGATCACGCTGCGCAGCCCGGACCCGGGCTCGCTGCGCCGCCTCGCGCTGCGGCTGGGACGGGACGGCCGGATCGTGTCGCCGCCGGAGCTGGCCGAAAGCGCACGGCAGGCGGCGCGCGAGGCACTGGCCGGGTACGGGGAACAGGGCTGAGACCCGGCGGGAACAGGGCTGAGCCCCGGGGACGGGGCTGAACCCCCGGGGGACGGGGCCGAAGACCGGGGTGGCGGCACCGCCCCACCGGTCCGGGCCGGCGGAAGCCGCGCCCGGAGCGGCCGCACCGCAGGGAAGACGAACGGCTGAGGGGAGCGCCGAGGATGTCGCGAATGTCTGGGCCGCGGGGCGGGCAGGCCGCCGCAGGGCCGCCGGGACGGCCCGCCGCGGCGGGGCCGGTCTCCTTCAAGGCCGCCTGTCCCGACTGCCGGGCCCGCTTCGAGCTGGACGCGACCGCCCTGCGGCTGGTCATCGGGGGCAGCCGGCGCACCACGTTCTACTCCTTCACCTGCCCCGAGTGCGCGGCGTCCGTCCGCAAGCCGGCCGGGGAGCGCATCGTGGAGCTGCTGACCGGCGGCGGCGTGAGCACCCTGCGCAGCGTCTGACGGCACCGGTGGCCTAGGCTCGACCCATGCTGTGGCCGATGCTCGCAATCGCCCTGGGATTCCTCGGGCTCACCGTCCTCGCCGTCCTGGCGCTGCGCGTCTTCGCGGAAGTGCGGCGGCTGTCCGGCCAGGTCGCGCACGCCAGCCGCCGCATCGCGGACGCCTCCGGAGACCTGGAGCGCGCGGCCGAGGACCTGGCCCGCGCCGGCCGCGAGACCGCACGACGCTGAGCCACGCGCGGCCGGCAGGTATATGGAAAGTGTGGGACGCGCCCCGTACCGTCTGACGCAGCCGCGCGCAAGGCGGGGTACCCCGGGGGATTGCCGGTCGTTAACCGCCGGGGGTTACGATCCTTGGAGCGGTCCGAGGATCACGGTCCGATGCCGTTTCCACCACAACCAGCCGTTTCGGTGAGAAGGAAGACACACATGATCGGCAATCTGAAGCCCCTCGAGATCCTTCTGATCATCGCGGTCATCGTGCTCCTGTTCGGTGCGAAGAAGCTCCCCGAGATGGCCCGGTCCCTCGGCAAGTCGGCCCGCATCCTCAAGAGCGAGGCCAAGGCCATGAAGAGCGAGAGCGCCGCGGAGGACGCCGCGCGCCCCGCTGACCCGGCCCCGCAGCAGGCTGCCCCGCGCACCATCAAGGCCGCCCCCGGCGACGTGACCAGCTCCCGGCCGGTCGGCGAGCCGAACCACACCGCCCAGGGCTGAGGCCACCGGTCACGACCGCGGTCCGCGCCGTGGTCGCGATCGCAGCTGAGCCGGTCATCTGCAACGAGACAAGGGACGTGGGTTGCTCAAGTCTGCCCGCAAGCAGGAGAAGCACGACAAGGACGCCGAAGGGCGGATGCCCCTTGTCGAGCACCTGCGTGAGCTGAGAAACCGCCTGTTGAAGTCGGTGCTGGCGATCCTCGTGATCACCGTGGTGGCGGCCGTCTACTACAAGGACGTCATCGACTTCATGCTGAAGCCGATGCTGGACTCCGTCGGCTGCACCGACGGGGTGGTCTCGCAGCGCAACGGCCGGCCCTGCGCCGACATGACCGTGAACGGCCTCATCGCGCCGTTCTCGATCGCCCTCAAGGTCTCCCTGACCGCGGGCGTGGTCCTCTCCGCCCCGGTCTGGCTGTACCAGCTCTGGGCCTTCGTCGCGCCCGGCCTGCACAGCCACGAGAAGAAGTACGCGATGGGCTTCGTCGCGGTCGGCGCGCCCCTCTTCGGCGCGGGCGCGGTGCTCGCGTACCGGCTGCTGCCGAAGACCGCCACGATCCTGCTCGACTTCACCCCCGAGCACGCCCGCAACCTGCTGCCGGTCGACGACTACCTCGACCTGGTCACGCGCATGGTCGTCGTCTTCGGCCTCGCCTTCGAGCTGCCGCTGCTGCTGATCCTGCTCAACTTCACCGGGGTCGTCACCGCGAAGCGGCTCGCCGGCTGGTGGCGCGGCATGGTGCTCGGCATCACGGTCTTCGCCGCGTTCGCCACCCCCACCGGTGACCCGCTGACGATGCTGTCGCTGGCCGCCCCGATCGTCGCCCTGTACTTCATCGCCCTCGGGATCTGCCTGGTCAACGACCGCAGGCGGCGCCGCAACAACCCCGATGCGCTGCTCTCCGACGACGAGGCCGCGAAGCTCGACCTCACGCCCACCCCGATCGGCGCGGTGGAGACGGTGGCGTCCCCGGCGCCGCTGCCCGAGCAGACCGACGGCGGACGCCGGAAGATCAACGGTTACGACGACGCCACCTGACAGGTACATTCCGTGCGGTGAGCGCTGAGATCACCCTCTTCGTCAATCCCACCGCAGGCCGCGGCCGGGGCGCGCGGGCCGCGCAACCGGCCGCGTCGGCACTCCGGGACGCCGGCTTCCACGTCCGCACCGTCGTCGGCACCGACGCCGAGGACGCCCTGGCCCGGCTCCGCACGGCCGTCCGCGAGGGAACCGGGGCGGTGATCGCCGTCGGCGGCGACGGCATGGTCTCCCTGGCCCTGCAGGCCCTGGCGGGGACCCTGGTCCCGCTCGGGGTGGTCGCGGTGGGCACCGGCAACGACTTCGCCCGCGCCCTCGGCCTGCCCGTGCGGGAGCCCGCGCAGGCGGGCCGGCTGGCCGCCGAGGCCCTCAAGGAGAGCCGGCTGCGCGAGATCGACCTGGGGCGGGTGGCCGGCACCTGGTACGGGACCGTGCTCTGCTCCGGCTTCGACTCCCGGGTCAACGACCGCGGCAACCGGATGCGGCTGCCCGCGGGCCGCTTCAAGTACGACCTGGCGATGATCGCGGAGCTGGCCGCCTTCCGTCCCTTCCCGTACCGGATCACCCTCGACGACGGCCCCGCGATCGAGACCGAGGCCACCCTGGTCGCCGTCGGGAACGGTTCCTCGTACGGGGGCGGCATGCGGATCTGCGCCGGCGCCGTCCCCGACGACGGGCTCTTCGACGTCGTCGTGGTCGGCGACTGCAGCCGGGCCACCCTCCTGAAGGTGTTCCCGCAGGTCTACAAGGGGACGCACCTCAGCCACCCCGAGGTCGCCGTCCACCGGGCCGCGAAGGTCACGCTGGAGGCCGCGGGCCTGACCGCCTACGCCGACGGCGAGCGCGTCGGGCCGCTGCCGGTGACCGCCGAGTGCGTCCCGGCGGCCGTGCGGATCCTCGGCTAGCGGCGGCCGCCCGGCGGCCCCCCGTGGGATCCGGGACGGTCATAAAGATCGCGACTGTTGTCAGAGGCGGCGGGTAGGCTCGACAGCAAGATGACCGAAGAACTCTCACCCGCCGAGCGGTACGCCGCTGCCCGGATCCGCGCCGCCGAGGAGGCCACCGCCCTGGCCCCCTTCCGCGAGCTGTACGACTTCGACCTGGACGCCTACCAGGTCGACGCCTGCAAGGCACTGGAGGCCGGCAAGGGCGTGCTGGTCGCCGCCCCGACCGGCTCGGGCAAGACCATCGTCGGCGAGTTCGCCGTGCACCTGGCCCTGCGGCAGGGGCGCAAGTGCTTCTACACGACACCGATCAAGGCCCTGTCGAACCAGAAGTACGCCGACCTCGTCAAGCGCTACGGCGCCGACCGCGTCGGCCTGCTGACCGGCGACAACAGCGTCAACTCCGAGGCGCCCGTGGTCGTGATGACCACCGAGGTGCTCCGCAACATGCTGTACGCGGGCTCGCAGTCGCTGCTGGGCCTCGGCTACGTCGTGATGGACGAGGTGCACTACCTCTCCGACCGGTTCCGCGGGGCCGTCTGGGAGGAAGTGATCATCCACCTCCCCGAGTCGGTGACGCTGGTGTCCCTGTCGGCCACCGTGTCCAACGCCGAGGAGTTCGGCGACTGGCTCGACACCGTCCGCGGCGACACCGAGGTGATCGTCTCCGAGGAGCGGCCCGTCCCGCTGTGGCAGCACGTCATGGCCGGCCGCCGGATCTACGACCTCTTCGAGGAGGAGACCGACCACGGAGGCCGCGGCTCCGCACGCCGCGAGGTCAATCCCGACCTGCTGCGCATGGCCCGCGAGGAGAACAGCCGCACCTACAGCCCCAAGGACCGGCGGCGCGGCAAGATGATCCGCGAGGCCGACCGCGAGCGCGAGCGGCGCTCCCGCAACCGGATCTGGACGCCGGGCCGCCCCGAGGTCATCGCCCGCCTCGACAACGACGGGCTGCTGCCCGCCATCAACTTCATCTTCAGCCGGGCCGGCTGCGAGGCCGCCGTCCAGCAGTGCCTGTTCGCGGGCCTGCGGCTCAACGACGAGTCGGCGCGCCTGAGGGTCCGCGAAATCGTCGAGGAGCGGACCGCGTCCATCCCGGCCGAGGACCTGCACGTGCTCGGCTACTACGAGTGGCTCGAAGGCCTGGAGCGCGGGATCGCCGCGCACCACGCCGGCATGCTGCCCACCTTCAAGGAGGTCGTGGAGGAGCTCTTCGTCCGCGGCCTGGTCAAGGCCGTCTTCGCCACCGAGACCCTGGCGCTCGGCATCAACATGCCCGCGCGCACGGTGATCCTGGAAAAGCTGGTCAAGTGGAACGGTGAGCAGCACGCCGACATCACCCCCGGCGAGTACACCCAGCTCACCGGCCGGGCCGGCCGCCGCGGCATCGACGTCGAGGGCCACGCCGTGGTGCTCTGGCAGCGCGGCATGGACCCGGCCGGGCTCGCCGGGCTCGCCGGTACCCGCACGTACCCGCTGCGCTCCAGCTTCAAGCCCTCGTACAACATGGCGGTCAACCTCGTGCAGCAGTTCGGGCGGCACCGCTCGCGCGAACTGCTGGAGACCTCCTTCGCCCAGTTCCAGGCCGACCGCTCCGTCGTCGGGATCTCCCGGCAGGTCCAGCGCAACGAGGAGGGCCTCGCCGGCTACCGCGAGGGCATGACCTGCCACCTGGGGAACTTCGAGGAGTACGCGCAGCTGCGCCGCGACCTGAAGGACCGCGAGACGGAACTGGCCAAGCAGGGCGCGGCCCAGCGCCGGGCGCAGGCCGCCGTCTCCCTGGAGAAGCTCAAGCCGGGCGACATCATCCACGTGCCCACCGGCAAGTTCGCCGGCCTCGCCCTCGTCCTCGACCCGGGCGTGCCCGCCGGGCGGGTCAACGGGCACCGCGGCCACGAGTACGCCGAGGGCCCGCGCCCGCTCGTCCTCACCGCCGAACGGCAGGTCAAGCGGCTCGCCGCGATGGACTTCCCGGTGCCGGTGGAGGCCATCGACCGGATGCGGATCCCGCGGAACTTCAACGCCCGCTCCCCGCAGTCCCGTCGCGACCTCGCCTCCCAACTGCGCGCCAAGGCCGGACACATCACCCCCGAGCGGAGCCGTCGCGGGCGGGCCGCCGCAGCCGACGACCGCCAGATCGCCCGGCTGCGCGCCGAACTGCGGGCGCACCCCTGCCACGGCTGCGACGAGCGGGAGGACCACGCCCGCTGGGCGGAGCGCTACCACCGGCTCAAGCGGGACACGCAGGCCCTGGAGCGGCGCATCGAGGGGCGGACCAACACCATCGCCCGCACCTTCGACCGCATCCACCGGCTCCTGACCGAGCTGGACTACCTGCGCGAGGACGAGGTCACCGAGCACGGCAAGCGGCTCGCCCGGCTCTACGGCGAGCTCGACCTGCTGGCCTCCGAATGCCTGCGCGCCGGGGTCTGGGAAGGCCTGAACCCGGCCGAGCTGGCCGCATGCGTCTCCGCGCTGGTCTTCGAGGCGCGGCAGTCCGACGACGCGGTCGCACCGAAGGTGCCCGGCGGGGCGGCGAAGGCGGCGCTCGGCGAGATGGTCCGCATCTGGGGCCGGCTCGACGCCCTGGAGGAGGAGCACCGCATCAACCAGGCGGAGGGCGTGGGCCAGCGCGAGCCCGACCTCGGCTTCGCCTGGGCCGCCTACCAGTGGGCCTCCGACAAGAGCCTGGACGAGGTGCTGCGCGAGGCCGAGATGCCGGCCGGCGACTTCGTACGCTGGTGCAAGCAGGTCATCGACGTGCTCGGGCAGATCGCCGCGGCGGCGCCGGCGTCCGCGCAGGGCGGCGGGAGCGGCAGCGGCAGCACCGTGGCGCGCAACGCCCGCAAGGCGGTCGACGCCCTGCTGCGCGGTGTCGTCGCCTACAGCTCCGTCGGCTAGCCCCTTTTGGGGCTTCCTCCGAAGGCGGTCATGGCCGGATCTCATCTCTTGCCATGATCACTTCGGCGTGCCCCTGTGCGACGATCGGACCATGACTGGGGGAACGGGCGAAGGTCCGAGACGGATCGGCCGGCCGCGCGCCGACCGGCTGACGGAACCCCGCGGCCGGCCGCCGCGCGAGGAACTCCTCTGCGCGGCGGCCGAGCTGTTCACCGTACGGGGGTACGCGGCCACCACCACGCGGACGGTGGCCGAGCGGGCCGGGATGCGCCAGGCCACGATGTACCACTACTTCGCCGGCAAGGAGGAACTCCTCGCCGAACTCCTGGAGTCCACCGTCGCGCCCTCGCTGGGGCTGGCCCGCCGGCTCCTCGCCGAGACGGGTCGGCCCGCCGCCGAGCGGCTGTGGGAGCTGTGCCGCTCGGACGTGCTCCTGCTGTGCGGGGGTCCGTACGACCTGGGCGCGCTGTACCTGCTGCCCGAGGTGGCCGGATCCCGGTTCACCCGGTTCCGCCGGATGCGTGGTGAACTGCGGGGCGCGTACCGGGCGTTGCTCGGGGCCACCCCGATCGGCGCCGAACTGGCCGGTGACCGGGGCGCGTTGGCGCTGCGCAACGACCTGGTCTTCGGGTTGATCGAGGGCGTCATGTTGATCCACCGCTACGATCCCGCCCGCCCCGTCGCGGCCTTCGCCGAGGCCACGGCCGATGCGGCACTGCGGATCGCGGGCGTCGCGCGGGACGCGGACCCGGCCCCGGCCGGGGCCGGCGGCTAGGGGGCGGTACCCCGTCGGCTACCGGGCCCCTTCGGCGCCGCCGACCGGGTGCCCCGGCGCGCGTAGGCCGATGGAATGAAGAGCCGAGAAACGCGCGTGCGTCGCGGGGCGCACGGCCGTCGACCGGAATGCCCGGAAGCTACTGTGCCGGGGGGATGCTGCGGGCCGAAGTCGCCATGACCGCGGCTCAAGGACGCCCCGCTCCGCTCTCCGGCCTGGCGACTGGGGGCCGAAGCGCGGGGTGCCTCTTCCAGTTGCAGGAAGGTCAGTAGATGAAGCCTGATTCACTGCGCAGATCCTGGGTCCGGACCGCCACGCTACTCTCGGCCGGGGCGCTCGGGCTGGCCGTCCAGCTCGCCTCGGCCGCGGCGGCTGTCGCTGCCGCGGGGGACGACCCGCGGGGCCCGCACTCCACGTGTCCTCTCCAGGTGCCCGGTCCGAACGGAGCGCTCAGCGAGGAGTTCGATCCCCGGCCGGGCGGCCCTGGCGACCGGGACTGTGACGACCACTGGCGCCAGAAGCTCCGCGGCCCCCAGGGGGCAAAGGGGGCACGGGGCCCTCAAGGAGCGACTGGCGCCCGGGGTCCGCGGGGCAACCAGGGATTCCAAGGCTCGCAAGGCCCCCAGGGATTCCAGGGTGCGCCTGGCGTTCAGGGCAGCCAGGGTTACCAGGGGTTCCAAGGTGATCCTGGCGTTCAGGGCAACCAGGGTTCCCAGGGCGACCCCGGGGCTCAGGGCAACCGAGGCAGTCAGGGGTTCCAGGGGTTCCAAGGTGTCCCCGGTGCTCAGGGGAACCAGGGGTTCCAGGGTGTGCCTGGCGTCCAGGGCGACCAGGGGTTCCAGGGTGTGCCTGGCGTCCAGGGCGACCAGGGGTTCCAGGGTGTGCCTGGGGCTCAGGGCAACCAGGGTTCCCAGGGCGACCCTGGGGCTCAGGGCAACCAAGGCAACCAAGGCAGTCAGGGATTCCAGGGGTTCCAGGGTGTCCCCGGTGCTCAGGGGGACCAGGGGTTCCAGGGTGAGGCTGGGGCTCAGGGCAACCAAGGCAGTCAGGGATTCCAGGGGTTCCAGGGTGTCCCCGGTGCTCAGGGGAACCAGGGGTTCCAGGGTGCGGCAGGTGCGCAGGGTAACCAAGGTGCGCAGGGTAACCAAGGTGCGCAGGGTGTGGGTACCGGGGCGCAGGGCGCCGTCGTCACGGCCACCTCCGCCACCGGCAACGCCGTCGCCAACTGCCCGGCCGGCCGGTTCGCCACAGGCGGTGGCTACCAGATGGCCGGTGGGGGCAACCTGGAGCCGATCATCACCCGGCCGGTCGGTGGTCCACCTCCCACCGGCTGGCAGGCGACCTCGGGGGACGCCCGGTCCGTCACCGCGTACGTCGTGTGCACCCCCTGACCCCCACCCCACCGCCCCCGTGAGGTAGTCCCCTCCAGCCGCGTCCCGGACCCACGGTCCCGCTCGCTTCCGACAACGCCGCCCGGGTCCGGGCCCGGGCGGCCACGGCTACCACCCCCCACGACAGGTACGACACGATGAGCAACGCTGCCCCGACGCCCCGGTTCTCCGTCTTCACCCCCAGCCACCGACCGCGCTACCTGGACGAGTGCCTCGTCACCCTCCAGGCGCAGACCCGGACCGACTGGGAGTGGATCGTGCTCCTCAACAACGGCGCACGCTGGCGGCCGGAGCACCCCGACGACCGCGTCCGGGTGGAGGTTTCCGACGACAGTCGCGGAGTCGGAGCGGCCAAACGCCGCGCCTGCGAGTTCGCCCGTGGGGAGATCCTCGTCGAACTCGACCACGACGACCTGCTCGCCAGGGACTGCCTGGCGGAGCTCGCCGCGGTCTTCGACGCGCACGCCGACGTCGTCCTCGCGTACAGCAACACGGCGCAGATCACCGAGGACGGCGGCCGCGACGAGACCCGCTTCAACGAGACCCACGGCTGGCGGTACGAGGACGTCGTCGTGGATGGCCGCCGGCTGCTGCAGGCGGTGTCCATGGCACCGACCCCGCACAACGTCTCGTACATCTGGTACGCCCCCAACCACGTGCGGGCGTTCCGCCGGGACGCGTACGAACAGGTCGGCGGCTACGATGCCACCCGCACCGTGCTGGACGACCAGGACCTGATGTTCCGCCTGTTCCAGGCGGGGGAGTTCCACCACATCCCCCGCTGCCTGTACCTCCAGCGCATGCACGCCGACAACACCCAGCGCGACTCCGAGGTCAGCGCCCACATCCAGCGCGAGACCGTCGCCCTGTACGACAAGTACATCGAGGCCAACACGCTCGCCTGGACCCGGCGGCGCGGGCTGCTCGCCCTGGACCTGGGGGCGGCGCACCGCAAGCCGCCCGGCTACCTGGGCGTCGACCGGCACCGGCGGGACGGCGTCGACATCGTCGCGACGCTGCCCGAACCGCTGGACCTGGCCGAGGGCTCGGTGGGCGTGCTGCGGGCGGTCGACTTCCTGGAGCACGTGCCCGAGAAGATCCCGCTGATCAACGAGCTGTACCGGCTGCTCGCGCCCGGCGGCATGCTGCTGTCCCTCACGCCGAGCTCCGACGGCCGGGGCGCGTACCAGGACCCGACGCACGTCGCGTACTACAACGAGAACTCGTTCTGGTACTACACCGACGACCAGTACCGGGCCTTCGTGCCGGAGATCGAGGCCCGCTTCCAGCGGTCCCGGCTCGTCACCTACTACCCGACCGACTGGCACTCGCGGAACCTGATCTCCTACGTGCAGGCCAATCTGATCGCCGTGAAGGACGGGGCCGACCGCTGCGGGGGACCGCTACTGGTCTGACGCGCCCCCGGCCGCCTACGCGGAGGTCGGCGGCCCGGCCTCCCAGGCGGTGCGGTCCCGCCAGGCGAGCAGCTCCAGGCCGGACTCGAAGCGGTGCGCGATGCCGGTCACCGGGTCGGTGAACGCCAAGCCGCGGGCCAGGAGTTGCAGGGGCCGCCGGAAGTCGTCCGGGGCCGGGTCGGTGACCTCCGGGTACACCGGGTCGCCGAGGATCGGCAGGCCGAGCCCGTTCATGTGCACCCGCAGTTGGTGGGTGCGGCCGGTGTGCGGGACCAGCCGGTAGCGGCCCAGGCCGCCCGCGGTGTCGAGGAGTTCCAGCGAGGTCTCGGCGTTCGGCTCGCCGCCCGGGACCTCGCTCGCGCCGATGATCCCGCGGACCTTCTCGATCCGGCTGCGGACGGTGCGGGGCAGCTCGACCGCAGGGTCGTGGACGGCGAGGGCCTCGTACTCCTTGTCCACCCGCCGCTCCTGGAAGAGGCCCTGGTAGGCGCCGCGGTCCTCGGGTCGGATGCTGAACATGACCAGGCCCGCGGTGAGCCGGTCCAGGCGGTGGGCCGGGCTCAGCTCGGGCAGGTCCAGCTCGGTGCGCAGCCGGGCCAGGGCGGTCTGCACGATGTGGCTGCCGCGCGGGGTCGTCGCCAGGAAGTGCGGCTTGTCCACCACCAGCAGGTGGGCGTCCCGGTACACCACGCCGATCGGGAACGGGACGACCGGCTCGGGGTCCATGTCCCGGTGGAACCACAGGTACGCGCCCGGCTCGTACGGGTCGTCGGCGCGCAGCACCCGGCCGCCGGGGCCGAGGATCCGGCCGCCGTGCAGCAGCCGCGCCACCGACTCGGCGCCGCGGGTGCCGGCGTAGCGCTCGGTGAGGTAGCTGCCGAGGTCGGGCCACCTGCCGTCGCGGACGGTGGGCAGGCGCAGCCGGACCGGGTCGATGCCGTCGATCTGGGGGAGCGGGGCGGGGGGTATGCGGGTTCTGCTTCTCATCGGCTCCAGGCTAGGGCAGTCCCCGGGGTCGGAGGGCTACGGCTGCTGCCGGGTGAAGGTGCCCAGCCGGTTCTCGTCCAGGTACTCGATGCGCATGGTGCCGTCCTCGAAGAACACGCCGGTGCGGCCGACGGCGTTCTCCCCGGCGGTCTCGTAGCTGAACGTGTCGCCGTCGTAGGGGTGGAGGGGGAAGCGCTCGGGCTTGGGGCCGAGGGACAGGGTGAGGCCGCCGTCGGGGTTCGCCGTGACCGTCGCCCTGCCGTAGTACGGGTTGTCGTAGGTGCCGGTGTACGCGCTGTCGGCGCGGGGCGGTGCGGCTCCGGCGGGCGGGTGGGCGTAATCGGTCGTGGAGCGGTCCCCCTGGTCCAGCTGCGCGTAGAGCGAGGCGAACAGGGGCAGCCAGTCGGTGGTGGGCCTGCCGTGCTCGGCGGTGTCGAAGAAGTCCTCGGCGATGGCGTCGGCGAGGCCGACCGGGGCGCCGTTGGTGAGGACGACGATGCCCAGCCGCTCCAGGGGCAGCAGGGTCACGTTGGTGTTGGCGCCGAGGTCGAAGGCGCCGGAGTGGCTGAGCCGGAGCCGTCCCGCGTCGTCGTACGTCACGTTCCAGCCGAGTCCGTAGAACTGGGGCCGGCCGGTCGGGGTGGTGGCCTGCGCCACGATCTCGGGCAGGTGGGTGCGCTCCAGGGTCGCGGCGGGGACGATGCGCTTCCCGTCGAGGGTGCCCTCGCCGAGCTGTAGCCGCATCCAGCGGGCCAGGTCCCGCGCGGTGGAACTGACCCCGCCGGCCGGCGCCTGGGCGTCCGGATCGCGTACGTAGCGCGGGGACCAGGTGCCGTCGGGGTTCTTCACATGGGTGGCGGCGTGGTCGGGCGCGGTGGCGAAGGCGGAGAACTCGGTGCTGGTGCGGGTCATGCCGGCGGGCTTGAACAGGGTGTCCGCGCTGAGCTTCTGCCAGCTGGTGCCGTGGGCCCGGGCGACGGCCTCGGCCGCCGCGGTCAGCCCGAAGTTGGTGTAGGCGTAGCTCGCCCGGAACGGCGACAGCGGCAGCAGGCGCAGGTGGTCCAGGACGTACGCCTGGTCGTAGCCCAGGTCCTCCAGGTGGTCCCCGGCGTGGTCGGGCAGGCCGCTGCGGTGCGAGAAGAGGTCGGCCGTGGTGACGTGCCCGGTGACCCACGGGTCCTTGAGGGCGAAGCCGGGCAGCTCGGTGTGCCGGTCCCATTCGGACGGGTCCTTCATGGTGCCGGCGACGACGGTGGAGGAGACCGGCTTGGACAGGGAGGCGATCTGGAAGACCGTGTCCGGACCGACCGCACCGCTCTCGCCGGTGCGCCGCACCCCGAAGCCCTTCAGGTACACGACCTTGTCGTCGTGGACGACGGCCACGGACAGCCCGGGCACTCCCGTGCTGCGCATTCCCGACGCGATGAACCCGGGCAGGCGGTTCACCGCGGTCGCGACGTCCTGGTCCGTCAGCTGCGGTTTCGGGGGCGGCGGGGGGCTCGGGGCGGCCGCGACCGGCGCGGCGGCGGCCAGCGCCAGGGCGGTTCCCGCCGCCGTGAGCCCGAGGCGGGTACGCATAGCCCTCATTGTGGCGCCGGCGGGGTGGCACCGCCCGTTCGGCCAATCGGTCGGTCCGGTCGGTCCGGTCGGTCCGGCCAGGACGGGTGGCTCGGGTGGCTCGGGTGCTCGGGTGGAGCCGCCCGGGTCAGGCCGCGGCTTCCTGCTCCGCGAGGATCCGCGCGTTCCATTCGCCCTTGATCGCCCGCCAGCCCTCGTCCGTCTCGCCGAGGCGCCAGTAGCCCGAGATCGACAGGCGCTCCTTCGGGATGCCCCGCTCCAGGCGCAGGTGGCGCCGGAGCTCCTTGACGAAGGCCGCCTCGCCGTGGACGAACGCGTGCACGTCGCGGGAGGGGAAGTCGAGGCCTTTGACGGTCTCGACCAGGGCCTCGCCCACCGGGCGGCCCCCGCGGTGCAGCCAGACCGGGACGATGCCGTCGGGCGTCGCGATCTTCTGCTCGTCCGCGGGGCCGTCGATCTCCACCAGCGCGTGGACCCGGGCGCCGGCCGGCATCCGCTCCATCGCCGCGGCGATCGCCGGCAGCGCGCTCTCGTCGCCGACGAGCAGGTGCCAGTCGGCCTCCGGGGCCGGGGCGTACGCGCCGCCCGGGCCGAGGAAGCGGACCAGCTCGCCCGGCTGGGCGCGCAGGGCCCACGGGCCGGCCAGCCCCTCGTCCCCGTGGACGACGAAGTCGACGGTCAGTTCCAGGTGGGCCGGGTCCCAGCTGCGGACCGTGTACGCGCGCTGACGCGGCCACGCGGCGGGCGGGTACTGGGCGCGGATGCGTTCCAGGTCCCACGGGGAGGGGTACTGGACGCCCTCCGGCGCGAACAGCAGCTTGATGTAGTGGTCCGTGAACTCGCCCGCACTGAACCGGGCCAGTCCGGCGCCACCGAGAACCACCCGCACCATGTGCGGCGTCAGCCGCTCGGTCCGCACGACGACTGCGGTGCCGACCTTGCGGGCGCGTCCTTCTGCCACGGCGTCTCCCCTGACTCCCCTGAAACTTAGGATTACCTAAGTTAGCACCTCAGGGAAGCAGTGCGCCGCGCAGGCGCGCCACCGCACCGCCCAGACCCCAGCGGTGGGCCAGTGCATCGACGAGTTCCGGCTGCGCCGGAGCCGTCGGCAGCGCCGGGTCGAAGGCGGGCAGCGGCACGTCGCTGGCCACCCGGACCACCTTGGGGGCGACGGCCAGGTACGGCCGGGACTCGTCCAGCCGCTTGCGCTGAACGGGTGTCAGCTTCGACTTCGGGTCGTCGACCGCGGCGATGATTCCGGCCAGATTTCCGTACGCGTCCAGCAGCTTCGCCGCCGTCTTCTCGCCGATCCCCGCAACCCCGGGGAGGCCGTCGCTCGGGTCTCCGCGCAGCAGGGCCAGGTCCGCGTAGCCGGGGCCGTCGACGCCGTACTTCGCGCGCAGCCAGGCCTCGTCGGTGACCTGGAGCGTCCCGACCCCCTTCAAGGGGTACAGCACGCGCCGCTGCCGGGCGTCGTCGACCAGCTGGTACAGGTCCCGGTCGCCGGTGACGATGTCCACGGGGCCGGCGGCCCGCGCCGTCAGCGTGCCGATCACGTCGTCCGCCTCGTACCCGGCCACCCCCACCCGGGCGATCCCGAACGCGTCCAGCGCCGCCTCGATGATCGGCACCTGCGGCGCCAGGGTGTCCGGGGTCTCCTCCAGGTCCGGCAGCCCCGCCGGGGTCTCCTCCGCGACCCGGTGCGCCTTGTACGAGGGGATCAGCTCCACCCGCCAGTGCGGCCGCCAGTCGGCGTCCATGCACGCGACGAGGTCGTCCGGGCGGTGGTCCTGCACCAGGCGGGCGATGAAGTCGAGCAGTCCGCGCACGGCGTTGACCGGGGTGCCGTCCGGGGCCTTCACGGAGTCCGGTACGCCGAAGTACGCGCGGAAATAGAGGGAGGCGGTGTCCAGCAGCATCAGCCGTCGAGTCGTCGTCACGACGACGATGATGCCGCACCCGGCCCCACCCGATGGGTTACGGCCAGGAGGACGCAAAGTGGCCGTAGAAGTGATCGGACATGGCACAGGAGTTTCACCCGCGGCGTAGCCCGGTCCGCCGCCGGGCGCGAAACCGGGGGCGGTTGCTGCGTAAGGTGCTTACAGCACACCCCCGTGCGACGGACGCCTACTACGCCGACAGAACCTGACAAGGGGAGGGCAGCCCCGCCATGGACGACAGGGACGGCTCGGACGACAAGGATCGGGACAAGGACGCCAAGGAACCGCTCCGGGTGGGCGTGGCCGTGCGCAAGCGGCGCCGGGCGCTCCACCTGACCCTCGCCGCCGTGTCGGCGCGCAGCGGCCTCTCGGTTCCCTTCCTCAGCCAGATAGAGAACGAGCGGGCCCGGCCCAGCATGCGCTCCCTGGAGCGGGTCGCCGACGCGCTCGAGACCACCGCCGTCGAGCTGCTGGCCGCGTCCGACACCGCGCGCACCGTCGACCTCGTACGGGCCGGGGACGATTCCGGGCTGGGCCCGGTCCCGGGCGTGCGCCCCCTCGTCCGCGGGCACCACCAGCTGCACGCACTGGAGTTCACCGGTGATCAGGACGCCGGCCGCGAGTACCAGCACCGCAACGACGAGCTGATGTACGTCGTCTCGGGCGCCTGCCAGGTGGAGGCCGAGGGGCGGGCGTACCGGCTGGAGAGCGGTGACGCCCTGTTCCTGTCCGGCGGGGTGCGCCACCGTTGGCGGGCCGTCACCGAGGAGACCCGGATCCTGGTCGTCGCGGTCGGCGAACACATCCACGCGACGTTCGAGCCGCCCGAGCCGGGGCGCTGAGCGGCCGTGCGGGTCGTCTCCCTGGTGCCCTCGCTGACCGAGGCGGTGGCCGTCACCGCCCCGGGCCTGCTCGTCGGCGTCACCGACTGGTGCACCCACCCCGCCGGCCTCGGCCGGCAGGGCGCCGTGCGCGTCGGGGGCACCAAGAACCCCGACGTGGCGGCCATCGCGGGGCTCCGCCCCGACCTGGTCGTCGCCAACGAGGAGGAGAACCGGTCCCCCGACCTGGCGGAGCTGCGCGCGGCCGGCCTGGAGGTGCTCGTCACCGAGGTCCGCGGGCTGCCGCAGGCCTTCGCCGAGCTGGACCGGCTGCTCGTGCACGCCCTGGGGCTGTCCCGGCCGCGGTGGCTGGACGAGGCCGAGGCCGCTTGGGCCCGGGTGGAGCCGGGGGAGGGGCGGCGGGCCGTCGTCCCGGTGTGGCGCCGGCCCTGGATGGTGCTGGGACGGGACACCTTCGCCGGTGACCTGCTGGCGCGGCTCGGCGTGCACAACGTGTACGCCGGGCACGCCGAGCGCTACCCGAAGGTGCCGGTGGCCGAGCTGGCCGCGGCCGACTGCGACCTGGTGGTGCTGCCGGACGAGCCGTACGCCTTCACGCGCGAGGACGGCCCGGAGGCGTTCCCCGGCCGTCCGGCCGCCCTGGTCAGCGGTCGCCACCTGACCTGGTACGGGCCCTCCCTCGCCGAGGCCCCGCAGGTGCTGGCGGCGGCGCTGGCCGCGGCCCGCTGAGCGCTCCGCGGGAAGCGCCGGGAGGGGCCGGCCGTCGGCTGCGGGCCCGCTGTTGGCCGGTCGCGCCGTTCCCCGCGCCCCTTCGGAGGGCTGCCGAACCGCTGCGGAACCGCTGCGGACCCCGCCACGGCCGCTCAGCCGGCCGCCGGCCGGCGGGGCAGGAGCCGCCCGGTGGCCAGGCCGCGCAGGGTATGCCCGGCGGCGAGCAGCCAGGCGACGAGCAGGGCCGCGTACAGGGCGGCGGCCAGCCAGGCGAACGCCGTCAGCCCGGTGTGCCGGGCCAGGCCGGCGGCGCCGGTGACACAGGTGCCGACCGGGAAGGTCAGCGCCCACCAGGTCATCGCGAAGCCCATCCCGGCCCGCGCCGCCCGGACCAGCAGGGCGGCGGCCAGCGCCAGCCACAGCAGCGCGAAACCCATCACCGGGACCCCGTAGACGACGGCGAACGCCCCCAGCGCGCCGGCATACGGGGCGCCGACCGCGAGCGGGGCCACGTCGGCCAGCTGGTTGACGGCGGTGGTGGACTGCCCGAGCGGGCCCAGGACCAGGAACAGGGTCGGGGTCAGCAGCAGCGGCAGGACGCCGCCGGTGAGCAGTCGGCCGAAGACCAGCGGGAGCAACAGCAGCGTCGCCAGCAGGCTGAGCCCGAACATCGCGTAGCAGCCGAGCAGCAGGGCCTCGCGGGCCTGGCCGGCCGGCAGGTGGGGGACCAGCAGGGGGCCCGTGGCCGCGGAGACCATGGGGGAGACCAGCGGCAGCAGCCAGACGGGGCCGGCCTGGGCGGCGTCGATCTCGTGCCGGACCACCATCAGGTAGGGCACCACCACGGCCATGAGCAGGCCCACCGCGGTGCCGGCGGTGAACAGCGCCGCGTTCGCGACGACCGCGGCCGGCTCGCCGATCAGGTCCTTGCCGACGACGAGGGTGCCGGCGCCGACGGCCAGCAGGGCCATGGAGAGGCAGCCGTAGAAGGGGGCCACGGCGGGGTCGAGGAGATGGGCGCGGGCCCGGTCCCGGTGGTACAGCCAGTGGCCGGCCCGGGCGGTGAGGAGCACGGCGAGGGCGACGGCGGCCAGCACCCAGACGATCTGGCAGGCCGTGCGCTGGCCGGGCACCTGGTACGGCAGCGTGGCGCCGGCGTTGGCGACGATGGCCGTGCCCATGACGGACGCGTACCAGTTGGGGCCGAGGTCGCGCAGGGCGGGGAAGCGGGCGGGGGTGCGGGGCGGGAGCGGCGTGCCGGCCTTGTGGGCCGTCCGGGCGCTCCGGGAGGGGTCTTCGTGGGGTAGCACGAGGGTGGTGGCCATGGGCCCAGCGTGCTGCCGGGGCGTCCCGGGCGGCAGGGGCCGTCTCCCTATGAGGCCATAAACTGACTTTATGGGTAATGAGGAGTGGATTCCGCTGGTGCACCGGGTGCCGGATCTGGGCGCGCTGGAACTGCTGCTCGAAGTCGCCCGGGTCGGCAGCCTGAGCGGGGCGGCCAAGCGGATGGGCATCACCCAGCCCGCGGCCAGCAGCCGCATCCGGGCCATGGAGACCCGCCTCGGCGTCGCGCTGGTCGACCGCTCGCCGCGGGGTTCCACGCTCACCGCGCAGGGGGCGCTCGTCACGGACTGGGCGCGGCGGGTGATCGAGGCCGCCGAGGCCTTCGACGCGGGTGCGCAGGCGCTGCGCGGGCAGCGGGACTCCCGGCTGCGGGTCGCCGCCAGCATGACGATCGCCGAGTACCTGCTGCCGGGCTGGTTGATCGCCCTGCGCGGCCAGCGGCCCGGCACGGCGGTGTCGCTGCACGCCGGGAACTCGGCGGTGGTGGCGCAGCGGGTGCTCGCGCACGAGGCGGACCTGGGCTTCGTGGAGGGGCTGACCGTTGCGGACGGGCTGGACTCGGCGGTGATCGCGCAGGACCGGCTGGTCGTGGCCGTGGCCCCCGGGCACCCGTGGGCGCGCCGGGCGGGCGCGGTCACCGCGGCCGAGCTGGCTTCGACCCCGCTGATCCTGCGGGAGCGGGGCTCGGGGACCCGGCAGGTGCTGGACGGGGCGCTCGCCGGGTGCGGGGGGCTGGCGGCGCCGCTGCTGGAGCTCGCGTCGACGACGGCGGTCAAGGCGGCGGCGGTGAGCGGGGCGGGGCCGTGCGTGCTGTCGGAGCTGGCGGTGGGGGACGAGCTGGCCGCGCGGCGGCTGGTGGAGGTGCCCGTGTCCGGGGCGGCGCTGGGGCGGGCCCTGCGGGCCGTGTGGCCGGCGGGGGCCAGGCCGGCCGGTCCCGCCAGGGACCTGCTGTCGCTGACCCGCGTCAGGACGTAGGCCCCGCCGGTCCCCCGGGCGCGGGTCCGTGGTGGTTTTCGCGCAGTTCCCCGCGCCCCTGGGGCGGGGCCGTTCGGTCAGCGGCCGCGGCGGGTGGGGTCTTCGGCGTCCTGGGGCCAGCCGTAGGAGGTGCGGGGCGGCTCGGGGAGGGCGCCCATCGCAGCCAGGTCCCGGTCGGCGGCACGCATCAGCTGGCCTGCGAGGTCCCGCATGGCCCGGCTCGCGGCGAGCTCGTCGCCGATGGCCGGCACCTCCACGTCCTCGGGGTTGCAGCGGGCCGAGCCGCGGCCGACGAGCTGGGTGGTCCCGGTGTCGAGGACGGCCCGGGCGCGGGTGGTGCCGCCCTCCTCCGTCAGCGAGACACCGACCTTCCATTCCGCGGTGTGTGTCATGGCGTGCCTCGTCATTCGGCGATCTCGGTGCGTTCCCACCATTCGAATACGGGCAGCCGGCCCTGCGGGCCGTCCTGCTGCCGCGCCGTGGCCCGGAAGTGCTCGTACCCTCCGCGGTGCTGGATCTTCACGTCCTCGCCGGGGGCCGGAGCCTCGACGACCCGCTCGGGCAGGTCGGCCGGTCCGCCCTCCAGGACAGCCTTGTTCGTCATGTCTCCAGTCTTCCGACCCGCCGGACGCCCCGCACGTCGGCGCCGTCCGGCGGGCCGGGACTCCGGTCAGCGGACGGTGGCCGGGGTGTACGCGGCCGCCGCGGCGACCAGGGCCTCCAGGACGCGGGTGTCCTTGTCCCGCTCCGGGTGCCACTGCACGCCCACGACCCAGCGGTCGGGGTCGGGCAGCTCGATCGCCTCGACCGTGCCGTCCACCGCGTGGGCGGAGGCGATCAGGCCGCGGCCCAGCCGGTCCACCGCCTGGTGGTGGTACGTCGGCACCTCCGCCTCCTCCGGGACCAGCTGGGCGTACCGGGTGCCGGCGACCGGGCGCACCGGGTGCCAGGACATGACGCCCGAGGCCTCCACGTGGCCGTCGATGTGCTGGACCAGCGTGCCGCCCAGCGCCACGTTCAGCGCCTGCATGCCCCGGCAGATGCCGAGCAGCGGCCGGCCCGCCGCCAACGCGGCCTCGACGAGGGCGAGTTCCCACTCGTCCCGCTGCGTGGCCGGCGGGCCCGTGCGCGGGTCGCGCGCCGCCCCGTAGCGGACCGGGTCCAGGTCGGGGCCGCCGGCGACGACCAGGCCGTCCACCCGGCTCAGCACCTCCGCCGCGGTTCCGGGTTCGTCCGGCGGGAGCAGCACGGCCGCGCCGCCCGCCGCCTGGACGAGTTCGTAGTACCCGGAGGGCACGAGGGACGTCGGGACGTCCCACACCCGGAAGCGGGTGGATTCCTCCACGTAGGTGGTGATGCCGATGAGCGGCCTGGGCACGAGTGCCACCTCCAGGGGCAGTTCGGGGGAGGGGGACGAAGGGTCGGGGTGGGCGGGGTCGGCGGGCCGGTCAGTCCCGGGTCAGCTCCGCCTCGGCCTGGGCCAGCGCCGCGAACTCCTCCTCCGGAGCCGAGGCCACCAGGTGGTGCCGACTGTAGAACGCGAAGTAGCCGAGGGCGACGGCGTACACACCCAGGGCGATGAACGCCGCGTCCTTGTCCACCAGGAAGGTGGCGACCAGGGCGGACAGGGCGAGGAGGAAGGCCGCCGAGGAGGTCGCGATGCCGCCGGGCGTGCGGTACGGGCGCTCCAGACCCGGTTCGCGGCGGCGCAGCACGATGTGCGACAGGGCCATCAGCGCGTAGGAGATGGTCGCGCCGAACACCGCGATGTTGAGCATGCGCGGTCCGTTCCCGGTGGCCGCGGCGAGGGCGAACCCGATCGCGCCGGGGATGAGCAGGCCCAGGTACGGGGCCTTGCGGCGCGAGGTCAGGGACAGGAAGCGCGGCAGGTAGCCGGCGCGGGACAGGGCGAACAGCTGGCGCGAGCCGGCGTAGATCAGGGAGAAGAAGGAGGCCACGAGACCGGCGAGGCCCGCGTAGTTGACGAAGGTCTTCAGCCAGCCCAGGTCCGGGTTGCCCTCCAGGGCGACGACGAGCGGGTTGCCGGCGTCCTTGATGGCGTCGGCGCCGCGCGCGCCGGTCGAGGCGAGGAAGGTGACGAGGGCCAGCAGCACCAGGATGGCCATGGAGGTCGACAGCGCCCGCGGCATCGAGCGGACCGGGTCCTTGGCCTCTTCGGCCGCCAGCGGTACGCCCTCGACGCCGAGGAAGAACCACATGCCGAAGGGGAACGCCGCCCAGATGCCCAGCAGGCCCATCGGCAGCCAGGAGTTCGCGCCGAGGGCGGTGGTGTCGACGGCGATGTCGTCGAGGCGCGCCGGGTCGAACTCGGTGAACGCGCCGACGGCGAAGACGACCAGCGCGACGACGGCGACGGCGGTGACGACGAGGGAGAAGCGCAGGGCCTCGCCGACCCCCCACAGGTGGATGCCGATGAAGACGGCGAAGCAGGCCAGGTAGACGGGCCAACCGGAGGTGAGGCCGAAGAGGTTCAGGGACTCGACGTAGTCGCCGATGAAGATGGCGATCGCGGCCGGCGCCAGGATGTACTCGATGAGGATCGCGGTGCCGGTGAGGAAGCCGCCCCAGGGGCCGAGCGCCCGTCGGGCGAAGCCGTAGCCGCCGCCCGCCGTGGGCAGGATCGCGGACAGCTCCGCGAGGGAGAAGACGAGGCAGGCGTACATCGCGCCCATCAGGACGGTGGCCAGGGCGAGTCCGCCGAAGCCGCCCTGGGCGAGCCCGACGTTCCAGCCGGAGAAGTCGCCGGAGACGACGTAGGCGACGCCGAGGCCGGTCAGCAGCAGCCAGCCGGCGCTGCCGCGGCGCAAGGTGCGCCGCTGGAGGTAGTCGTCGCCGCCCTCGGGGGATCTGGTGGATTCGGGCACGGCTGTCAGCCGTGCCCCGGTGTCGTCGGCCATGTGCGTCGCTCCTGCCCGGGACAATGGTTGTGTCGCGTACCTTTGCGTCAGTCGAGCGGAGTGCGCAAGACCCCTGCGTAAAACGAGGGTTACGAAATCCTCTCGGGGTGGCGGGTGGGGCGCCCGCTCAGGCCAGGAATCCGCGCAGCAGCGCCGCCGTGCCGCAGCAGTGCTCGCGCATGACCTCCCGGGCCGCGTCGGCGTTGCGCTCCAGCACCGCGTCCACGAGCGCGGTGTGCTGCGCCTGGGAGTGCTCCAGGTTGCGCACCAGCAGCGGGATGCAGTCCAGCAGGTCGTTGACGGTGGCGCGGACGGCGGCGTACTGGGCGGTGAGCGTGGCCGATCCGGCGAGCTCGCACAGGGTGAGGTGGAAGAGGGTGTCCTGGCGGCGGTAGTCGGTCAGGGGCGCGTCATGGGTGGCGGCCAGCGCGCCGAGCAGCCGCTCGGAGTCCTCCCCGGACAGTCCCTGGGAGGCGCACAGCCCGGCGGCGCCCACCTCCAGGACCTCGCGGAACCGCAGGACGTCCTCCAGGTCGACGCCCGCCACGCGCCGGCGCAGCTCGTCCTCGGTGCCGCCGGCCGGGGTGTCGGGACGGGGCAGCACGAACGTTCCGCCGTACCGCCCGCGGCGCGCCTCCACGAGGCCCTGCTCCTGCAGCACCTTGAGCACCTCGCGCAGGGTGACCCGGCTGATGCCCATCGCCTCCGCCAGCTCCCGCTCGGGCGGCAGGCGTTCCCCGCCCGGCACCAGGCCCAGCCGGACGACCTGGAGGATCTGCTGGAGCGCCTCTTCGAAACCGTTGCCCGCCCGCACCTGCCGGAGCACGGGATTCAGTCGCGCCATCGCGTCGCCTTCGCCCGTCGTGTCGGTCATCTTCGCTCCGCCCCTTCCCAATCAATGGTTCTCTTCAATACCTTAGGCCTCCTCGGCTCACCGAAGGAGAGATCCCCGTGGTAGACCGCATGCCGCCGCTCGCGCCCGAGGAGCTCCGCGCCCTCGTTGCCGCCGGCGAGATCGACACAGTCGTCCTGGCCTTCCCCGACATGCAGGGGCGGCTCCAGGGCAAGCGGTTCGCCGCACAGTTCTTCCTCGACGAGGTCATGGAGCACGGCACCGAGGGCTGCAACTACCTCCTCGCCGTGGACACCGACATGAACACCGTCGACGGCTACGAGATGTCCTCCTGGGAACGGGGCTACGGCGACTTCGCCATGCATCCCGACCTCGCCACCCTGCGCCGGATCCCCTGGCACCCCGGCAGCGCCCTGCTCCTCGCCGACCTCGCCTGGAACGACGACGCGCCCGTCACGGCCGCCCCCCGGCAGATCCTGCGCCGCCAGCTGGAGCGCCTCGCCGAGCACGGCTACACGGCCATGGTCGGCACCGAGCTGGAGTTCATGGTCTTCAAGGACACCTACGAGCAGGCGTGGGACTCCGGCTACCGCGGGCTGACCCCCGCCAACCAGTACAACATCGACTACTCCGTCCTCGGCACCGGCCGCATCGAGCCCCTGCTGCGCCGGATCCGCAACGAGATGCAGGGCGCCGGCCTGATCGTGGAGTCCGCGAAGGGCGAGTGCAACCTCGGCCAGCACGAGATCGCCTTCCGCTACGACGAGGCCCTGACCACCTGCGACCAGCACTCCGTCTACAAGACCGGGGCCAAGGAGATCGCCGCCCAGGAGGGGGTCTCGCTCACCTTCATGGCCAAGTTCGACGAGCGCGAAGGCAACTCCTGTCACATCCACCTCTCGCTCACCGACACCGACGGGCGCAACGCGATGGCCGGCGACGGACCCGGCGGAATGTCACCCGTCATGAGGCACTTCCTGGCCGGCCAGCTCGCCGCGCTGCGCGACTTCTCCCTTCTCTACGCCCCGAACATCAATTCGTACAAGCGGTTCCGGCCGGGATCCTTCGCCCCGACGGCCGTCGCCTGGGGCATGGACAACCGGACCTGCGCCCTCCGCGTGGTCGGCCACGGGCGCTCCATGCGCTTCGAGAACCGGCTCCCCGGCGGCGACGTCAACCCCTACCTGGCCGTCGCGGGCCTGGTCGCGGCCGGCCTCCACGGCATCGAGAACGGCCTCGAACTGCCCGAGGCCTGCCCCGGCAACGCCTACACCGGCGACTACGCCCACGTCCCCGCCACCCTGCGCGAGGCCGCGGAGCTCTGGGAGAACAGCGAGATCGCCAAGGCCGCCTTCGGCCCCGACGTCGTCGCCCACTACCTGAACATGGCCCGCGTCGAACTCGACGCCTACGACTCCGCCGTCACCGACTGGGAACGCCGCCGCTCCTTCGAACGCCTCTAGCCCGCCACGCCCTGCCCCGCCCTGCCCACCCGTGCAGGGCACCGCGCCCTGATCCGAACGTCTGAGAGGCCCACGTGTCCGACGCGCTGGAAGTACTGAATCCGGCCACCGAGGAAACCGTCGCCATCGTCCCGGCCGCCACACGGGACGATGTCGACGCCGCCGTCGCCCGCGCCGCCGCGGCCCAGCGGGCCTGGGCGGCCGCCGCCCCCGCCGACCGGGCCCGGCTGCTGCGCCGCTTCGCCGCGGTCGTCGACGGGCACGTCGAGGAGCTGGCCCGCCTGGAGGTCCAGGAAGCCGGCCACACCATCGGCAACGCCCGCTGGGAGGCCGGCAACGTACGCGACCTGCTCGACTTCGCCGCCGGCGGCGTCGAGCGGCTCTCCGGCCGGCAGATCCCCGTCCCCGGCGGCATCGACGTCACCTTCCTCGAACCCCTCGGCGTCATCGGCGTCATCGCCCCGTGGAACTTCCCCATGCCGATCGCCGCCTGGGGCCTGGCCCCGGCGCTCGCCGCGGGCAACGCCGTCATCCTCAAGCCCGCCGAGACCACCCCCCTCACCGCGCTGCGCCTCGCCGAACTCGCCCTCGAAGCCGGGATCCCCGAGCACCTCTTCCAGGTGCTCCCCGGCCGCGGGGACACCGCCGGCGACGCGCTCGTCGAACACCCCGGAGTCGCGAAGATCGTCTTCACCGGCTCCACCCGGGTCGGCAAGCAGATCATGGCCAAGTGCGCCGACCGGGTGAAGCGCGTCACCCTCGAACTCGGCGGCAAGAGCCCCAACATCGTCTTCGCCGACGCGGACCTGGAAGCGGCCGCCGCGTCCGCCCCCATGTCCTTCCTCGACAACACCGGCCAGGACTGCTGCGCCCGCACCCGGATCCTCGTCCAACGGACCGTGTACGACCGCTTCCTCGACCTGCTCGCACCCGGCATCGAAGGGGTCGTCGTCGGCGACCCCGGCGACGAGAAGACCCAGATGGGCCCGCTGATCTCGCGAGCCCAGCTGGACCGCGTCCGCTCCTACGTCACCGACGACCTCACCGCCGTCCGCGGCACCGCCCCCGACGGCCCCGGCTTCTGGTACCCCCCGACCCTCGTCACGGACGTCGCCCCCACCGCGCCCGTGGCCGCCGAGGAGGTCTTCGGGCCCGTCGCCGTCGTCCTGCCCTTCGAGGACGAGGAGGACGCCGTACGCCTGGCCAACGCGACCGAGTACGGCCTCTCCGGCTCCCTCTGGACCCGCGACGTCGGCCGGGCACTGCGCGTGTCCCGCGCCGTCGCCGCGGGCAACCTGTCCGTCAACTCCCACAGCAGCGTCCGCTACTGGACGCCCTTCGGCGGCTACAAGCAGTCCGGACTCGGCCGCGAGCTCGGACCCGACGCCCTCACCGCATTCACCGAGACCAAGAACGTCTTCATCAGCACGGAGGCCTGAACCATGACCGCCCAGCCCACCGAAGAGATCGTCTGCCGCCGCCTGGTCGGCCGCACCGCCGTCGTCACCGGGGCCGGCAGCGGCATCGGCCTCGCCACCGCCCGCCGCCTGGCCTCCGAAGGCGCCAACGTCGTCTGCGCCGACATCGACGAGACCGCCGGCAAGGCCGCGGCCGAGGAGGTCGGCGGCACCTTCGTCAAGGTCGACGTCACCAGCCCGGAGGACGTCGAAGCCCTCTTCAAGACCGCCTACGACACCTACGGCTCCGTCGACATCGCCTTCAACAACGCCGGCATCTCGCCCCCGGACGACGACTCCATCCTCACCACCGGCCTGGAGGCCTGGAAGCGCGTCCAGGACGTCAACCTCACCTCCGTCTACCTGTGCTGCAAGGCCGCCCTGCCCTACATGCAGCGCCAGGGCCGCGGCTCCATCATCAACACCGCCTCCTTCGTGGCGATCATGGGCGCCGCCACCTCCCAGATCTCCTACACCGCCTCCAAGGGCGGCGTGCTCGCCATGTCACGCGAACTCGGCGTCCAGTTCGCCCGCGAGGGCATCCGCGTCAACGCACTGTGCCCGGGGCCCGTGAACACCCCGCTGCTGCAGGAACTGTTCGCCAAGGACCCCGAGCGGGCCGCCCGCCGCCTCGTGCACATCCCCGTCGGCCGGTTCGCCGAGGCGACGGAGATCGCCGCCGCCGTGGCCTTCCTCGCCAGCGACGACTCCTCCTTCATCAACGCCACCGACTTCCTCGTCGACGGCGGCATCTCCGGCGCGTACGTCACCCCCCTGTAGCCGCACCGGACCACACGTCCCCTCGCTCCACCCACCCGACAGCCGGGCGTCGCCACACGCCCCGCGGTCCCGCACCCCGCCCCCACGCCCCGCGGCCCCCCCAACCCCGGGGGCGTATAAAACAAAACGAGCCCCCCAGGCC
>NZ_JBHXTC010000063.1:0-40835 GCF_042677605.1 Streptomyces sp. NPDC127106 | reverse complement strand
CCATCGAGGCCCACTTCGGACCGCTGCGGCAGTTCACCCTGGCTAACTCGAACCACCCCAATCACACCGTCCAGACCCGGGCCCTGCACGCCTACTTGCGCTGGCGCAACAAGAACGCCCGCCACCCCGACGTCCTGGCCGCCCAGCGACGTGAACGCGCCCGTATCCGCAGCGAGAAAGCCATCCGCTGGGGCGGCCGACCACTCCAAACAGCAGCCTGACCGCCCACCCCGGTGAACCTTCGCGGTCACAGCACTAGCAGCAACGCCGTTCAGAACCGTCCCGGTATCGAGGTGTTCAAGATCCGGGGGGGGTACTTCAGCTACCTGGTCCCGGCGGTCCTGGGCACCCCGGAGGATCCTGGTCGACTGCGTCGAGAGGGTCGACCCGAATGCGCCGTACGGAGTACGGGGCATCGGCGAGGCCCCGACGCTGTCGTCCACCCCGGGCTGTCCGCGCGGCGATCCGTGCCGTCACGGGTCTGGAGTTGATCAGGAGGCTGGTCCGTCCGGAACGGCTTATGGGTACCTGACTGGTTTCTGGCGCGGCGTGTATGGAAGGGCCGGCCGCTGCGGGGCGGGCCCTTCGTGCGGCCCCTGCGGGGCGGGCCCTTGGTGCGTCGCCTGCCGGGCGTCGGGTCCTGTGGCGCGGTGGGTGGATCGATTTGTTGACTTCCTGTTCATGATCTTCGGGAGCGGGCGGTGCGTCATTTGCTTACGTGATGTCGCGGGTCCGGGGGGCCGGGGGTGGAAGGTGGATTCCGAAACGGGAGTGGGGAGTGAGGGGAGGGAGGGGTGGCAGGGGTGGGCATTGAGGGGCAGGGCGGGCGGAATCGTGCCTGTCGGTTCACGTACGGAGCTCATGGTTCCGTATTAAAGGAATGCGGGAGAAGGGGAAGGGGGGATTATTGGCCAATCGGATCACCGGTTTCGGAAAGGGCTGGATCTGCCTCTGTTCGAAGTGCCGGACTTCCGGTCGCGCGCGCCGGAAAGGGCGGGGGTGAGGGGGGCATGTCGGCACATGTGGGGCTTGGGCGCACGTCAACTCCCGCTGTGTGGCGGCCTCACGGGGCACTGGTCCCGGCCCTCAAGGCGAGAACGAGCCAACTGGAAGGCTGCTTGGGAGCTGCTTGACGATCACTGGGACAGCTGTTAGAACAAGTGGCGAAATTCCTGCCCTGCCGCTCGATGGCGGCCGGGTAGGTCGGGGGCATTTCTTGGGGGTCGTCGGGTGGGAATCCGTGCCCGGACGAGTGGGGAAAGGTACGTACCGGCAGCTCAGTAGCGTTAATGCCGCAATCCTGAAAACGATTTCCGCCGACCGGTTCTGTCTGCCTGTCGGAGTCTTCCTTCGTACGTTCTTCCGCGGGTCGTGGCGCAATTCGTGCGCCGGCCCCGTTGGCTTCTCTTGCCATTCGATCTATTGAACGGTGTGGAACGTGAAAGCATATCTGGCCATCTTGCGCATCGGTGACTACCGACTGCTCTGGTCGGCCCTGGTACTCAACCTCCTCGGTGACGGCGCCACCTACGCCGCCCTCGCGTGGCTCACGCTCGAAGAGGCCGGCGCCGCCGGTCTGGGTGTGCTGGGCGTCTGTCTCACCCTCCCGGTGATCCTGGGCGGGGCGATCGTCGGACCGCTGCTCGACCGCTTCTCCCGGCGCAAGCTGTTCATCTACGACTCCGTCTTCCGCGGGTTCGTCGTCGCGCTGATCCCCCTGCTGGCCATGACCGACGCGCTCCAGGTCTGGCACCTGTACGTCGTCGCGCTCGTCTACGGCCTGCTGAAGATCATCCCGCTGGCCGGCACTCCCGCCGTCCTGCCCGAGATCGTGCCCGAGGACAAGCTCCAGGCCGCCTCCGGCCTGGAGTCCACCGCGATGGGCGCCGCCAACGTCATCGGCCCGGCCCTCGGCGCTCTGATGATCACGGCGTGGGGCGCGCCGAACGTCCTGATCCTCGACGCCGCCACCTATCTCCTCTTCGCCTTCCTCATCAGCCGGATCAAGGCCCCGCTCGCCCGCCCCGAGCAGTCGGCCCCGGCCGGCACCCAGGACGCCAGGCCGGGCTGGGGACCGGTGTTCCGGCTGATCACCCGCGACCGCTTCCTGCTGGTCCTCACTCTCTCCTTCGGCGCGTTCAACGTGTCGGCGGGCGCCCTCGTCGTGGCGCTTCCCTGGCTCGCGAAGTTCGAGTTCCACAGCGGCCCCGGGGTGCTCGGCCTGATGCTCGCGGTGATGGCGATCGGCGAACTCGTCGGCTCTCTCGTCTCCGGCGCCGTGCAGACCTCCGAGAAGCAGATGCTGCGCATCGGCGTGCTCCAGTTCCTCTCCGGAGCGGTGCTGTTCCTCCTGGTCCCCACCGCCCTGCCGTGGATCCTGCTCGGCCTGGTGCTCAACGGCATCCTGTCCGCGCCCATGACCGTCCTCGGCGGCGTGGTCCGCATGACCCGCGTCCCCAACGAGATGCGCGGCCGGGCGATGACCCTCATGCGCACCGTCATGGCGGGCGCCCTGCCGGCCGGCTCCGCGCTCGGCGGGTTCCTGCTCAGCGGCAGCCACTACACGACGCTGATCTTCGTCGTCGCCGCACTGGCCGCGGCCCCCGGTGTCCTGACGATCGTCCTCTTCCGCAACATGCCCTTCAGACTGGGGGTGACCGCAGCCGATGACCAGCGCGCGAAGAGCAGTTCCGACCCCGACGCCGTCCCCTCCGCCTCCTGACGCCCGCCACGATGACGGCGACGCCGTCCTCCTCGTCGCGGACCACCCCCGCACCCGGGACTCCGCGGCCGGAGCCTTCGCCACCGTCCGGCTGCCCGGCGCGGCCGCCGCGGGGCACGAGCTCGCTGCCTTCGCCGTACTGCTCCACCGCTACACCGGCCAACGCGGCCTGCTGCTCGACCTGGACCTCGCCGGGCACGGCGCGGGCTCGCTGACCCTCGCCGTGGACCCGGCGGAACCCATCGCCGCCCTGCTGGCGCGGAGCGCGCAGGCCGCACCGCAGGGGCCGCCGGCCTCCGCCGCCGTCCGGTACGCCGACCACCCGGTCCCCGAGGGCGCGGACGAGCTGCGGCTCACCCGCGACGGCGCCGACCTGCTCCTCGGCTACCGCACCTCGCTCTTCGAGGCGGCGACCGCCGAACGCCTCGGCGCGCACCTGCTGCGCGCCCAGGCCTTCCTCGTACGGCAGCCGGAATCTGCCGTACGGGAGGTGGAGCTGCTCGGCGACGGCGAACGGGAACTCATCCTCGACGTCTTCAACGACACCAAGCGCCCCTACCCCGACACGGCCACCGCGCACGCCCTCTTCGAGGAGCAGGCCGCGCGCACCCCGGGGGCCACCGCCGTCACCTGGCCGTCCGGAAGCCTCACCTACGGCGAGGCCGACGCCCGGGCGACCCGGCTGGCGCACGCGCTGCTGGCGGCCGGGGTGCGCGAAGGCGACCGCGTCGGCCTGCGCACCGAGCGCACCGCCGACCTCGTCGTCGGCGCGCTCGGCATCCTGAAGGCCGGCGGCGCCTACCTCCCGCTGGAGAGCAAGGACCCCGCCGAGCGCACCGAGTGGCTGCTCGCCGACTCCTCGGTGCGGGTGCTGGTCGCCTCCGCCGGGCTGCCCCTGGACTTCGCCTTCGACGGCGCCGTCCTGGACCCGGCGGCCTCGGTGCCGGCTCCCGCCCCGGCCTCGGTGCCGGCTCCCGCCCCGGCCCCGAAGCCCCCGGCCCGCGCGGCGGCGTCCGCTCTCGCGTACGTCTCCTACACCTCGGGCACCACCGGCCGCCCCAAGGGCGTCGAGGTCACCCACGGCAACCTCGTGCGGCTCGTCAAGGGCACCGACTACGTCGCCTTCGGGCCGGAGCTGCGCATCCTGCCGACCGGCTCGATCGCCTTCGACGCCACCACCTTCGAGGTGTGGGGGCCGCTCCTGAACGGCGGCAGCGTCCACCTCGTCGACAGCGACGTCGTCCTCGACGCCCGCTCCCTCGGCCGGGAGCTGGCCGGGCAGCGCATCACCACCCTGTGGCTGACCTCGCCGCTGTTCAACCAGCTGGTGGAGCAGGACGCCGCCGCCTTCCGCCCGCTGCGCGAGCTCGTGGTCGGCGGAGACGCCCTGTCCCCGCTGCACATCGCCAAGGTGATGGACGCCTGCCCCGACCTGCACCTGGTCAACGGGTACGGGCCCACCGAGAACACCACCTTCTCCCTCACCCACCGGATCGTCCGCGAGGACCTCGGCCGAATCCCGATCGGCCGCCCGATCGCGCACTCCACCGCCTACGTCCTGGACGACCTGGGCCGCCTGTGCCCCGTCGGCGTACCGGGTGAGCTGTGCCTCGGCGGCGCCGGGGTCGCCCGCGGCTACCTGGGCCGGCCCGAGCTGACCGCGGCGAGCTTCGTCGACGACCCCTTCGCCCGCGGCGGCGGCCGGCTCTACCGCAGCGGCGACCTGGCGCGCTGGCGCCCCGACGGGACCGTCGAGTTCCTCGGACGCCGCGACCACCAGGTCAAGGTGCGCGGCTTCCGCGTGGAGCCCGCCGAGGTGGAGAAGGCCATGCTCGGCCACCCCGGGGTGGCCGAGGCCATCGTCACCGTCCGGGCCCGTCCCGGCGGGGGCGGCAAGCAGCTCTGCGGCTACTACGCCGGCCCGGACCGGCCCGCCGCCGAGGAGCTGAGGGACCGGCTCGCCGAGACCCTGCCGGCCCACATGGTCCCCGCCTACCTGGTGCCGCTGGACGCCCTCCCGCTCAACCGCAGCGGCAAGGTCGACCGGGGCCGGCTGCCCGAGCCCGACGGCTCGCACCTGCTGGCCCGCTCCGGGTACGTCGCACCGTCCGGCGAGACCGAGCGGATCCTCGTCGACATCGCCGAACGCGCCCTGGGCATCCGCGGCATCGGGGTCGCCCACGACCTGCGCGACCTCGGCGCCGACTCGCTCACCGCGACCCTGATCGCGGCGAACGCACGCGCCCGCCTGGGCCGCGACTGCCCCGTCAGCGCCGTCCTGCGCGCCGGCACCCCGGCACGGCTGGCCTCCCTGCTCGAAGGGGCGGCCCCCGACACCGGCACGCTGATCGGGCGCGCGCCCGACCTGCCGACGTATCCGCTCACCCCGCAGCAGCGCCAGCTCTACTTCGAGCAGATCAAGGACGACCGGGCGGTGCACTACAACGTGCCCGTCACCCTGGAGCTGCCCTCCGGGACCGACCCGGACCGCCTCGCCGAGGCCCTGCGGCTCCTGGCCGCGCACCACGACGGGCTGCGTACCGCCTTCACTGTCGCCGACGGCGAGGTCCGGGCGCGCATCGAGCCCGAACCGGCCCTGCACATCCGCGTGCTCGACGAACCCCCCGGCCCGTTGGGTGAGTTCGTACGGCCCTTCGACCTGGCGCGGGCCCCGCTGTGGCGGGCCGACGTGCACCGCACCCCGGCCGGCGTCACCCTGCGCCTCGACCTGCACCACATCGTCGTCGACGGCTTCTCGCTGACACCGCTCTTCGAGGACCTCGCGGCGCTGTACGCGGGCGGGCAGCCGCCAAGCGGCGGACTGCGCTACCAGGACTACGCGTCCTGGCTCGCCGGACCGGCCGGGACCGCGCTGCGCGAAGCGCAGGGCCCCTACTGGCGGAAGGTGTTCGCCACGCCCCCCGACCGGGCGGACCTGCCGACGGACACCGCCCGCCCGCCGCTGCGGGCCCTCGACGGCGGCCTCGTCGAGTCCGACCTCGGCCCCGTACGGGCGGCCGCCCTGCGCCGGCTGGCCAGGGAGCAGGGGGTCACCCTCTTCGCGGTGCTGGCCTCCGCCTACGGCATGCTCCTCGCCGGCCTCAAGGGCACCCACGACGTCACCGTCGGCACCTCCGCCTCGGGCCGCACCGCCCCCTCACTGCACCGCACGGTGGGCATGTTCGCGCAGACCGTGTGCCTGCGCGCGGACGTCCGGCCCCAGCTGGCCTACGACGCCTACCTCGACGAGGTCGGCCGCGGCGCCGAAGAGGCCTTCGCGCACCAGGACTTCCCCTTCGAGGAGGTCGTCGCCGCCGCCGCGCCCGTACGCGACTACAGCCGGACCCCGCTCTTCGACGCGCTCATCGCCCTGCACAGCGGCCGCTACCTCGCGGCCGACTTCCAAGGGGTCAGGGTCCCGCTGCGCCTGGAGCACACCGGCCAGACCGTCTTCGACCTCACCCTCCAGATCCACGAGAGCGCCGACACCCTGCGCACGCACTGGAGTTACGCCTCCGGGCTGCTGCGCCGCGACACGGTCGAGGGCTGGTGCGGGGAGTTCACCGCACTGCTCGACGCGATCCTCGCCGACCCCTCGGCCACCCTCGCCTCCCTGTATCCCGCACTCGTCCGCGCGCCCGCCCCGCCCACGGCGCCCGATCTCACCCTGGACTTCGACTTCTGACCCCGGCGGCCGCCACCCATGGCGGCACCGCCCCGGTCCCCGGAGCCCGTGACCGCCGCGCACTCCCCGCACTCCCCGCACTCCCCGCACTCCCCGAAGTGCCGCGGTCCTTCACATTCTTTGACGTCTTTGACAACTCACAGCTCAGTGCAGGAGATACCCATGCATTCGCCTGACCACGAGTCGACCCCTTCCGCGCAGGCCGCTCACTGGCGATCCCAGCTGGCCTCGCTCGCGCAGACGTCCGGATTCCTCGCCGACTTCCGCCCGCCGTCCACCGGCCGGGACGGCGACGGCTACGCCGTCCACGCCGTACAGCTCGGCGCGGACCTCACCGAGCGCCTCGACCGGATCAGCCGCAGCCGGCCCGAGATGCTCTCCGTCGTCCTCACCTCAGCCCTGATCTCCCTCCTGGCCCGCCACACCGGCCAGGACGAGGTGACCGTCGCCCAGCCCACGCGCGGCGCCGCCGGCGAGTTCGCGGGCGGACCGCTGCTGCTGCGCGCCGCCCCCGACGGCACCCTGCGCGAGCTGCTCGCCCGGGTGGCGGGCGCCGTCCGCGATGCCGAGACCCACCAGGACTTCGCGGTCGCCGCGCTGGCCGCCGAACTGGGCCGGGGTGACGCCTTCGAGACCGCCATCGAGCTCGACGGCCACCACGACGCCGGCTACGCCACCCCGGGTGGCACCCGCTTCACCGTCTCCCGCCAGGGCGACGAACTGTTGGTGACCCTCACCTACGACGCCACCCGCTTCGCCGAAGCATCCGTCCAGCGGCTCGGCGCCCACTACGCGCTCCTCCTCGACCGCGCCACGCAGGAGCCCGACCACCCGCTCGCGGACATCGACCTGCGCACCGCCGAGGACGAGGAGATCACCGCAGCCGCCAACGCCACGGCGCACCCCTTCGACGAAGACGCCACCCTGCACGGCCTCTTCGCCGCCCAGGCGGCCCGCACCCCCGACGCGCCCGCCCTGCTCACCGACGCACGGACCGTCTCCTTCGCGGCCCTCGACGCCCGCTCCGACCAGCTGGCGCACACCCTGCGCGGCCGCGGGATCGGCCCCGGCGCGATCGTCGCCGTCGTCGCGGAACGCTCACCGGAGATGATCGCGGCGATCCTCGCCGTACTGAAGGCCGGCGGCGCCTACCTCCCCGTCGACCCGTCCTACCCGCAGGCCCGCATCGACTACCTGCTCGACGACAGCGCAGCCCGCCTCGTCCTGCACCAGGCCGCCTTCGCCCCGCTGCTCGACGGCCGCGAGGGCCTCGACCTCGACGCCGAAGACTCCTACGCCACGGCCACCGGGCCCGTCCCGGCGGCCGGCGGCGCCACCGACACGGCCTACGTCATCTACACCTCGGGCTCCACCGGCCGCCCCAAGGGCGTCCTCGTCGAGCACCGCAGCGTCGTGAACCGGCTCGCCTGGATGCAGCGCGCCTACCCGATCGGACCCGACGACGTCCTGCTCCAGAAGACGTCCATCTCCTTCGACGTCTCCGTCTGGGAACTGTTCTGGTGGTCCTTCACCGGAGCCGCGCTGGCCCTGCCCGCGCCCGGCACCGAGAAGGACCCGGCGGCCCTGCTCGCCGCCCTCGACCAGCACGGCGTCACCACCGTGCACTTCGTACCGTCGATGCTCACCATGTTCCTCGGCCACCTCGACCGCTTCGGCAACGGCCAGGGCCCCCGCACCCTGCGCCAGGTCTTCGCCAGCGGCGAGGCCCTCACCCCGGCGCAGGCCGTGAAGTTCGGCGAGCTCGTCCCCACCGCCCGCCTGATCAACCTGTACGGGCCCACCGAGGCCACCGTCGACGTCACCCACCAGCCCGTCGAGGGCCTCGGAGACCGGGCCCGGCTGCCCATCGGCCGCGCCATCGACAACATCCGCCTCTACGTCCTGGACCCCCAGGGCCGCCAGTGCGCCATCGGCATCCCCGGCGAGCTGCACGTGGCGGGCGTGGGCGTGGCCCGCGGCTACCTCGGCCGGCCCGAGCTGACCGAGGAGAAGTTCGTCAGCGGTGAGGCGGTCCGCGCCCACACCGGCGAGGAGCGGCTGTACCGCACCGGGGACCGGGCCCGCAGGCTGCCCGACGGCACCATCGACTACCTGGGCCGCGTCGACCTCCAGGTCAAGGTCCGCGGCTTCCGCGTGGAGCCCGGCGAGATCGAGGAGCGGCTGCGCGCCCACGACGGGGTCCGCGACGCGGCGGTCGTCGCCGTGGACGACGGCTGGCAGACCTCCCTGCGCGGCTTCGCCGTCCCGGCGGGCGCGCCCGGCGAAGTCACCGAGGCCGCCCTCAAGGACCACGTCCGCGCCGCCCTGCCCGAGTACATGGTCCCCGGCCGGGTGATCGTCCTCGACGAGCTGCCGCTGACCCCCAACGGGAAGCTGGACCGCGCCGCGCTGCGCCGCCCGGAGGCCCTGCGCAAGAAGGCCCCCGCGCACGTCGCCCCCCGCAACGAGCGCGAGGAGACCCTCGCCAGCATCTGGAAGCAGGTGCTGGGCCTGGAGCGGGTCGGCGTCCACGACAACTTCTTCCAGCTCGGCGGCAACTCCATCCACTTCGTGTCGGTGCTGGCGAAGTCCCGTGCCGCAGGCATCGACTTCACCTTCCAGCAGCTGTTCAAGCACCAGACGATCGCCCTGCTCGGCGCGTCCATCGAGGCCGAGTCCCGGTCCGCGACGGTGACCACGGACGTCGCGGCCCGCGGCGCCTTCCGCCCCTTCGAACTGATCTGCGACGCCGACCGGGAGCTGCTGCCCGGCGACGCCGAGGACGCATACCCGCTGTCCATGCTCCAAGCCGGCCTGATCTTCCAGACGGAGATCACCGGCGGCCTCGGCCAGTACCACGACGTCCTCAGCTACTCCATCACCGGCGCCTTCCACACCGACGCCTTCACCGAGGCGGTACGGCTGCTGACCCTGCGGCACCCGATCCTGCGCACCACCTACCACCTCACCGGCTACAGCGAGTTCCTCCAGATCGTGCACCGCGACGTGGCCCCGCCGCTGACCGTCACCGACCTGCGCCACCTCGACGAGGCCGGGCAGAACGCCTGGCACGAGGACTGGCTGGAGCGCGAGAAGGCCCGCCCGTTCGTGTGGGAGGAGGGCGGCCTGGTCACCCTCCACGTGCAGATACTGGGCGACGAGCACTACCGCTACACCGTCAGCCAGCACAACTCCGCCCTCGACGGCTGGTCGATCTCGCTCCTGCACACCCAGCTGTTCGAGCTGTACCACCAGGTCCGCGAAGGCCGCGACACCTCGCGCCCCGAAACGGACAACCACCTGCGCAACTTCGTCGGCCTGGAGACCGAGGCGCTGCGCTCGCCCGCCTCCCGCGACTTCTGGCTGAAGGCCATGGAGGATGCGCAGCCCGCGGACGTCCCCCCCAAGCCCGGCGCCACGCACACCGACGACTTCCAGGTCGTCCTGCGTGACGTACCGCTGCCCGAGGGCCTCACCCAGCGGATCTCGGCGACCGCCGACGCGCTGTCCGTGCCGTTCAAGGACGTCCTGCTCGCCGCGCACATGAAGGTCCTCGGCATGGTGTCGGGCCAGGCCAAGGTGATGACCGGCTACGAGCACAGCGGCCGGCCCGAGCTGCCGGGCGCCGAGACCACCCTCGGCCTGCACCTGAACACGGTCCCCTTCCAGGTCGACCTCGAGGGCGGCAGCTGGGCGGACCTCATCCGCCGCGTGTACCGGGCCGAACTCGACCTGCTGCCGCACCGCCGCTACCCGATGGCGAAGATGAAGCAGGACCTCGCCACCCAGCGCACCCTGTTCGAGACCACCTTCAACTTCACCCACTTCTACCTGCTGAAGAACCTCCAGGAGCTGCCGGAGTTCTCGCTGCTGAGCATGCGCGTGGACTCCGAGACGGAGTTCCCCTTCCGCACCGAGTTCTCACGGCACTTCTTCGACGACGAAGTCCAGCTGTGCCTGCACTACCACACACACCTCTACGACGAGGAGCAGATCGACCGCATCGGCGGCTACTTCGTCCGCGTCCTCCAGCTGATGGCCGACGAGCCCGACGCCCCCCACGGGGCCCGGCAGCTGCTGGCCGCCGAGGACCTGGCCCTGCTGGGCAGCACCGCGCAGGCCGACCCGGCCCTCGCCGCCCCCGCGGCCGTCGGCATCGCCAGCGAAGCCACCGTGGCCCGGATCCGCGCAGCCTGGTCCCGGGTCCTGGGCCTGCCCGCCCAGGAGATCAAGGCCGACGACGACTTCTTCGCCCTCGGCGGGAACTCCCTGTCCGCGCTGCGCGTCGTCCTGGAACTCGACGGCCTGGCCACCCTCTCCGACCTGACCCGCACCTCGCGCCTGACCGCACTGGCCGCGCTCGTCGACGGCCGCGAGGACTCCGCCGAGGAGGTGCTCCAGCTGCTGTCCGCCACCGCCGAGGGGGCGCGAGCCGCCGTCATCTGCCTGCCGTACCCCGGCGGGCACCCGGTCAACTTCAAGCCGCTCGCCGAGTCCATCGGCAACAGCGACCCGACGCTGGCCGTGTACGGGCTCCAAGCACCCGGCCACAACCCGGCGCGCGGCGGCGAGTTCACCGACGTCGCCGAGACGGTCGCGCGGACCGTCGCCGAGATCGAGCAGAAGGCCGACCTCCCGCTGATCCTGTGGGGCCACTGCGGCGGCGCCGCGGTGACCGTCGAGCTCGCCCGGGTCCTGGAGGACCGCGGCTTCGACCTGCGGCACGTCTTCATCGGCTCCAAGCTGCTGCCGCCGGCCTCGGACATGCGCGAATCCATCGAGATGATCGACAGCTGGAGCGACGAGGAGATCATCTCCTACATGGTCGAGGAGACCGGCTACACCGAGCTGGACGGCCTCTCCAGCGGCTACGCCTCCTTCATGGGCGAATCGTTCCGCCACGACGTGTGCGGCGGCTACCGCTACTTCATCGACCTCACCGAACAGCGACCCGACCCGCGTATCGAGGCCCCGTTCACCGTCGTCGTCGCCGACGACGACAAGAGCCTGGCGCACGCCGTCGACGAGTACCGGTGCTGGGAGCTGGTCGCCGCCGACGTCCGCTTCACCACCGTCGAGGGCGGCGGCCACTACTTCGTCCGCGGCAACCCCGCCGCGACCGGCGAACTCATCGAGCGGGCGTGGATTTCCGCGGCCGAGTTGGAGGGCTGACATGCAGATCCCCGTCCTGTGCTTCCCGTTCGCGGGTGCCGGAGCCTCCGCGTTCCGCCGCTGCCAGGAATACGGCAGCGACACCGTCCTGATCACCCCGGTCCAGCTGCCCGGCCGTGAGGAGCGCTTCGGCGAACCCCTCTACACCGACGTCGTCAGCGCCGTCGACGACCTCCTGCCGACCGTGCTGGAGCAGATCGCCGGCAGCCCCGCCATCGCCCTGTTCGGGCACAGCCTCGGCGCCGTCATGGCGTACGAAATGGCCCACCGCCTGACCTCGCTGGGCCGCCCCCAGGTACTCAAGCTCTTCGTCAGCGGCTCGCCCGGCCCCTGGACCCAGCGCGAGACCCGCGCCACCGGCCTCACCGACGAGGCCTTCCTCCAGCAGGTCAAGGAGTTCGCCGGCTACACCCACCCGGCGCTGGAGAACCCGGACCTCCGCCAATGGCTGCTGCCGCCGCTGCGCGCCGACGTGGAGATGCACGAGAACTACCGCGCCCCCTCCACCAAGCCCCTGGACATCCCCGTCGTCTCCATCCGCGGTGACTCCGACGAGCTGGTCTCCGCGGCGCAGGCCGCCGAGTGGGAGACCGCCACCACCGGCGGCTGCCGCCAGGTCGAACTGCCCGGCGGGCACATGTACGTGGTGGACTCCCCAGCCGACCTGGTACGCCTCATCGACGGGGAGCTGACCGCCCAGGAGGTGGGCCGGTGACCCCCGCCCTCACCACCGGCCCGCTCACGGGCAGAACGGCACTGGTCACGGGCGCGGCCCGGGGCATCGGCCGGGCGTGCGCCGTCGCGTACGCCCGCGCCGGGGCGGACCTGCTGCTCACCGACATCGGGCACGACCTCGATGGCGTGCCCTACCCGCTCGGCTCCACCAGCCAGCTCGCGTACACGGCGAGGCTGTGCCGGGAGACAGGCGAGAACATCACCGTGATCACCGCCGAGGCGGACGTCCGCGACCTGGACGCCGTACGCGGCGTCGTCGACAGCGCCCTGGACCGCTTCGGCCACATCGACGTCCTCCTCAACAACGCGGGCATCGCCGCGCCCTCGGGCAAGACGGTGCACGACATCACGCCCGACGAGTGGGACCTGATGCTCGACGTGGACGTCTCGGGGGCCTGGCGGATGATCCGCGCCGTGGGCGCCGCGATGACCGCCCGCCGCGCGGGCAGCATCATCAACGTCGCCTCCACCGCCGGCCTCGTCGGCTACCGGCACTTCGCCGGCTACGTCACCGCCAAGCACGCGCTGGTGGGCCTGACCAAGGCCGCTGCCCTGGACCTCGCGCCGTTCGGCGTCCGCGTCAACGCACTGTGCCCCGGCTCCGTACGGGACGACGAGGCGGCCGAGGGCCGGATGCTCACGGAGATCGCCCGCTCCCTCGACGTCCCCGTCGAGGAGCACGAGGAGACCTTCGTCGCCGCGCAGCCGATGAACCGGCTCATCGAGCCCGAGGACGTGGCCGGAGCCGCGCTCTGGCTCGCCACTGACGCGTCCCGCCAGGTGACCGGCTCCACGGTCACCGTCGACGGCGGGTTCACCAGCCGATGAAAGGGGGCCGAACGACGATGACGACGAAAGAAAACGACACCGGCCGGCTGTGCCAGGCACTCGCCCTGCGCGTGCACGCGGGCGCCGACCCCGAGCGGCTCGGCCGCGCCCTGGCCCGCGCCCTGCCCGGCGCACGGCTGTGGACCGAGGACGTGCCCGACGGCGCCGACTCCGACGCGGCCGCCGTACGCCGCGAACGTGAGCTGTCCCGGCCGGCCGACCCGCACACCGGACCCGGTGTACGGGCCCTGCTGCTGCGGTACACCGACGGCCCGGCCGATCTGGTCCTCGTGGCCCACCGCGCCACCCTGGCCGACCCGCACGACCTGGCGCAGGCCCTGCTGGTGGAGGCACCCGCCCCGGCGCCCGTCCCCACCGGGGACGGCGACCCGCTCCGCGAGGCACTCACCGCCCTCGACCGGCTCCCCGCCCCCGAGTGGGGGCTCGGCGAGGCCACCGCCCACACCACCGGCCGGCTGCGCTTCCCCGTGCCCGCCGAGGGCGGCCTGCCCGCCGCCCTCACCCTGCGGGCCGCGCTCGGCCTCGTCCTCGCGCGCTGCACCGGCCGCACCGAGGTCGCCCTGGGCATCGACGCCGCACACGCCCTGACCATCGACGCCGACCCCGCCACGACGGTCGGCGCCTACCTGGAGCGGGTCGCCCGGGCCGTGCCCGCCCCGGTCGCGGACACCGGACTCGAACCCCTCGTGGGCCTGGTCACCACCGACCATCCCGAGGCCCTCACCGCCGAGGGCGTCAAGGCCGAGACCCTCACCGCCCGGCCCTTCCAGGCACCCGTGCACCCCCTGTCGGTGCACGTCGTCGACGAGGGCTCCACGGTCCTCGACGCCACCTGCCACTACCGCCACTCCGCCTTCGGGGACGCGGCCGTGGAGTGGTTCGCGGGGATGCTCGCCACCGCCCACCGCGCCCTGACGGGCACCGACCCCGCCACCCCCGTCGGTGAGCTGCCGCTCTTCGACGAGGAGCAGCGGCGCCGGCTCGCCGTCCTCGGCGGCCTCGGGCGGCCGCCCGAAGTCCCCGAGGAGCGCATCGAACAGGCCGTGCGCCAGTGGGCCGAGCGAACCCCCGACGCCCCCGCCCTCACCTTCGAGGACGAGGTGCTCACCTACGCCGCGCTCGACGCGACGGCGCAGGAACTCGCCGACGGCCTGCGCCGCCACGGCGTGCGGCCCGGCGACCGGGTCGGCGTCTGCCTGGAACGCTCGGCCTCCCTGGTGGTGGTCCTGCTCGCCGTCCTGAAAGCGGGCGCCGCGTACGTGCCCATGGACCCCGCCTATCCGGCGGAGCGGCTGGCCTACACCACCGAGGACGCCGAACTGGCGCTGGTCGTCACGGAGTCCGGGGAGTTCCCGCAGCGCGAGGACGTCCACCTCGTCCGCCCCGACGCCCTGGCCGCGGACGCCGGGGACGCCGGGGACGGCCCTGGCCCCGAGCCCGCCGCGCAGACACACGCGCCGTCGCCCGACGACCACGCCTACGTCATCTACACCTCGGGCTCCACCGGCCGCCCCAAGGGCGTCGGCATACCGCACCGCAACGTCGCCGCCCTCGTCGCCGCCACCCGGGAGGACTTCGGCCTCGTACCGGACGACGTCTGGACGCTCTTCCACTCCAGCGCCTTCGACTTCTCCGTGTGGGAGATCTGGGGCTGCCTGACCACCGGCGGCCGGCTGGTCGTCGTCCCGTACTGGGCCTCCCGCGACCCGGCGCAGTTCGCCGCCCTGCTGGGCACCGAGCAGGTCACCGTGCTCAGCCAGACCCCGAGCGCCTTCGCCCAGCTGGTGGAGGCCGACCGCGAGGAACGGGTCTCGGACTCCGTGCGCCTGGTCGTCTTCGGCGGGGAGCCCCTGGACACCCGCCCCCTGCGGCACTGGCAGGACCGCCACCCCGAGTGGCAGTGCCGACTGGTCAACATGTTCGGGATCACCGAGACCACCGTCCACGTCACCGCGCAGACCGTCACCCGCCGCGAGGCGCTGACCGGCTCCCGCTCCGTCGGCACCCCCCTGCCCGGCTGGCACCTGTACGTCCTCGACACCCAGGGCCGCGAACTGCCGCCCGGCGTCCCCGGCGAGATCTACGTCGGCGGCCTGGGCGTCGCCGGCGCGTACCTGGGCCGCCCCGAACTCACCGCCCAGCGCTTCCTGACCGACCCGTACGCCTCCACGCCCCTGTACCGCAGCGGCGACCGGGGCCGACTGCTGCCCGACGGCCGCCTGGAACACCTCGGTCGGCTCGACAACCAGGTCAAACTGCGAGGCTTCCGCATCGAACTGGACGAGATCCGGGCCCGCCTGCTCGACGCCCCCGGCGTCAGTGCCGCGGCCGTGGTACTGCGCCCCGGCGAACCGGGCGACACGGCCGGCGCCCGCCTCGACGGCTACGTCGTCTTCCGGTCCGACGGCGCGGCGGAGGGCGGCGACACCGAGGAGGTGCGCCGGCACGCCGGGCGCTTCCTGCCCGAGCACATGGTGCCCTCCACGGTTACCGCCCTGCCCGCGCTGCCGCTGACCCCCAACGGCAAGGTGGACGCCGCGCGGCTCCCGCTGCCGCGCACCGGACCCGCCGCCGACGCCGACGAACCCGTCGGCGACGACACCGAGTCGCGGCTGCGCGCCCTGTGGGAGAAGGTCTTCGGCTTCCGGGTCGCCCTGGACGACGACTTCTTCGGGCTCGGCGGGAACTCCCTGCTCGGCATCCGGCTGCTGGCCGCGATGAAGGCCGCGGGCCTGCCGCCCTTCCCGCTGCCGCAGCTGTACCTGCACCGCACCGTGCGCGCCCTCGCCGCGGTGCTCGACGGAGCGGAGGCACGGACATGACGCTCCTGCTGGTGGGCGCCGGATCACAGGCGTACCGGGAGTACCTGTTGCGCTCCGTCGCGGGGGAGTATGAGATCCACCTCCTCGCCGAACGCGAACCGGCCTGGGAGGCCCCGTACCTGGCCGGGCACACGGTGGTCGACACCACCGACGTGCCGGCCATGGCGGCCGCCGCCCGCGGCATCTCCTGCGAAGGGGTGCTGACCTGGGACGACACCCGGGTCGTGCAGACCGCCGAACTCGCCCGGCTGCTCGGGATGCCGGGCAGCCCGCCCGAGGCGGCGATGCGCTGCCGGGACAAGTGGGCCACCCGCGACGCGCTCCGCGAGGCGGGCGTGCCGCAGGCCCGCTCGGAGCTGGTCACCTCGCTGCCGCAGGCCCGCGCGGCGGCGGCCCGCACCGGCTATCCGCTGGTGCTCAAGCCCCGCGCGCTGAACGCCAGTACGGGCGTGACCAAGGTGGAGTCGGCCGAGCAGCTCGCGAGCCGCTACCGGCTGGCGCGCGGCGCCACCGCGCCCGGTGCGACGGAGCTGGCGCCCGGGGACGTCCTCGTCGAGGAGTACCTGGACGGCCCCGAGATCAGCGTGGACTGCGCCTGGTCCGAGGGCCGGATGAGCCCGGCGTTCGTCGCCCGCAAGGAGTGCGGGTTCGCCCCGTACTTCGAGGAGACCGGTCACCTCGTCGACGGCGGCGACCCGCTGCTGGAGGACCCGCGGCTGCTGGAGACCGTGGCGGCCGCGCACGCCGCCGTGGGCTTCACCACCGGCTGGACCCACACCGAGCTGCGGCTCACCGCCGACGGCCCGAAGATCGTCGAGATCAACGCCCGGATCGGCGGCGACCGGATCCCCGACATCGGGCGCCTCGCCCTGGGCGTCGACGCCGCCCTGACGGCGGCCCGGGTGGCCTGCGGGAAGGAACCGCAGCTCACGCCCTCCCACCGCAAGGTCGCGGGGGTCCGCTTCCTCTACCCGGAGGCCGACTGCATCGCGCGCGAGGTCCTCATCGACTCCCGCGCCCTGCCGGCCTCCGTGGACACGGCGCTGGCGATCGCGCTGCCGGGCCAGGAACTGCGGCTGCCGCCCCGCGGCCACGTCTCCAGCCGGTACGCGCTCGTCACGGCCACCGCCGACGGCGCCGAGGAGTGCCGGGCCGCCCTGGACAAGGCCGCCGAGGCCGTCCGGCTGGAGGTGCTGCGCCCGCTCTGAGAGCCTGTCGGGAGATGGCGACGGCCCCGGAATGATCACGTGGTGTGTGCCAGTGCGACAACTCCGAGGCCGTCAGCGGCCCATGCTGTCCATCCAGCCTGACCGATGAGATGTGGGAGATCACCCAGCCGCTTCTTCCCGTGCGTGACCTGCGAAAAGGCGGCGGGGTGCGCAGGTGCGGAAACCCGGTTGGTGCTCGACTCGGTCTTCTACGTGCTGCGCTCGGGCTGTCAGTGGCGGATGCTTCCGCGCGATCTGATGCCTTGGGACGCGGCCCACCGTTGGTTCCCCAAGTGGCGCCGGGACGGCACCTGGGACCGCATCCACGACGAGCTCCACCGCCAGGTCCGGATCGGGGCCGGACGCGTCGGGGGTGGCCCGGTTCGAGGTGACGCCGGAAGTACGGGTGCTGCTCGCGTACTGGCGGGGCAACGCCTCGGCGGTCCACCGGCAGCTGATGGCCCGCGCCCGGACGGCGGCCGGTGAGCCGGCCATCGCGGTTCCGGGCGGCGCGCCGACGGCCACGGTCCCTCTACTGGATCCAGTGCCGTCGTGTCGACGTTCCTCCGTGCGGTGCGCCGTGACCTGACCGCGGGCGAGCGCGCGGGTCTCGCCTGGGGCCGGAGGCGGCCCGGCTCACGATGTGTTCGGGCGTCGCCCGAGGCTGTGGCGGAATCACACCGGGGAGGCGCGTCCGTGGGTGACGTGCGCCCCCATGGATGCGGACCGGTGCTCGCGGCTGACCCGCCACCGGTTCTGGCCGCGGCCGCCAGGCTCCCCGACGCTACGGTGCCGGCGGATGATCGCGCCCATCCAGCCAGCGACGAGCGGCCCGTCGCCGTGGACCGCCACCAGTGGTCCCAGCCAGGGGCGTCCCACCCGCACGCCCAGCTCCTGGCAGAACGCACCGTCCGCAGGCAGGGGACGGATCCGCTCCCGCCTGCCGTCGGTCCACGCCAGCTCCTCCACGGCAGGGTCCAGCAGCGCGTCGGCCACAGCGACCACCTCGGGGAAGAGCACCGCGTCCCGGGCAACAGCGCGCCACCACCAAAACCCGGGCCCCGCGTCCTCGCCCGCCAGCCGGTGCAGCCGGGCCGGCCAGATCCGCCCCTCACCCCAGCCGAGCGCCTGCTCCCACCACTGGCACACCACCGCCCGCGCGACCTCGAACACCTCGGCCGGCTCCACCCCGGCCCGACGCGCACGGCGCTCTACACCCGCCCACCGCCGCTGCCCCTCGGCTGCCTCTGGGCTCTCGCACAGGTCGAGGTTTCCATCCCATGGTCGGCGTCCGCGTCCAGTCGCCACCGCTGGTGCCGCTCGCACACCCGTTGCCAGCGGCCGGCGTAGCGGACCACGCGCACGGCCTACCCGGTGCGCCGGGCTGTACAGAGCCGGCAGCCGAACGCCACAGGTCTCACTACCGTGGCGCCGACGCGCCAGAGCGCTCCCGCAGCCCCGGCCAGCTGCTGGTCGGTGAACTGCTCGTTGCCTTGCCTCCATGAGGGCAGAGCCTGTCCGAGGGTCTCCTCGTCAACCGTGCACAGTCCTGCCAGCACGGTTCGGCCGGCCTTATCGAGCAGCACTTCCGCATCCGCGCGGTGTCCCGCCGGGGTGCCGTGGCTGATGGTTCTTCCACTGCCCTGGCCGTAGCATGCGGCGAGCCGGCACATCAGCGACCACGTCGTCTCTCTGTTCAGGGGAGCCATGCGGAAGACCGCTGCCGGCGGTTGACCGGCCTCGCTGATGGCTGTCTGCGTGGGTCATGCACGGCGGCTGCCCGTCAGGCTCCGGGGCCACACCCGAGCGGCAAGCGTTACCGCGCTCAGGCGCGGCTGCTCGTCCTGGCTCGCGCGTCGGTGACGGCGTAGGGAAGCCCGGGCAGCAGCAGGACCAGTGCGGCCCACAGCGGCAGCTCGAACAGCACCGCGTCGCCGGCCAGGTGGTCGGTGAGGAGCGCCGTGGGCAAGGCGGCTGCGAAGGCGACGGCCCAGCTCCGGCGTATGCCGAGGCTGCCGCGCCGAAGTTCCCAGGCGACGGTGGCGGTGCCGAGTACTGCCCAGAAGGCGAGGTTGCCGGGTGTCACGTCCAGGCTGGTGGTCCACCGGGTGACGTGCGAGAGCAGCAGGACGCAGCCGATGGCGAAGCACCCCAGGGACGCGGTGCGCAGCACCCGGCGCTGGAGCGGAGCGCGTGCCCGCGCCCATGCGGCGGCGAAAGCACGGACGTCGCGGCCGACGACGTCCTGCCCCGTGCGGCCGGCTGCCTGCGCGTCCTCCAGGTGGACGGAGAGCTCGTCGAGCATCTCCCTCATGGACGCGTCGTCGATTCCCCGGTACTCCCAGTTGGTGCGGCAGGCGGCGAGGATCTGCGCGTTGGTCATGGTGTGGTTCCCCCGTGGGTTCCGTGGTGGCGGTCAGGATGCGGCCGACCTGCCCGGCGAAGGCGAGCCAGTCGGCCCGGCCGCCGCTCAGTTCGGCGTGTCCTGCCTCGGTCAGGCGGTAGTACTTGCGCGGGGCACCGCCGCTCGGGGACGGAGCGCGGTACGAGGAGATGAGCCCCGCCCGCTCCATCCGCGCGAGCAGCGGATAGATGCTGCCGTCGCTGACCAACTCCAGCCCGCCGGCGGCGAGCGCCTGGGCGAACTCGAAGCCGTACCTGGGCCGTTCGGCGATGAGCGAAAGCAGGCACAGGTCGAGCACGCCGCGCAGGAGCTGGCTGCGCCGCTGGTCACCGGCCGCGGCCAGTTCCTTTGTCATGCGGTGCAAGATAGTCAGCAAGTACCCTTGCACCGCAAGAGACTCGGGACTGCTCTCACGGGCCGCCAGGAACACCGAGCAGCCGAGCCTGCCAGGCGGCGGCCCGCGCTGGGCGTTTAGCTGACTCCGATCCCTTGTTGCCTCTTGTGGCCGGTTACGGACTCGTTCTCGGGGAGGAGGGCGGGGTTGCGTTTTTCCTGGTTCGATTGTGGGTGAGGAGGCTGCGCTGAGGGGGCCGGCTGTGCTGGGTGTGCTGCTGGAGTTCGGTGTCGGAAGTCTGCTGACGTGGGGTCATGAACACTGGAGGGCCAAGAGGCAGGCTCGGCGCTTTGCGGCGGGGGCGGAGGTGGGATTTGCTGCCTGTGTCCTCGGCGACCGTCTGTACTGTCGGGGTACGTCGTTGGTCGTCCTGTGGGCCTCGCGTTGCACGCTTCATGTCACGCCGACGGAGTTCGCGGACTTCCGCCGAAGTCCGGTTCCGGTGGACCGGTTGGAAGTGGTTCGGGTTCGGCCAAGAGGTCGCGCGGATTCCCCCTTGGTTCAGAGCGACTGGCAGGTGGCCGAGTGCCGCGATGGCGGCTCTGTGGTGTTGATCGGGTGTGCTCCCGCTGCCATGCGGTATCCGACAGCTGTCATGAAGGGACAGGGCTCCCAGAAGCCGCACGCTGAGCACACTCGCCCGGCCTGATCTCTGCTGCCGGCCAGGCACGCGGGAGCGGGCCTTTCGGGTACGAGAGGCGAGGCCGTGGCTGGTGCGGCATGTGGTGTCGTGCGGCAGTGTCCGCCGATGACAGAGTTCCGTGCCGGTTGATGTCAGCGGTTGGGTTTCTCCTACGGGACGGCCTCCCGGCCCGCCTACTGCGCCCAGTCGATGCCGAGGGCGGCGAGGGTGCCGAGCTGGTCCGCGCCGAGCTTGTCGCGGCGTTGGCGCTGGTTGGCCAGCCACACTCCAGTCCTGTGAGGTCCGTCCGGTAGATGTTCGACATGTGCGCGGGACGGGGTTCTGCCTTCCCGCGCGATGTACTGCGCCAGGGCCTGGATGCCCCTGTGGAAGGCTCCCGAGCCGCGCCCGGCTGAGGTCACCATGCTCGTCGTCGTGGGGGCCCGGCGGGCGCGTTCGAGCGCTGCGGTGACGCCGAGGGCGGCGAGGCGGCGTTGCTGTTCCTCGTTGAGCTGGTCGAAGTCGCGGCGTTGGGTGGCCAACCACCGGCCGATGTCCTCGCCGTGCCGGGTCACCCCGGGGACGATGGCCGTGAGGCGGGCGCCGTCGTCCAGGAGCCGGGCGAGGTAGGCATAGTGACGTTGCCAGTCGACCGTCCACCCGAGCGCGCTTGGGTTCCAGTCCTCGTCGATCGCGGCGAGGGCGGCGGCCCGCCGTTCGGCGCGGACCGGGTCCTTGCCGAGTCCGCCGGGTCGGCGGATGTTGGTGAGCCACTGTCCGACGGGCTTGCCGAGGGCGGTTGCGTGTCGGGGGGCGGCGAGGGTGCCGTGCTGGGCGTGGTAGGCGCGTGCGGCGGCGAGGTTTTCTGCGAAGCCGGCGTCGGCGGTGTCCCACACGATCCCCAGCGCCTCCAGCTCGGCGGCCCGCTCGCCGGTTATCGTTCCCGCGCGGTAGCTCCGGCGCTGGTCGGAGAGCCACCTGCCGAGGGGGTATGCGCCTTCGGCGTGGTCGTAGGGGACCTCGAGGTGCTGCTCGCGCTCCCGGTACCGCCAGGCGGCCTCGTAGCCGCGGCGCCAGTCGGCGCGTTCTGTGTTGAGGACCTGGTAGCTGATCCACTTTGCGATGAGGACAGGGTCCCGGGGCGCGGCGAACCGGAGCAGCAGCCGTGACTCCGCTTGCCCTTCCTCCGGCGCCGACCCGATCACCAGCGACGGCTGTACGGTGCGCTTCTGGGCTTCTTGTGGAATTGCGAGCATTTCGACGGCCCGCTCATCATGTGCCCGAAGCCCGTTCAGAACGCGGATCAGAGGCCCGTAAGACCTCGACGAAAGAATGTCTTCCGGATTCTCATCCGCGGCCAGAAACACCGGTACGATCAGGGTGGCCGTTTTTCCCTCGCCGGGTTTTTGCCGGAGCGCCCTCCCGATGGCCTGGACGATGTCGACGGCCGATCCCTTGGGGTCGATCAGGGCAACGCTGTCGACGGTGCGGGTGTCGACGCCTTCCCCGAGGACCTTGCAGTTCGACAGCACCGCGCGCCCGGCCCGACGCCCGAACTCGGCCAGCACACCTGCCCGGTGTTCCCCTTTGTGCTCCCCGCACAGCCATCCCGACCACACCCGCTCCGGGGCGGGGTGGCGTTCGGGGTCGACGGTGTGGAGCCGGGCCGCCACCCGCGGCAGCCCCTCGGCGAAGGCCTCCGCCTCTACGGTCCGGTGGTGGAAGGTGATGGTCGTCTTCAGGCCGTGGGCTGTCATGGTCTCCAGCAGCACCGTCTGCATGGCGGCGAGTCGCTCCCCGCGCAGCTGCTCCTCCCACCGCTCCCCGCTGTGGAGCCGGTCCGGGGTGACCACCGGGTCGGTTGTCCGCGCCCAGGGATCATGATCGGTCTACAGGGCTGCGGCCTGGTCTGATCAGGTAGTTGGTTGAGTTGCTTTCGCGGTGCGGACGGGTCACGGGGGCGGTGGCGATGCGGCGTGCGGTGAGGTCTGACCTGCAGATTCGTGGGTGTGGTCAGGCTCGCTGATTGGTTGATCACCCTCACTGGGTCGCCCATTGGCTGGATGCGGTCGCCGGTGGCGGCGAGTTGGCCTGGGTTGGTGAGGCCGGCGGCGACTTCGCGGATGTTGTTGCGCGGACTGAGGAGGGGCCTACAGGGCGGCTGTTGTACGGGATCAGGGGTGTGGGTCCGTGGACGCCGAGCGTGGTCAGGAGGTGTTGTTGGTGGGGGTGGAGCTGGTTCCAGGCGTGTTGTTGGGTGCGGATCCACTTGGTGGTGGTGCCGGGGAATGAGCGGCCGGTGGTGTGGTGGGTGCGGGCTTGGTGGTAGCTGTGGTTCCAGGAGGCACGCCAGGGTGGGTTCCACCACGGGTCGAGTGCGGTGAGCTGTGTGTCGTGGGGCCAGGGCCGGCCGGTACGGCGTAGATGGGCGACGGCGCGTTTGCGCTGCTCGTACAGCCACCAGCCCAGGGGAAATCCGTCGTGTTCGGTGTTGTAGTCGGCGGTGCCGAGTCCGCCGTTGGCGCGGGCGTAGGAGCGGGCGTAAGGCAGGCCGGAGTCGATGGATGACGAGACGGTGGTGGGGCGTGGTCGGCTGGCGCCGGTTCGCGGGCGTCTGCGTGTTTCCTGCTGGGGGCGGGCGGTGCGCGCGTCCTGGAGGGTGATACCGAGGCTGTTGAGGAGTTCCTGCTGGCCGGGGTGAAGGTCGTCGTAGTTGATGCACTGCGTGAGCAGCCATCGGGTGACCGCAGGAGGGAGTCCGGCAAAACCTGCGCTTGCGTTCAGGGCGTGGCCGCGAATCTCATTTTTGACGGCGTGGTAGGTGGTCTGCCATGGCAGCTCCCAGGGCGGATTCCACCATGGGTCAAGGGCAGCGATTGCCTCGGATCGGCTGTGGGGAAGCCGGTCGGCGGCGGCGCGTTTGCGTTTGGCGGCGAGCCATGTCCCCAGCCGGTAGCCGGCATGGATCTCGTCCCTTCGGACGGCGAGGTGCCCGTGTTGGGCGGCGTAGGAGCGGGCGTGGTCAAGACCGGTGTCGAAGGAGGATTGCTGGGTGGTACGGCGGGGCCGTGCCGCACGGGAGTTCGTGGCGGTGATGCCGAGTCGCGTGAGCCTGTGCTGCTGCCCGGGGTGAAGTTGCTGATAGTCGATGCACTGGGCATAGAGCCATTGCCCGGTCCAGTCGGGGGTACCCGGGAAGCCTTGCACGGGAAGGAGGGTGATCCCCTTCTCGACGAGTTTGCGGGCGGCGCGGTGGTTGATCTGCCAGTCCCCGTTCCATGGCGGGTTCCACCACGGGTCGACGGCGGCTAGGAACGGGTCGGCCGGGTAGGGCGCGGCGTACTTGGCGGTGTGAAGGTTTGCCTGGTGCCGCTGGCCCGCCAGCCATTTTCCGATAGGGAAGCCCTCGTGCCGGTCGGAGGGTGATGCGTTGAGGTCGCCGTGCAGTGCCGCGTAGGAGCGGGCGTACTGGAGCCCGGTCTCCAGGGACGGCCGGCGGGTGGCGGGGTTGGGGCGGGCGGTTGCGGCAGTCTGCTCAGTCAGTCCGAAAGCTGAGAGCTGTTGGCGCTGTCCTCCCGCCAGGCCGGCATAGGACACACATTGGGTATATAGCCACTGGCCGAGCTCGTCACCGAAGGCAGTGAAGCCGCTTTCGGGATCGAGGGAGTGACCGCAGCGGACAAGAGCGCGCACCGTGTGACAGGCTCGCTGCCAGTCGGAAGGCCATGGCGGCGCCCACCACGGATCCATTGCCTCCAGCTGCTGCGTGATGGCGGGATTGAGGATGCCGCGTCGGGCGCGTACGCGGAGGTTGGTCAGCCATTTGCCGATGGGGAAGCCGGCGTACGAATCGGCAGCACTCGCACAAAGGTGCCCATGCTGCTTCCAGTAGGCGCGTGCGTTGGCCAGACCCTGGTCACGGGCGTCGGCGAGGTTGCGGCGTCGAGGCAGCGCGTGGCGGGCGGTTTCGGCGCTGATGCCGATCTGCGCCAGCAGTTCACGCTGCTGGGGGTGGAGGCTGCTGTAGATCTGGCACTGCCGGTACAGCCAGGTGCCGAGATTCTCGCTGGCTCCCCGGAAGCCCTGATCGGGTCTGATGTCGGCGCCTGAGTCCTTCAGCCGTCGTGCGCGCAGATAGATGCGCTGCCACAGAGTGCTCCACGAAGGATTCCACCACGGGTCAAGAGCGGCCAGAGCCTGGCTGCGCTCGGGGGAGAGCTGAGGACCCGCGGCGCGCTGGTTGGACAGCCACAGACCGAGTTGGAACCCGTCCTGCTCGTGCTGATAGGGAATGCAGAGGTGGCCGTGTTCGGCGGCGTAGATGCGGGCGTGGAGCAGGCCGCGCGCGAACCCCTTGGCCGTCTCGGCCACCTCTTGAGCCGACGACCCCTCCGACTCCGGCTTTTCGGGCGCGTCGTCGGCGGGCCGGGTTTCGGCCAGGAGCCGGGTGATCGTTGCGGGCCGGTGGGGCGGGGAGACGTGCCACATGCTGCGTGTCCGCGGCTTGTGCCCGGCCTGAGTGCGTACGCAGGCGCGGACCCAAGCGTTCAGCGGACCTGTCGTGAGGGCGCTGAGGCGATCGGCGATCCATGGGCGCTCAAGGCGCCGAGACAGTTCGTTGACGAAGCCGGGAACATCGGCCAGCGCGTGCGGCTGGTGCGCTCCGGCATCAGCGAGCAGATGCGCCTGCACGCGCGGGTCAGCCAGGACTGCGGTCAGGGTGACGGCCTCGGGGTAGATAGTCGCGTCCCGCGCCGCACCGCGCCATGCGGCCTCGCCGTGGGTCATCTGCCGCAGCCGCTCGCGCCACGTGGTTTCCTCGGGCCAGGGCTCGTTCCACCATGACGCCAGGACCGCTTGAGCCGTGGTGAACGCCTCGGGAGTGTGCGGATAGCGGCGCAGCAGCCGCATGTGACGGCGCTGGGCCGCCGCGACCTGCGGCACGTTGCGCAGGTCCAGCTGCACTGGGCCTGTCGGTGCCCCGTCGGCGACGGGTGTTTCCAGCATCCAGCACTGGTGTCTGGTGCAGACCCGGCCGTGTGGCACGAGGTAGCGGCGTGCTTGCTCCCGGCCCTGCGTGGCGGTCGCGGTGCAGGCCCGGCACCCGGGGCCAGTCGGCGCGATCGTGTCGGCGGTGCGGACCCAGGCGGCCGGCCCGCTGCCTTGCTTGCCTGCGGGCAGGCCAGTGTTCCAGGACGGCAGGGCACGGTTTAGGTGTTCTTCGGGGATGCGGCAGAAAGCGGCGAGCACCGTCCGGGCCTCGGCGTTGAAGATCACTTCGCTGTCGGGCCGGACTGTGTACAGGTTGGGTCGGCGCTCGAAATCCACCAGTGCGCCGATGAGTTCTTTGGCGGTGAGCCGGTAGCGGGAGGCGACTCGGCTGACGAACGACAGCGTCACCTCGCCGCTCAAGGGCGCTACCCGCACCGCGCCCAGCGGCAGGCTGCGCGGAGGGGAGGCAGGCTGGTCGTGGCCTGGCCGGCGCGAATCCTCTTCCCCGGCCGTGCGCTTCTCCGGCGTCTCCATGGCGCTCTCGACTCTTTGCTCTGCCGCCTTCACGGCGCGAGGCTGCGGGGGCGCGGGGCACGCCTTCGGGGCGGGCGGGACTGCTGTTCTGCGCGGATGTCGAGTTGGATGCCGGCCAGGAGCCGTTTGGTGATCTTCTCGCTGCCGTCGAGTAGCGCGGTCAGGGCGGCTTCGCGGATGAGGTGGGAGAGGCTGCCCATGACTCCGCCGGTGCGCTGGTGGAGGTAGTCGGCGTGCCGGGCCAGGGTGCCTTGGGCGTGGTGGCGTAGCCGCAGGGCGTCTTCCATGGCGGTGACCAGGTCCAGCCAGGTCGCGCGCTGTTCACTGGTGCCGCAGGACAGAGCGGTGTTGCGGACCAGGGTGAAGCGGCCGGCGAGCTGGGCGCCGCGCGGCCCGTTGAGCAGGGGTGAGGCGTCGACGTCGACGCCGGCGTACACGAAGGTCGCCGGAATCCTCTCGCCGAGATGCTTCATCTGGTCTGAGGTCTCCGCGCCGGCCCGGGTGCGGGTGTCGAGCAGATGGACGTCATCAACGAGGACCAGCGCGGTGCCCAACTGGCACAGCAGGTGGCAGACGGCGTCGGTGATCTGCGCCTGGTTCATCCGGTTGGCGATGGGGATGCCGAGGAACCGGGCGAACTCCGATACCAGCATCTTGGGAGTGGAAGCGGGCGGCACCGCCAGGAACACCACGGGCAGCCGGTCAGTGCGGCCGGGGTGGCGGCGCTGCTCGGCGAGCTCGAAAGCGCGGCCCATCTCCAGCAGGGTGGTCGTCTTGCCGGTGGTGGGAGGCCCGGAGACGATCAGCCCGCGGCGCGCGGTGCCCTGCTGGCGGCGGTTGAGGAGCATCAGCCGCCGCACCGACAGCGAGATGCGCTCCATCGCCGGGGTGGTCAGGACGACGAACCGGGAGTGGTAGTCGAGGCGTTCCTCAAGCGACCAGACCTCGCCGGCGGCGGGCGGGGGCTGCAGCGGGGGAGTGCCGACGAACTGCTGCCAGCCCTCTCGCGTGGTCGGCGGCGCATACGCCGCCATCTGCTGCTCCTCATCTGGTACAGGACTGTCTTCAACAGCTGCTACCACTGGGTCGCCTCCTGGCGGGCATCGTAGATCCGGGACGGGCGGAGGACTGCGGCTGGCCCTGATAGCTGTTCGTCGTCGGCGGGGCCGTCGCCGGCATCGTCTGGCGTGCCGAGTGGGTCGTCGTCCTCGTCCCAGTTGTCCTCGAATTCCTCACCCGCTGGTTCATCCTCGCCGTCGTGCTCATCGGGGCTGGATGGGGTGAAGGCGCCGACCAGGCCGTAGGAGAGGGTCGGGGCAGTGAGGAGGTCGAGCGGTTCCTGCTGGTGCGGGGCGGGCCCGGCCAGGGACGCTGCGGCGCCGGCTCTTGCTGCGACGGTCCGCTCACGGCGGGTGCCTTCACCGTTGCCGGCCCGCCGCAGGAGACGGTCCAAGGCCTGGGCGAGCTGCTGCTCGTGCTCGTCGCGGTCACCGCGGCGCTCGACGGTTGCGCGGATGTGCCGCCAGGTGAAGTCGGTGAAGGGCAGGCTGACACGCTCCTTGTGGATCCACGGCACCTCCTCCCAGCCATCGGGCAGCCGCACCCAGATCTGCTGAGGGTCATAAGGGTTGTGGTGGATCTCCCACATCCCGTCCCCGGCCGCCGACCTGTACCCGCGGTGCGGATTGAGGACCTCGTGGTCGTAGGTGCGGTAGTCGAAGCGAATGCCGTAGTCGTTGATGCCCAGCCGCTTGACCGGCATGAGCTCGATGTAGTCCTCCGGACCCAGCAGCACCGGAACATAGCCCGTCACGCCGACAAGCGCGGCCCACATCTCGTTCGGCGACACCGCGAGCTTCGGGGCCAACGGATGGCGCAGCGACGCGTGTCGGCGGTGCTGCCAGTCCGCGATCAGCCACTCATCCAGCAGGTCCTGCACCTGGGGAAGAGTCCAGCACGCCTCCCCCTCGACTTTGCTGCCGCGCTGGGTGACGTCGGAGCCGGTGTAGCCGGCTACATACTGGGAGAACCGGTGGCCGATGGTGAGGAACGTCCTCTCGACGTTCCCCTTGGCCGGACCGTTGGCTGGCGGCGCCGGCTGCACCGACACCCCCAAGCTGTCGCACGCCGCGGTGAACGAGGCGGAGATGAACACTCGGCCCTGGTCGACGACGACCGTCTCCGGTGTGATCACCGGACGGGCTGCCGCACCCTCCAGCCGCGCGTCCAACGACACCAGCCGCTCGTACGGGATGACCGAGCGCGACATCGCCAGCGCCTCTTCCCACCCCAGGCGCATCCGCATGGGCGTCACCATCTGCGCCAGCAGAACCGCCGCATCCACCGACCCGGTGCCCATCGGCCGCAGCACGGTCGCACAGATACTGCGCGTCGCCACATCCAGGGCCATCGTCAGCTCGGCCTTACCCACCACCCCGTCGGCCAAGACCACCATCACGTCCAAAGGGGTGCTGTCCAGCATCACCAGCTCACCGGGCCGCAGCGCCACCGTTGGGGTGAACGGCGGAGCCGGCCGTGAGGAATGACGGCGCCGCTGCGCCGCTGTCCCCAGCAGCCCCTGACGGTCCGCGAGGGCGTGCACCAGCCGGTTGAACGTCGAGGCCGGCGGCACCTTCACCGTCCCCACACCGTGGGCGTCCTCCAGAATCCAGCCGACGGTGCGCCGCAGCCGGCTCAGCGTCCCGGTCGACCGCTCCCGCTGCGCAACAAGCGCCTGCTCGATCGCGGCGACCACCCGCTCGTCCGCACGGCCCACCGGAGAGCGCCGCCGGGCGGCCCGGCCGTCCACCAGCCCCCACAGGCCCTGCTCCCGGTAGCGGGCCCGCATCCGCCGCACCGTCACCGCACTGGTCGGCTGCCCGGCCGCCGTCAGTTCGGCGGCCTTGGCTTCCTCCCGCTCCGCCATGGTGCGCCGGGCCGGATCGAACTCGGCACGCGGCACCTGGTCCTGACCCGGGAGGGGGCACCCGGTCTCCACCTCACGCACATGCAGCTCCCAGGCATACGCACGCGCCCGCACCTGCTCCGGCAGCTCCTCCAGGAGCCCGAACGATGGCACCCCGCGCTGCGGGGCGCCCACCACTTCGAAGCCGGGGTCGGCGAACAGGAAGTTCGCCAGGACCGTGGCCACGGAGTTGTCCGAGTCGACCAGCCGTACGCATGACCCTTCCAGCATGACCACCGTCCAGGTCCGCTTCGCGAAACGCACCTGTGTTCCGGGCTCCAGCACTGTGCCGCTCACACCTGCCCCCGTCCGGGGCGGTCCGCCGTCACGGTCACCCGCTCGTGCAAGGGCACCTCGAGGGGGACCGACAACTTGCCGTGCCACAGCGCGTGGAAGACCACCGGGAAGACCTGCACAGGATCGCCGAGTTCACGCACCCCCTCGATCAGAGGCCGCGGTCGCCTGAAAACCTCGGCCGCGCGCCCGTCAATTTCGCAGCCCCTGTAGCGGGGGTGCCGGTACCCGGCCAGCCAGCGCAGATTGGCCGCCAGAACCGGATCCGGAGGGCGCAGAACCCTGTACTGCCACCCCACCGCCGCGGCCGCGGCCTCCATCACCGCCGCCCGACAGGCCAGGCGCGGTGAGATGTCCCCGTGCCCGGCGCAGTCCGCCAGCAGACCTCTGCCGTCCGCGAGCCGGGCCATCAGATGCGGTGCGTGCCGCACCCAGGTTCCGTCACGCTTACGCCAGGTGAATTCCACCGGGCGGCATGCAATGGCCACGACCGAAGGATCCCGGTCCAGTAGCATCACCTGGTTCCGTATGACACCAGACCCGTAGTGCACCAGCCGCCGGGTCGTTGCCGACCACCACCAACCAGGCGCAAAACGACGGCCAGAACGCACGGGAAAGGGCCGCACCGGGCTGCAGTCCTCCAAAGCGATACCTTGCGCGACGTCTCGCCAGCGCATCAGCCGCTCACCGCCCGCAGGATCGACGAAGCGCGCCACCAGGTGATCGTCGGCTCCCTCCGCGCACTCTCCGCTTGCACCGCAGCTTTGTCGCCTCACCTCTGACAGCCAAATGCATGCCGGGCGGCCGGGTACGTGATCTGGCTGCTCCCACCCTGAACGGGTGAACGCACCGTGATCCGTTGCCGAAGAGGGAGACCTCGGTGAGGGATGAACATGCTGGCTTCACGAGTTCCGCCGAAGTGATCGACTCGCCAATGTCGTACCGCTTACGCTGCGTGCTTGGGGAGAGTGGGCTGGGGGGTACATGGTTGATCCGATTGCGACTGCTGCCTTGAACGATTCGGGTTCGGTGACACTGCGAGGCTACGAGTACCAAGCTCATGTGGCTGCACAGGCCGTCCTGGACATGCTCGCTGATGAGGCAGTACGGCATGTGACATGCGAGTACATCGAGGACGTCATCATCGCCCGCAGTGAGGGGCAGGCCAAGGGCGGTCTGTTCTGGGAGTTTCAACAGATCAGGATGCGGGAAAGGGCCACGCCCTGGGCATTCAGAGACGTGCTCGCAAAGAGGCCGTTGCAAAGCTTGTGGCGTACGCATGGAACGTTGAAAGACCAGGGACTCTCCTACAGGCTGACGGCTGCCCTTGAGGGATTCTTCGATCCTGCCGACGAGCTCGTTACTGCTCTTGCGCACGGAGAGGGGGCCGACAACGAGCACTGCATGGAGCGGGTGACTTCCTACCTGAAGGCTGACGTCAAGGAGGTCTCTGCCTTCCTGGGCCTGATCCGCATCCAGGAACTTCCCAGGAGTGAAGACATCGAGGCGCGCAACGTCGCGTTCCTTCACGAACTGGGCTCGCCTTTGAGCAGTACGGAAATTGACGGTCTCTACGCCGAGCTAGTGCACCGTGTCAGGAAGGCGATGCAAGGCCGCCTGGATCCTCGGTGGACTGAGCAGTCAGGAGTGCAGGACCTGCCTGCGGGGCTGCTGGGGAAGCGCATCGGGCCCAGCGCGGTTGCCGACATCCGACAGCGCCTGCAACTACCTGATCGCATGCTGTTGACCGGCTTCTCACAGCGCCGAGGAGTCGACACAGCGCAGATCAGTGAAGTGCGGAGTGGCGCAGCAGCCCCGTACGAGGCACGCGGTCTGCGCAAGGACTATGACTGCGAGAAGTTCCCCTTCCACCGTCAAGAGGACGGCATGGCTGACGTCTTCTATGCGACGCACAAGCCGACCGGCACGCCCGTCGTCCTCAAGAAGCTACGCGGCCAGTACCCGCACCTCGACAAGAAAGCCCGGATGACCCGTGAGATCGAGGTGGGCCGTCTTCTGAGCGACCACCCGAATGTAATGCCGGTCTGGGACGCCAGCGCCGACGGCACGTGGTTCGTCATGCCCAAGGCGCAGGCTGTCGCAACGGAATGCCTCGATGACCTCAAGGATCCGGCCGTACTACGGGACCTGATTGAGAGCCTGTGCTCGGTGCTGATCGCTGCGCATGGGATGCAGGCACCGGGCGCCCCCCACGGATGGATACATCGGGACATCAAGCCGTCTAACGTACTTCGGCTTGATGGGCGATGGGTTCTTGCCGACTGGGGCATTGTGCGTCGTCCGCCTGGCCAGACCACGCATGCGCAGCGCACCCGGCTTGGGGCGAGCATGGGATCTGAGGGCTTTGCCGCTCCGGAGTTGAGCTTCGATGCCCACAGTGCCGGTCCGCCGACTGACGTCTACAGCTTGGGGCAGCTGATCGGCTGGGCGGTCACACGCAGGAACCCGCAGCAGAATATTCCACTCATACCGGACTCTGGACCCTGGCGCGCGGTTGTCCGAGGAGCAACGCGTACGGACCCCGGGAGACGGCCGGCAACGGTGCAAGCGTTCCTTGACCTCATCGCCCAGGAGATCGACACACCCCCCACGCCGCCCGTAGTACATGCCGAAACGCTCCGTGATGCTTTGAACGATGGAGCAGCGAATGCCTCAGAGGAGTTGGTGGCTCTGGCGGCTGCCCACCCCGACGACGCTGCTCTGTACTGCGACGTACTTCTCAATGTTGATCCTGTGGCGCTCATGCCGGCGTTGTTGGCTGACCCTCCCCGAGCCCTTGAGATTGTCCGGGCGATGCCCGACCTTCTGGGCACACACCGCTCAATAGAGCGTGGTGAAGTCGACGCCGTCATCCTGTGGCTGTTCACCGTCGCACGCCACGCCGCTAATGCTGCGCAGTTGGATCTTCTGGAAGTTTGCTGCAACGGCGCCTTCACCTGGGACGCCTTGTGGGACCAGTGGAGGCCGCAGGATGAGATCAGGCCCTGGCTGCGCACCCTGACAGGGGATGTCGCCGGATCAGTCGCAGGAGCGCTGCGCGACCATCCCGACTGTGCACGCCACTTCTCCTCACTGGCCAACGAAATGCGAGTCGATCACCGGATCCGTTCGGCAGTCTCACCGCCTTCGCCGGGCGCGACCGGCACCGCCGGGTCAACGTAGGGGGCGGCGCGACTATGCCTGGTACCTCGTCTTCAGCGCGTCCCGGTGTGGCTGGGCCGGGCGAGTGACGCTGGGAACCATGGGCAGGCGTAGTCGACTTCGATGGTGCTGAAGGCTTCGTCCGGCCAGAGGGCGGTGTCGTTGTCGGTGGTAATGAGCTGGAGGCCCGAGCCGTAGGCGTCCGCCGAAGAGGGACGCGTCCCCAGTGAGGGAACAGTGGCTCCACGAGTTCCGTCGAAGTGATCGACTGGCCAGTGTTGTACCGCTTACGCTGCGTGCTTGGGGAGAGTGGGCTGGGGGGTATATGGCTGATCCGATTGAGACCGTTGCTCCGGACGATTCTGGTTCGGTCACGCTGCGGCGGTACGAGTATCAGGTTCATGTGGCTGCGCAGGCCATCCTGGAAATGCTCGCTGACGAGCCGGTACGCCATGTGACCTGCGAGCACATCGAGGACGTCATCGTTGCCCGCGGCAGCGAGGAGCAGACCAAGGGCGGCCTCTTCTGGGATTTTCAGCAGATCAAGACACGGGACACGACCACGCCCTGGGCGCTTACGGACGTTCTCGCCAAAGGGCCGTTGAAGAGCTTGTGGCGCACGTACGGGGCGGTGAAGGACCAGGCGCTCTCATACGGGCTCACAGCTGGGCTGGAGGGCTACCTCGATCCCGCCGACGCACTCGTCACCGCTCTCGCACATGGGGGAGGGGCGGATAACGAGCGGTGCCTGGAGCGGGTGACAGCCCACCTGAAGGCTGACGTTAAGGAGGTCTCAGCCTTCCTGGGCCTGGTCCGCATCCGGGAACTGCCCAGACGCGAGGACATCGAGCTGCGCAACACCGCCTTCCTCCACGAGCTCGGCCCGTCCTTGACCGGTGCGGAGATCACCGGCCTCTACACCGAACTCGTACGCCGTACCCGGGAGGCAATGCAGGGCCGTTTGGGCCCGCGGTGGGCCGAGCAGCTAGCAGTGCAGGACCTGCCCGCGAAACTGTTGAGGAAGCGCATCGGCCCCGGCACCGTCGCAGACCTCCGACAGCGTCTGATGCGCCCTGACCACGTACTGCTGACTGATGTATCGCAGCGTCTCAGCGGAGTCGAGACAGCGTTGGTCCGCAAGCTACGCCGGGGCGCGGCGACGGACGATGTAATCCAGGAAGCTCAGATGGTCCGCGCGCATGCCGACATTCACCGTATGAAGCAGCAGTCCCTGGGCACGTGGCCGGCTGACCCGGCCATCGAGGCGGACCTGGACGAGCGGCTGCTGCTGGTCGCGCGCCGTACCATCCGCAGGCACGCGGCAGATCCTCGCCCAGCGAACGCCATCTTCGACGGCCTCCAGACCACTCTCGAAACCAGCGCCGCTACCCACGACCGCTGGCCCCTCTATGCCCGGGACAGCGTGCTGCTCATGGGCCGGGCGTGCGCCATCTCCGACGAATGCCGTTTCGACTGGGGGACTGGCCATGAGTCTCCTGTCTGATATCGCCCCGCCCCCCACCGCGCCCCCGGAGTATCCAGACGGACTCCCTCCTTCCGCTGACGCCCAAGCCAGGCTTCTTATCCTCATCGACGCCTTCTCCGAGACAGCAGCATCCAAAGGCATCGAAGGCAGGATGAAGCTCGCCAAACTTGACTTTCTCCTGCGCTACCCCGAGCACTTCAACCATCTGATGGCCGAGCGCCGACCCGACGCCGACCCAGGCGACGATCCGTGGCTGACAGGAGCCATCGAGCAGAGCATGATCCGCTATCGCTATGGCCCCTGGGACCCCGCTTACTACGCCCTCCTTGGTGCTCTGACAGGCAAGAGCCTCATCGAGCCCAAGCACGAGAACGCGGTCGCGACCTACCGCACCACGCCAGCCGGAAGAGCGGTTGCGCAAGCCCTTGCCGAATCCGAAAGCTGGCGCCCCGTACGCGATCGGGCCCGGCTCCTGCGCCGGCACTTCAACCTCACCGGCACCACTCTCAAAGACATGATCTATCGAGCGTTCCCCGACATCGTCGAGGCGGACTGGGGGACACAGCTGTGAGAATCCGGATCGAAGAACTGCACCTGGTCGGAACCAGCCGCCGCATCCGGTTCGAGCGTGGGATGAACGCCATTACTGGCGCCATGAGCGGCGGTAAGACGGCGACGATCAGCTGCCTTCGGGCCTTGCTCGGCGCCGATGTAAGCGTCGTCCCCGAGCTCCGAGGGCGCACCATGGCCGGCACCGTACTCATCGGCGACCGCCGCTTCCGCATCGTCCGGCCCCTTGTCACCACGACGACCGCCAAGGTCGATATCGCCGAGATCGGAGGCCAAGAGGAAGCCTGGCGGTTGCCGGCCAGCGAACTCCAGGCCGGCTACGACCACACCTTCCGCGACTGGCTCCTCGACCGCCTCGGCCTGCCTCGCATCAAGGTGCCGCGAGCCCCAACCGACCAAACGAGCCCGCTTGTCCCCGTGACGGCAAGCGACTACCTCATGTACTGCGTCCTGAGACAGAAGGAGATCGACGCTTCTGTCTTCGGCACCGCTGACAACCACGCGAAGAACATCAAACGCCGCTACGTCTTCGAGATTTTGTACGGCATCCATGACCCTGAATCCACCGGACTTCGGGAACGGCTTCGCGAAGTGTCCACGGAGCTCAAGGCCCTCACTGCGGACTCCGTCACCCTGGAACGACTCTTGGCTGAGACAGCCTTCGGCTCACAAGCCCAGCTGGAGGTGCAGCGCACAGCCACTGAGACCAAGCTTCGGGCGGCACGCACAGCGGATCAGCAACTAACGAGTGAGCTCACCGACCCTTCCACGGTGACCCTGCGCTCTCGGATTGCTGATGCTGAAAGCGAACTCGCGCGCATCGACATGGCTACCGCCGCAGAATCTGCGGCGGTAGCCAACCTGCGTGAGCTACACGACCAGCTCATCGCCCAAAGCCGTCGCCTCACCCGCGCACTCGTCGCGGAACGGCTTCTCAACGACTTCGAGTTCCACACCTGTCCCCGTTGCGGGTCCGGCATCCCAGAGCGCGGTGACGACCACACCTGCCGACTGTGCCTGCAGACCCCTCCGCAGACCGCGGCACCGTCATCCCTCGCCAGCGAGCAGGACCGGGTGATCGAGCAGGTTTCGGAAACCAAGCAACTCATCGAGCGCAGCACGAAAAGAATCGAAGAACTCCAGGCCGCACGCGCAGGCCACGCCCGTCTCCGCAACGACCTCGGAGCACAGCTAGACCGAGCCACGTCAGCCTTCGTCAGCGATCAGACCGACCGCATCCGCGCCACCGCCGCCGAACAAGCCCGGCTTGAAGAACGCTTGATCAGCCTGGAACAAGCCCTGTCGTTGTACGAGCGTTCCCAGAAGCAGGCACGCCGCATCGCCGAGCTTGAGCAGGAACAAGAATCTCTCAACGCGAGCATCGACGCTTCCAGGCACAGCAACCCTGCCGTCCAAGAACGACTGCGGAAACTCGACGAAGCCTTCGAGACGATCCTCCGCGCCTTCGACACCCCACGATTCGAAGAACCGGCAGGCACGTACATCAGTCGCAAGACGTACCTGCCCATCGTCGACGGCCGGTCCTTCTCAGACCTCGGCTCTCAGGGAGTGGAAGTCCTCGTCAACGTGGCGCACGTCCTCGCACACCAACTTGTTGCCCTGCGTGACAACAGCATTCCGCTCCCGAACATCCTGATCATCGACGGCCTCAGCAACAACGTCGGCCACGAAGGCATCGATCTCGAGCGGCTACGCAAGATGTACACCACCCTGCTCAGCGCTGCCCTCCAGCATATCGATGACCTGCAGATCATCGTGGCGGACAACGATCCCCCGCCCATTTCGGGAGTTCACCGCGCGCTAAAACTGTCGGACACCGATCGCCTCGTCCCAGAAGCGACCGCCGGGCAAGAGGCCCCGGACACAGAAACTGATCAGAGTGGCGACAGCAGCTGAGACACCAGTCGAATCCGCAACCCGCAGTCCCGGCAGGCGTTCCCTTGGGGACTGCGGGCTCGGCGCTGTCTGGTTAGCGCACCAATGGGTCGGTGCCAGAGTCATGCCCAAGCGATACCGAGCTCCCGAAGGGCAACGAGTTGCTCCTGAGTGAGCTTGTCCCGCCTCGACTTGGTGTTCGAGACCCACACGCCAAGCTTCACCGGCACCGGCTCGTCCTGGCCATCGACCTCGATCTCGACGACCGCGCCGCGTGGGACCGGCCGATTGCCTTCCCGCTCGACCCACTGGGCGAGGGCCGTGAGGCCGCGTTGAAAGGCTTGCTGCGCCTTACTCGGCCCCTTCGCCGTGTGGCTTGCCGTCGGGGCGGGGGCCGGGGCCTGGTCGGGCTGTAGGCCCAGCTTCGACAGCCGTTCCTGCTGATCGCTCGACAGCTGCGCCCACGTGCCAGGGTTCTTCTGCCGCTGGAGCCATCGTCCGATGTCGTCGCCCTCGAACAGCACTCCGGGCTCGATGGCAGGCAGTACCCCGTCGGGTTCGTCGGCGGCGAGGTCGGCGAGCACCTTGTAGTGGCGTTGCCAGTCGAGGGGCCAGGGGCAGTTCCAGTCCGGGTCGATCTCCGCGAGTTGCGCGGCCCGGGTCTCCGCGCGCTTCGGGTCTTTGCCGAGGCCGTCTTTGCGGCGGAGGTTGGCGAGGAGTTGTCCGATGGCCAGCTGCTCGCCGTCCCCGTCGCCTTCGCCCCAGAGGGCGTCTTGTCGGGGTGCGAGGTGTCCGGTGGCCCGGTGGTAGGAGCGGAGTGCGGCGAGTTTGTTCTCCCATGCTTCGTCGCCGGGTTCCCACACCATCCCGGCGTCGTCGAGGAGCTGTTTGCGGTGGGGGTCGAGTTCACCGGCCCGCAAGGATTTCCGCTGTTGGTGCACCCATCGGCCCAGGGGGTAATCCTTCGTGACGCCGACCTCGGTCTCGACGTCATAGGCAACGGCGTACAACCCGGTGATGCCGTTCTCGGCACGCCACCGGATGAGGGCTTGGTAGCCCTCGAGCCAGACGAGGGACTGGGGGCGGATGACGCGGCAGCGGGTGAGGGCGGCGATGTCGGCGGCGTCGCGGGGGGAGGCGAAGTTGACCACGACCTGGGTGACCCGGTCGACCTCCTTCTGCGCCTGGCTGGTCTCCTCGGGCATGTCCCCGTTCTCCGGGCCGGCCGCGCCGGCGGGGTGGACGTGGATGCGCAGCCGTTCGGTACCGCGGGTCAGGGCGCGGGAGGCGAGCTGGTCGACCATGCGTTCCGAGTGGGAGCGCAGGGCTTGGAGGATGTCGACCAGAGGCTGATAGCTGGCCGAGGCCACCATGTCCTTCGGGTCCTCCCCGGGCTGCAGGAAGACCGGGATGATGATCCGCGCCGTCTTCACGCTGCCGTCCGGATTCGGGCGCAGGGCGCGTCCGATGTTCTGGACGATGTCGACCTGTGAGCTGCGCGAGCCGACGATGCACACGGCCTCGACCCCGCGCAGCCCGGTGATGTCGACCCCGACCCCGAGGGCGCGTACGGAGGACAAAAACGCCCGGTGCACCCGCCGGCTGTCGGCGTCGATGCCGTTGGCGAACTGGTGGATCACCTCACGCCGGTGCGCGATGGGATGGTCCCCGCACAGCCAGTCCGCCCACACCCGCTCCGGCGGCACGTGACGACCCGGCTCGAGCTCGTACAGCCCTGCGTCGATCGACGACGCGGGCAGCTCCTCCGCCTCGGCCAGCGCCGCCGCGGAGGCCTCAGCGGCGTACAGCTCGGCGGCGGTCGCCGGCATCTGCTCGGCGAACGCCGCGGCTTCTTCCACCCGCTGGTGGAACACCATGGTGGTGTGCAGATTCCGCTGCGCCGCGTGCTCCAGCAGTGCGGCCTGGAGCAGGGCCATGCGCCGGCCCCGCAGCGCGTCCTCGGACAGGCCGAGGATCGGGTCGGGATCGCGGATCTCCAGCACGTCGATCTCGAACCCCGCGAGGATCGAGCGTTCCACCGCCTCCGCCAGCCCAAGATCGAAAATCCGGGTGCCGTACGTGTGGGAGTCGTCCTCCATCGACGCGACGACCAGCTCCCGCCCGTCCCGCCCGCGCTGCGGCCGGGGCGCGGCGAGGATCCGCGGGGTGGCGGTCAGGTAGAGCCGGAAGTCGACAGGGATCCGGCTGTTGTCGTGGATCGCCGCCCACGGCCGTCCCATGTCTCCGGCCGTCATGTGCCCCTCGTCCAAAATGGCCAGGTCAAACGGCGCCATCCGCTGCCCGTACAGCCGCTCCCCGCCCGCCAGAGCCGACTCCAACGGCCCAGGAACAGTCCCACGGCCAGTGACGTCAGCGGGGTCCTCGCGGTCCACGAGAGAGGCGTACGTGGCGAACACGACCACCGGCCCGGACCCCGCCCACAGCGCGAGCTGGATCGGGTTCGTCGTGGTACGCACCCCCAGCTGCTCCAGGACCTCGTCCCTGTCCACCGAGCAGACCGCAACCATCGGCGCCCGGTGCCCGACCCGCCGCCAGGACTGCGCGCTCTGCACGATCAGATCCAGGGTGGGCACCATGACGAGGATCCGGCCCTCGGGGAAGCACTCCAGAGCGCTCGCGGCGGCTGTGATCGTCTTCCCGGACCCTGTCGCGGATACCCCCATGGCACGGGCCCCTTCAGCGGGCACAAATGATCTTGTAGGAAATCCTACCCATTTACGAAAAGCCGCCTTTTGGTCAGCCTGGTGTTCTCGGAGCTGAATCACACCGATTTCCTTTTCCTTTTCCCACCCCGCACCAGCAGGCTTTGCCATCAGCCCGTTCTTGCATGCGGCAGGCTCCCCGAGGGGGACGGCAGGGGGTAGCGATCCCTTCCCCCGTGGGCCGGCAGTTCGTCCTCGAAGTCACACGCCGCCACAGCCTCCCACCCTCCACACCACAGCGTCTCCAGCACAGCCGTGACCGCGGCCACCACCGCACCGGGCTCCACTCCCGCGGGCGCTTCGCACTCCACCACCGTGGGCCACTCGACGAACTCGAAAGGGTGCGCCTTCCTGCCCGTGGAGTAGTCATTGCAGGCGCTGCTCACCCGCAGCGGCCCCACCACCAGGCCGCGGGCATCCTCTCCGGGGCCGAGACGCTCCTTCAGCCAGGCGATGACCGTCGAGCTGTCTGCGGCATCCACATAGATCGAGCAGTCCTCGTACGAAATTCCGGCGTTCTCCGACACAGCCACCCACCCTCTCCAGCCCGTCATCAGCACACCGTCATCAGCACACTGCGGACGGGCTGCTCTACCGCTCGAACCCCGTTCCTTATTCAGCCGTTCTTCACCAGCCGTGCTCCCCAGGCCCTATGACGTCGTGTCCGATCTGCTGGGCGAGGTGCTGCGCCCGTTCATCCTCCCCGGGCCGGACGTGGACGTACACGGTGTGGCCCTGGGCCGGCTCGTGGTTGGCGTCGGTCCCGAAGCACGCTTGTACTCCGGTCCGCGCATGCTCCGGACCCAGGCCGAGTTCCGGCACAGCCGGCCAACTGAGCGCCATCCACGCGATCTGCCCCCACCCCGCCTGACGCAGCACCTCCGGCGCTCTGTCCAGCAGATCACCCTCCACCGGCTCCACGGCCGAGAGCGTCATCGGCAGCAGACGAGCCAGCACCGTGGCGTCATCCGGAAGGTCGACCCCCCGGAAATGCTCACCGCCTCCCGAGAACCAGCCCTGCGGGAACACCTCGCGCGCCCCCACGACGTCCTCGACCCGAAGCAACTCGGCATCCAGGTCGACACTCGCCCCCTCCGACAGCTCCCCACACCCCACCAGAGACACGGCCACGGCGATCACCGCCGCCACATCCCCGCCCTCACTCCGGTAGACCGGATATGCCATCGCATTACCCACAGAGACCCCCACCTTCCACCCAGGACACCAGAAGGGGTGTCCCTACCTTCTGCCAACCCTACATGCTGCATCACCCAGAAACAGTTCCCGCAAACCCAGACAGGCACCACCCGCCAGCCAGCCAGGCCCGCGCTAGCGGGCCAGACGGTCCTGGAGGCGCAGCCGGAAGGACCGTTGAGGCGGGGGAGCGCAGCGGACCCGCCGGCCTGGGCCAAGCGAAGCGAAGGCCCAGGCGTAGGACGTAGTCCTACCGCTTCGGAAGCGCAGCGGACGAAGCGTCACTCCCCGTGCGAAGCACGGGGAGTGGGTGGGCCCCGCCGCGGCCCCCCCCCGGCTGATTTACACAAAACCCAGCCCACCAGACCACGCGTCATCGCGGTTGGCGGGGGGTGGGTGTGAAAGT